>CAZYRM010000007.1:0-72258 GCA_964649705.1 uncultured Planctomycetia bacterium
AGAGGGAGCGAGGCCTCGCGGAGACGGGGCAGGGGACGCTCTCGGGGATCGAGGCCCTCCGCGAACTGGATCCGGCGGCGTACGCACCCGAGAACGGTGCGGCGTACCCTCAGACGGGGCTGGCGGGGCGCCTCCGTCAGGCGGCGCAGCTCTTGAAGAGCGACGTCGGCGTGGAGGTGATCTCGACGGACATCGGGGGCTGGGACACGCACCAGGACCAGGGAGGCGTGGCGGGGCAGCAGGCGAACCTCGCGAAAGAGCTCTCGGAGGCGTGTGCGGCGTTCACGGCGGACATGGGTGCGCGGATGCGCGACGTGCTCGTCCTGATCGCGAGCGAGTTCGGCCGTACGGGGGAGGAGAACGGCACCGGAGGCACCGACCACGGCCACGGGAACTGCCTCTTCCTCATCGGCGGAGGGGTACTCGGGGGCCGCGTGCATGGCCGTTGGCCGGGTCTCGCCAAGGACAGGCTCGTCGAGCAGCGCGACCTCGCCCACACGACCGACTTTCGGGACGTCTACGCGGAGGTGATCACCTACCACCTGGGCCGGACGCGCGCCGGCGCGATTCTCCCCGAACATCGCGCGCACCCGGTGGGCCTCTTTGTGGTTTGACGATCCACAGATGGACACGGATTCACACGGATACGAAGAGGAGGAGAAGCCGGAGGCCGAGAGGCCCCGAGCCCCACGGCCGCCGTATCGGCGCATCGCCGTGATGGGGGTTATTGCCGCCGGGCTGACAGTCGTGGGGGGCCTTCGCCTGCAGAGCTACCTGATCGAAGCCAATGGCATGGGGCCGGGGGCACCGTCCACGAGCGAGGACGTGCTGCTCGGGCGCGCCCAGGAGTTCCTGCGCTGTGCCTGGAATGCCCGGCCTAGCGACCCCGATCGGGCGGGATGCGCGAGGATTGCGAGGAAACTGGCGATGGAGGCGACATGCGCGAACCCGCGTTTCGCCGAGGCGCACCTCCACGCCGCCCTGGCGGCCGAACTCGGCGACATGCCCGAGGACGTGGTCCTCGCCCACCTGGAGGACGCCATCGCGGCCGAGCCTGGGATGCACGATGCCCACCTCGTGCGGCTGCGCATCCTCCTGCCAATGTTTCTGGATCGGTGGTGCGTCACGGACGGCGGGCTGTTCGTGGAGAGGGAGGCGGCGCGAGATTCGGAGATGGCGCGCCTGCGCCACGAGATCCGCTGGAGCTTGTGCGCGATCGGCCCATTCGAACCGAGCCTTGACCGAGAATACTCATCGAGCGATTTGAAGAAGATCCTTGAAGGGAGCACGGCGCTGCCGTCCGGCGGATCGATGGTCGCGTGGACTCGTCGCCTGATTCGGATCGGTTTCTCCTCCCCGACGTCGCTGAGGACCGTGACGAAGCTCCAATCTGCGCGCGTGACCCAGATGTTGTCACCCAAGACATGGGAGACGACTACCCTTCACGCTTCGATCCAATCGTGGGAGGTGAACTGGTGGCTCTCCCGATGGCCGACCTACGGCCGGGATCTGCTGCCAGAGCCCACCATGTCAGATCGATCGAAGCAAGGAGCGCGATCGACGTGCGCAGGCTCTCCCTGGTGGCGCAAGGGAGGGGAGGAGGCGTTGCTGCAGCTCGCCGCCAGGACACCCTGCAGGGGGCTCGCCCTGGCGCGGGAGGCGGAGGCGCTCGAGGCGCAGGGCTCGTTCCTCGAGGCGCTGAATCGGGCGGACCAGGCCGTCGCGCTCCTCAAGAGCGCACCCGGCGTTCGGCTCCTTCGTGCGAGGATCCACGAGGACCTGTTCGACCTTGAATCAGCGCAAGCCGACTACGACGCGGCCGTCCGCCTCGCGCGGGATCGCCCCGAGTACTTGCGCGTCCGCGCGTCCTTCCTGCTCCAGACAGGCCGACTCGACGAGGCGCTCGAAGACGCCGGCGACGCGGCTCAACTCGACCTCTCGGCGGTCTCGGTGGCGCTCCTGGGAGACGTGCTTGTCGCAGGCGGGCGCGCGGCGGAGGCCCTGACGGTCCTCGTGGGTGCGGATCCATCCATCGCAGGCGCCAGGTGCCGCGCCTTGCGCGCACTCGGTCGAATCGAGGAAGCCTCGGCCCTGGCCGCCGAGGTGGATGATCCGATCGAAGCGGCGCTTTGCGCCCTGGGGCGGGGGGACCTGCAGGAAGCCTCGCGCAGGCTCTCCATCCCATTGAGCGAAGTGACCCTGGACTATGCGTGGCGCGAGGACCCCTCGCTCACGGACGTCTACCCCCACCTCGACCGGACAGCGCTTCTGGACGCGAGGGGCCTCGTTTTGCTGGCCCTCGGGCGCCACGCCAAGGCGCTTCAGGCGCTCGACGAGGTCGTCTTCCTCCAGCCGATGCGCGCGGAGGCGCACGCGCTGCGCGCGCGGGCCCTTTTCGAGCTGAAACACGTTGCGCAAGCGAACGCGGCTTCCCTCCGCGCATTGAAGGTCGACCCGCACTGTGCCCTGGCCTGGAAGGTGCGCGGCCGCGCGCTGGAGGCGGACGGGAGGCTGGAAGAAGCTGAGCAGGCCTTCGGTAAGGCCGTCTCGCTCGATCCAAACGACCTGGAGGCGAGGGCGCGGCAATACGAGATCGGTGCTCGGGGCCGACGGTAGGGCGGAAACAACAATGAAGCGCATCGCGGTCATCGGTGACGTCCACGGGAACGTGGCGAGGCTGTCGAGCGTGCTCATCCCGCTGGCGGCCCAGAAGCCCGACCTCGCTGTCCTCGTGGGCGACATCGGAATCGATCCACCCTATCGCGAAGGGAGGGGGCCGCACCACGACTCCGTCCGCCAGGTCGTCTCCGGGGCCCGCGAGGCGCTCAGATGCCCGCTCGTCTTCGTCCCGGGCAACCACGACCTGCCGGAGCCGCCGGCCGACGTGGACGCCACCAACGCCGACGGCAAGGTCGTCGACGTCGCGGGCCTCAAGGTCTTCGGCTTCGGAGGCGCCGGGCCGGCGCTCTTCGGGTTCCCCTACGAGTGGACGGACGAGCAGGCCGAGCGCCGCCTCGTCGTCTGCCTGAGGGACGCGCCCAAGCTGGACATCTTCCTCTCGCACGCGCCTCCCCACGAGTCGAAGCTCGACAGGCTCAAGGGAGGAACGCCCGTCGGGAGCCGTGCCGTGGCCGAGTGGCTGGTTCGGACGCGCCCGAAGCTCCTCCTCTGCGGCCACATCCACGAGTCGTGGGGGACGGACGTCTACGAAGGAGTCCCGTGCCTGAACGCCGGCGCCCTCGGAGAGCCCTACGGCCAGGAGATCGGCTGGATCGTCGATTGGGAGGACGGCCCGCGAGGCGCGCGGTCGTTCGCATGGAAGGCTGGCGCGTTCCAGGAGCGGGAATGGCCCCTCGCACGATAGCCCGCGGTCTCGTGCTCCTCGTCGCCTCCTGCATCGCATGGGCGGAGGAGGCGCCGCAGCCGCCGTTCAATGCTGGCGCTGAGACCGCGGCACGCGCATGCCGACGGCCTTGAGCTTCAAAGCCCTCGGGTTGAGGATGAACTGGTGGTTCTTCGGATCGAGACGCAAGCTCCATGTCCGCATGAAGTCGACCCCGATCACCAGCTCCTCCGTAGGGTGACGGACCACCTTGAGAGCGGCCGTGAGGCGCTTCCCATCAATGACGATGTCGGCGAAGATGGCCTCTCGAGCCACGAAGGTGCCGACAGCGAGCTCGTACCGCTTCGGCTCGGGAAGATCCACAATCTCCCCGATTTCGCGAGCGACATCCTCACGGATCAGTGAGTGAGAGGACCCAGTATCGAAGAGCGCGGACAAGGTCCGCTCTCCTTTGCGTCCGACGACCCGCAGCTTCTCAATGATGATTCCCATGTCGACCCCACTATAGCGCGTCACCGCTGGAGCGTAAAGGGGTCCGGAAGCGGCAGCTCGGCGCAGGGGCCCAGCTCCTCGAACGTCGCCGGGTGCGCGGAATCGCCCTTCTTGATGGCGTCCAGGTCGCCCACGACGACGATCACCAGCTTGTCCGGGTGCAGGTATTCCTTCGCCACCCTCTTGACGTCGTCGAGCGTCACCTTCTCCACGTTCTCGCGGAAGCGCTCGTAGTACCCCTTCTCCCGCCCCGTCAGCTCGTCGTCGGCAAAGGTCGTCACGACGTCCTTCTTGGAGGCGAAGCGGTTCGGAAAGCTCTCCACGTAGTAGCTCTTCGCCCCCGACAGCTCCTGCTCCGTCACGCCCCCCTCGATCGCCTTCCTCATCTCCTCGACGCACAGCTTCGCCGCGTACGCGCACGTCTCGCTCTTCGACTGGAACGCGATCCGGAACGTCCCCGGGTAGTACGTCCCCGGCTGGAACCGGCTGTTCACGCTGTACGCCAGCCCCTCGTCCGAGCGGACCCGCCCCGTGATCCGGCTCGTGAAGCTCCCCCCGCCGAGGATGTAGTTGAGCAGCGTCGTCGCGTAGTGGTCCGGGTTCGTCCGCTGGATCCCCAGGTGCCCGATCGAGACCCTCCCCTGGTTCACGCCTGGCTTCGGCAGCATGTAGACGCCCGGAACCGGCTCGCTCGTCGGCACCGGGATCGAACTCGCCGTCTCCCCGCGGGCCTCCCACCCTCGGAAGGCCTCCTCCAGCTTCGCGAGCATCTCCTCCCGCTTGAAGTCCCCCGCGACGGAGAGGATCACGTTCCTGGGCGTGAAGTGCCTCGCGTGAAAGTCCTGGAGCTCCTGCCTCGTGAGCCCCTCGATCGAGGCCTTCGTCGCCAGGCGCGCCTCCGGGTGGCTCCCGTACATCAACCGGTCCCACTCCCGGTCCTCGATGCCCGACGTCCGGTCGTTACGTCCCTTCATCTTCGTCAGCGTCTCGGTCTTGTAGAGCCCGATCCGCGCCTCGTCGAATCGGGGCCTGCGGAGCACGTCCGCGAAGAGCTTGAGCGCCTCGTCCCCGTCCTTCGAGAGGCATGAGAGGGTCACCTGCCCCTTCGCCAGCTCGACCTGGGAGCCGATCGTCGCCGCCAGGAACGCCAGGCGGCCGTCGAGGTCCGCGGGCGCCATCCCTTCGGTCCCCCCGTTCCGCATCTGGTCCCCGACGGCCGAGGCGAGCCCTTCCTTTCCCTCGGGGTCGAGGTGCGTCCCCACCCGGACGATGGCCTGCACGTCGAGCGTCGGCAGCTCGTGGTCCTCCGCGATGAAGACCACGACCCCGTTCGACAGCGTCGTCCGGAAGTCCTCCGGACGGGGCGGCCGGTAGTCGAGCGGCGGGTACGTCAGCCCGTCCGGGTGCTTCGGGGAGTCTGCCCACGCCGTCGCGGCGAGGGTCAGGGCGATCGCGATGAACGGCCTCATTACTGTTTCTCCAGCTCGTTGAGCGTGTCCTCGGCCTTCTTCCTCAGCTCCGCGTTCTTCACCTCTCCCAGCCTCTGCCTCGCCTGCTGGAGGATGGTCTGCTTCATCGCCGGGTCCTTGATGTCGCTCCACATCCCCTTGATCTGGTTGAGGGCCTTCTCGACCATCGCCGTCTCCGGGTCGACGTTCGGGTCGGCCCCCTTCCGACGGACCCACAGGACGTTCCGCCCCTGCGCCGTGAGGTACTTCTTCGCGACGGCGCTCACCTCCTCGGGCGTGATCTTCTGGACCGCGTCGAGCTGCGACTTGACGTCGCGCCACGACCCCGAGAGCTCCGAGCGCCCCACAATGAACGCCATCCCCATGTTCGACCGCATGAACTGGACCATGCGCGCCAGGAGCTGGTTCTTCGCCTTCTGGACCTCCTCCTCGGTCGGGGGCTGGGCCTTCAGCTCCTCGAGGACCGCGAGGGCCTCCCGCTCCACCTCGGCCGGGTCAACGTCCTCCTTCGGCTTCGCCGTGATCGCGAACGCGCCGGCCCATCGGCGGTGGTCCGTCTCCGCGCCCGCCTCCAGCGCCACCTGCTTCTCCAGCACGAGCCGCTTGTAGAGCCGCCCCGACTTCCCCTTGAGGACACCCTCGAGCACCGACAGGGCGGGCTCGTCCGCGTGCCTCGCCGCCACGGTGTGCCACTGGACCTGGATCGACGGCTGCGCGTCGGCCTCGGCGGCCATCCGCCGCTCGCCGACCTGCTCGGGCTCCTTGGTGGCCACCGGCGGAGGCGTCTTCGCCCCGCGCGGGATCCGCGCGAAGTACTGCTGCGCAAGCTCCTCGACCCGCTTCGGGTCGACGTCCCCGACGAACACGGCCACCGCGTTGTTCGGGGCGTAGTACGTGCGGTAGTGCTCCTCCATGTCCGCGGGCGTGAAGTTGTCCAGGTCGCTCATCCACCCCACCACGGGCCAGGAGTACGGGTGCGCCTCCCAGAACATCGCTTCGAACGCCTCGTTGATCCGCCCCGTCGGCGTGCTCTCCACCGAGAGGCGCCGCTCCTCTTTGACGACCTCGCGCTCGCTGTAAAACTCCCGCCAGACGCAGTCCGTCATCCGGTCGCTCTCCTGCCAGAAGAAGAGCTCGAGCTTGTTCGCGGGGAGCTCCACGAAGTACTGCGTCGAGTCCTCGCCCGTGCTCGCGTTCAGGGAGGTCCCCCCGTTGCGCATGTAGCGCTCCCACAGGTCGTCCTTCACGATGATCGCCTTCTGGTCCTTCGAGAGCTGCTCGAAGAACTCAGTCCACGCCGCGACGCGCTTCGTAAGCCCCTCGGGGACGGGCTGGCCCTTCCTCGTCTTCTCCTCGACCTGGACGCGGCCCCGGCGGATCTCCTCCCAGGCCGACTCGATGAGCCCGTTGTACATCCCGTCCGCCTCGATGTCGGTGATGCCGAGGACGTGGGTCCCCTTGAACATCATGTGCTCGAGGAAGTGGGAGAGGCCCGTGATCCCAGGCCGCTCGTTGACCGACCCCACGCGGAACATCACGGCACCGAAGACGCGCGGCGAGTCGTGCCGCTCGACGACGAGGAACTTCATCCCGTTGTCGAGGGAGAACTCGTGGACCGCGAGGTCCTGGGCGAGGGCCGCGGACGTGATGAGGAAGAGGACGATCGCGCGTCGCATGGAACGCTCCTGGGGATGGAAAGGGAGTGTTATACGGGCCAGGGTCGCCGGTGTGAAGTCACAGCCGCTCCAGGAGCTCTCGTCGCCGATTGTCGTACTCCTCCTGGCCGATCTGGCCCGTCAGGCGCAGGTCGACGAGCTGCTTGAGCTGGGTCTTGACCTCGCGCGAGAGGTCGGGGACCTGGGCCTCGGGGACGACCGCGCCGAGGGGGATGGCGTCGGTGACGGCGTGCAGCCCCTCGTGGAGCGTCGGCGACTTGCGCTGCGTCGGAATCCCGGGGCGCACGAACGGGCTCGGCCCGGTCTGCGGCTGCGAGGGCTGGGCGTCGGTGAAGCGGAAGATCGTGTCGCCGATCTGGAGGCGGTCGTCCGGCGAGAGCGGCGCCTGGCCCCGGATCTGCATCCCGTTGAGGAACGTCCCGTTGGGGGAGTTCAGGTCGAGGACGTACAGGCGATCGTCGTTGGAGTCGTGCCAGATCTGCGCGTGCTGCCGCGAGGCGCGCGGGTCGTCCACGGGGATGTCGTTCGTCGGTTGCCGTCCGAGGAGGGCCTTCCCCGCGATCGGGAAGACCTTTCCCTCGCCGAGGCCGAGCTCCACGACGAGCCACCCCTTCGGCCGCGCGACTTGGGCCGGCGCGCCGACCGCGGGCACCATGTCGGTCCTCTTGTCGGAGCTGGCGGGGCGGAGCTCCTTCCGCCGCTCCTGGATCTCGCGGAGCCGATCCGCGTCGAGGATGCCCATCCCGGCGAGGATCTCGCCGAGCGGCTGCGGGATGCGGTCCTCGGACGTGTACAGCTCCATCTGCTCGTCGAGGGCGACACGGAGCTCGTCCGGCCCGACGACCCCCTCCTTCTCGAGGATGGCCGCGAGCAGCTCGTCCGCCTGCCTCATCCGGTAGAACTCCTGGGCGAGGAGGATCCGCTGGACCTGGCGCGACGTCAGGAGCTGCCGCCTCTGGCAGATCTCCCCGATCGTGGCCGCCTGGCCCTTGCCCCGGAGCGTCGCCTGCTCGGCGAGCGCGGCGCGGACGTCCTGATCGCGGAGCAGCCCCGCCTTGATCGCCACCTGACCGAACGAGAGATCGGCGTCGCCTGCCATGTCGCATCTCGCTTTTGCCGGCGGAGATTATGTCGGACCGGCACGCGGAAGTGAAGGCGGATTCCATTCCTGCCGATCTATAGAGGTAGGGGAGGTTGCCTCCGGGCACCGCATGATCAAGATCGCCGTCGCCGAGCTTCCCGAGACGCGGGAGTTTCCGTACACGATCCTCCACGAATGCGGGGAGGTCCTGCGGGAAGCGGGGGAGTCCCTGACGCACGACGACGTGGACGCGATGCGCCAGGCGTCGATCGCCGACGTGTTCCTCGTGGAGCAGGACGACGACGTCTACATGGTCCGGAAGATGCTCCGGGCTCATCGCGTGCCGGTGGCCGCGCTCTCGCCGACAGACGAGCCGGACGACCCGCTCCTCGCGGTCCGCATCGGGCTGCCGAGGCAGATGCGCCCGATGCGCTTCACGGACACGACGAAGACGCTCCTCGTCCGCAGCCAGGTACGGGACGTGCTCGTCAAGAAGACGCCCGAGCAGCTCCGGGAGTGGCAGGTTTCGATCTACCGCGCCGCGCTCTCCGCGCGCGAGGAGGTCCGGGCGGCCGCCGCGCGCGAGATGGCTCGCGAGCTCGCCCGCAAGGCGAGGCCCCTCCTCACCCCTCCTGACGCACCGGAAATCGAGCCGCTTCCGTAGGCGACTCGGCCCTGCGGCGGGCTTGCGCAGTCTCAGACCCAAGGATAGACTGCGCCGCGTCGGAGCCCCTCGATGGACCCCTCTCGCGACAACGCCGCGTGGACAACGCCGCGACCGCCCGGGCTCGCCCGGGCCGCGGGAGAGATGCTCGCAGACCTCGCTGCGCCGGAGGTCGTTCTGGGAGAGCTGCCGACCGTCCAGGCCGGCGGCGCCGTCCCGGGCGTGGGCCCGACGAGGCTCGGGCCGTACGAGCTCCTTGCGCCGATCGGGCAGGGCGGGATGGGGACCGTCTATCGCGCCCTCGACTCGCGCCTCCGCCGCGAGGTCGCGCTCAAGGTGATCCGCGTCGGACGAGGCGCCGACGAGGCGGAGCGGATGGAGCGCTTCCGAAGGGAGGCCACCGCGCTCGCCCGGCTCGGCAAGCATCCGCACCTCCTTCAGGTGCACGAGTTCGGCCACGAGGGCGAGACGTGGTACTTCTCGATGGACCTCGTGGAGGGGACCACCCTGCGCCGGTGGTCCGCGGAGGCCCCCCGCGACGCGCGGGGCGTCGTCTCCATGCTCCGCAAGGTCGCTCTCGGCCTCGCCCACGCCCACGCGAACGGGCTTGTTCACCGCGACGTCAAGCCCGAGAACGTCCTCGTCGGCCCGGACGGGGAGCCCCAGGTCGCCGACTTCGGCCTCGTGCGGGACCTCGGCGCCTCCACCGACCTGACGAGCGAGGGCCAGGTGATGGGGACGTACGCCTACATGGCCCCGGAGCAGGCCTCAGGACAGGTCGACCGGATCGGTCCCTGGACCGACGTTCACGCCCTCGGCGTGATGCTCTACGAGCGGCTGAGCGGGAAGCTCCCGTACGAGGGGACGAGCGGGTCGGAGTTTCTCGTCTCCATCCTGACGAAGGAGCCTCCGCCGCTCCGTGCGCGCAACCCGTCTATCCCGGAGGACCTCGAGGCCGTCACGACGAAGTGCCTGGAGAAGGAGCCCTCGCGACGGTACCTGGACGCGGGGGCCCTCGCGGAGGACCTCCGCCGCTGGCTGGACGGCGAGCCGGTCTCCGCAACGCGACTGACGCCGGCCTACTGGGCGAGAAAGAAGATCCGGAGGCACGCCGCGCGTCTTGCCGCGGCGCTCGCGGCCGTGGTTCTCGTCGTCGTCGCTGTCGCGTACGGGCTCCGCGAGCACCGGAGCGGGCAGGAGCGTGCGGAGGCGGCCGAGGAAGCGAAACGGGCCTCGCAGGCGTTCATCTCCGCGGAGCGGAAAGCCGAGAACGACGGACACGGCTGGTCCGACGCGGAGGTGATCGCGAAGCTGCGCGCGGCGCGCGGGCATGCGGACCGCGCGATCGGACTCGCCCCGGGGGACGTGGGCGTGCTCGGTCAGCGTGCCCAGATCCTCCGTCGCCTCGGCGAGCTGGAGGGTGCGATCGGGGACTACACGCGGGTCCTCGCGGAGAGGCCGGACGACGGTCCCTCCTACGGCGCGCGTGCGGAGTGCCTGCTGGCCCTTCCGGTCCCCGTCGATGCCCGGGGCAGGATGGAGGAGATCGTTCGCGACGTGGAGGCCTACCGGAGGAGCGAGCCCGGCGACAGCATCGGGGTGACCTCGGCTGCCCGGCGGTGGATCGAGCGCGAGCTCGTGGGACATGCCGAGCTCGCCTCCGTGGCGCCCGCGGCCCTGAAGCGGCTCGCCGATCTCGGGCAGGGTCGATGACGTGGCGCCGCCGGCTTGCGCGGAGGCGGCCTCCGGCATAGACTTCCCTGACGCAGCATGGACCCGACCGAAGACAACGCGCCCTCAACGTTCCCGAGCACGCGGATCTCGCTTCTCCAGCTCGCGGCGAGCCCCGGCCGCCCGGGGTACCGCGAGGCGTGGGAGCGCTTCTTCCGGAGCTACTGGCCGCCGCTCTACAGGTGGCTGCGCCGGAAGGGGAACAACAAGCAGGACGCCCTCGACCTCCTCATGGACTTCTTCCTGAAGGGGCTCGACGGCCCGATGCTCGGCCAGTACGACCCCTCCAAGGGACGTCTGAGGAACTTCCTCCTCGTCTGCCTCAAGAACCACCGGATCGGGGAGCACCGCGAGGCGGCGGCGAGGCCGGAGCACGGGGCCATCCCGTTCCTCCGCATCCAGGGGACCGACCACGAGCCGGTCGACCCCGTCTCGCTCGACCCGGACCGTGAGTTCGACGTCGAGTGGGCCCGCCGTGTCTTCTCTCACGCCATCGCGGCGGTGGAAGCGCGGCTTCAGGCCCAGACCGACGACACCTCCCGCCGCATCCTGCGCGAATGGGTCCTGTGCGCGCAGCGCCCCGCGGCGGAGGTCGCCGCGCGCGCCTTCGGCCTGGCCACAGGCAGCCTGTACGTCCGCGCCACGCGGATCCGGCAGGCCATTCGCGAGGAGCTGCTCGCGCAGGTCTCCTCGTACAGCGGCGACGACCGGGCCGCGCGCGAGGAGGTCGACGAGATTCTCAGGCTCCTCACCGGCGAGCCCCGCTAACTCACGTCCCAGACCGTTTCACTCCCAGACGTTGCGATAATTCCAGAATTTGTTCTTAAGCAACGTAAGGTCCGCCTATGAGACTCATATTCACTTAGGGAGGGACCAAGGAGGCAGGACGTGGACATGCGCGGTGAAGTCGGGCGGAGGGTTCGCATGCTCAGGCGAGGCGTCCTCGGATGGACGCTCGCCCAGATGGCGGACGAGGTCGGAATCTCGCGGAGCTATCTGGAGAAGATCGAGTCGGGGAGGCGGGACCCGTCGATCGGCATCTGCGACCGTGCGGCAGGGCTGCTCGGGGTCTCGCTGGTGGAGCTGGTCGGCGACGGGGCAACGGGGTGGGACGGCGTGGTGCTGGAGACCGTGGCCCGCATCCGCGGGCTGGGAGTCGATCCGGGGGCGATCTCGGCATGGCTCGCGCGGCGGCCGTGCCTGGGACACCTCTCGATGCAGGATTCCCCGGACCACACACAAGCGCCGGCTGTTCCGACCACGGAGGAAAAGGATATGAGTCCCGTATCCGGGAACGGCGAGAGGGCCTCGATGCGCAAGAAGGCGCCCAAGGGCGACGCTATGTCCGTGAGCCTCGGAAGGCGGATCACGCGCCTGCGTCGCACGCTCAGGCCGATGGTGACGCAGGACGCGCTCGCCGAGCGCATCGGCGTCTCCCGCGGCTACGTCTCGAAGCTGGAGCGCGGTGAGGTCGACCTGCCGCTCTCGCTCGCGGCGAGGGTGGCGACCGTCCTGCAGGTGCCCATCGGGAGGCTGATCTGCGAGGACGGGAAGGGCAGTGAAGCGGAAAAGTGGCACCGTGTGGCGCTGGAGGCCTGCCGCACGTTCTCCGGGATGGGCATGAAGCCCGAGGAGGCGGCCCCGTCGATCCGCTGGCTGACGAACCTCCTCGCAAGCTACGTCCGGAAGGGGCTGAAGCGGAAGTAGGGGAGAGGGCACTCAGGGCAAGCGGGCGGCGCGGCCAGGCCCCGTGCCGCCCGCGAGGCGAAGGGGCGCTCACTTCACCGTGAGGCGCTCCAGGGAAAGCAGGAGCTCGGCCAGCGACTCGGCCTGGCCCAGCGGACGGCGGGAGGCGAACGCGTCGGGGGAGAGCGGGCCCTCTGAACCCTGGGCAAGCCACGCCCTCCAATGGCGGCGGGCCAGCGTGAGCGCCTCGTCCCACGCCGCGTCGTCCTTCGGGAAGGCCCGCACGGGCGCCGCCTCGTGGTCGCACCACTCCCGGCCCGGGATCACCCCCTTCATCGTGAACCGCCCGTCGCTGCCGGGCGCCTCCGTGAGCGAAAGGTACGGCACGCCGTCCGCCGCGCACGAGCGGCCCGCCGAGCCGTCCTCGTCCTCGGGGTAGACGAGCGACACCGCGAGCTGCTGGGACTGCGGCCACGGGTGCTTGAGCATCGTCGACTCCACCGCGTACCAGCCCGTGTCAGGCAGCCAGATCTCGACGATGTAGTGCGTCTGCAGCGGGCCAGACCAGACCGGGTAGCCCGAGAGCACCCTGGCCGGCACGCCGCACGCCCGATACACGCCCGCCGTCACGTTCGCGCAGCTCGTGCACGAGCCCGGCTTGTCGAGCGCCTCCAGCGCCGACAGGTCCCTCGCCTGCCCCTCCTGGCGGGCGTAGATGTCCGCGAGCCTCGCCTGGATCCCCTCGACGAGGCCTGCGACGTCTTTCGCCCCCTCCCTCAGCTCCTTCGCCATCGACTTGAACCGCTCGTGCTTGCGCTGCACGCATCGCGTCGAGGCGAGCCAGGGGCGCGCCTCCTCGGGCGCCTCCTTCAGGCGGTCGAGCCCCACGCCCGCGGGCAGCGCCGGTGGCGCGCTCGGTCCGCACAGGACGTACGCCTCCCACTCCAACGCGAACTTGTCCCCCTTCTCGAGCGACGGGAACCTCACCTCGGCCACCCAGTCGTGGGGCTTCCGCTCGTAGACCCTCCACGTCCTCACCATCGCGCTCGGGTTCGAGCGGACCTCCCAGGAGAGCGGCACCTGCGGCCCCCACGAGAGCGGGAGCGGGAAGAGCACCACGGGCTCGAACGCGCGGTCGTTCGCCTCGACCTCGTACATCCCGCGCAGGCGGAAGACGCCGGGCTTGTCCTCGCCGGGCGCCGCGCTCACCGCCGGGGTCGCGGGGGCTGCCTCGGCCTTCTCCCCGGCCGTGAGCGTCACGTCGTCGAACCAGCACGCGCCCGTCCCGACCAGGAAGCAGAGGACTTCCAGCCGCGTCGTCGCCTCGGGCGGCACGAACTCGCACGTGATCTCCTTCCAGTCCGTCGAGCCCGAGACGTCGCAGGTCCCCTGAGTTGTCCCGAAGCCCACCACCTCGCCCGCCTCGTCGGCGCATCGGATGCAGACGATGACGTTGCCCTCGACCTCCTCGGCCTTCACCCAGGCGGAGAGTCCATAGGAGCGCAGCGTCGGCGGGTCCGAGACGTGCTGGCGCCAGACCCAGACGCCGCCCCCTTCGACCGTGGACGTGACGTGGATGCAGGCGGACCCATCGCGTCCCCCTTCCTCCAGCCGCTCCGAGGTCACGCCATCGGTGCCCGACGCCTGGTTGAACCATCCGCTCGCGGCGTCGTCCGCGGCCTCCGTCTCGAACCCCGGGTCGATGAGCACCTGCACCGGCGTCGGGTCCTCTGCCAGCGCCAGCGCGGCCGCCAGGAGCGCGATCCATGCCCTCGTCATCGGTCCTCCTCCCTCACCGGTTGCACCGTCACCTCGACCTCGGTCACCTTCCCCGCGACGACCGAGAAATCGAACGTCGCGCGACCCCGCGAGGAGGCGACTTCGCCGCGATAGGCCCCCGCGGCAAGCCCGCCGCGCGAGACGAACCCTCCCGCGTCCGACTGGGACCGCGACAAATCCTCCCAAGCCCCTGGGGCCGGGTCGATTGGCTGGCCGAACGCATCCCACACGACGAGGACCGCGTGCTCCACAGGGTTTCCCGACGAGTCCCTGACGCGCACCCGGACGTTCGCCTCGGGGCCGAGGAAGAACTCTACTCGCTCCAGCCCGCCGCTGGCATCGACCAGCTTCGATTGCTGGGCATGGCCCACCGCGTAGACGGTCACGAGGTAGCGCCCGGGCGGGATGCCCGACACGAGGAAGAGCCCGTGTTCGTCCGTGAGTACTCGGACGTCGCCGCGCAACACCGGCTCTCCGGTCTCGGCCTGCCTTACGGAGGCGGCGGCCCCCGCGATCGGGAGGCCTGACTCGTTCAGCACGAACCCCGCGATCTTCCCGGGGTCCCCCAGGTAGATGTCGACGCCCTCAGCTGCGCCGCGTTCGGGGAGCTCGACGGGGCCGTGGATCCGGGTCCCGAAGTCGGGGTGCGTCACGTGGAGCATGTATTTTCCGCCCGCCAATCCCTTGGCCTCGTAGAGCCCGTCGACGCCCGTCTCCACGCTAGTCACCCATCGCGAGGCGTGCTGCGCGAGGTCTCCCTTCGGATCCCCAGCGCGGTACACGTCGACGGTGGCCGCCTTCGCGGGGGCTCGCTGCCGGCCCTCGTAGACATGTCCCGCGATGATCCCCTCCGCGAGGGTGATGTCGTACCTCAGCTCGTCCAACCCCTCGGGGACCCAGATCCGGTAGTCGTGGTCCCCCACGCGGCCCATGACGGCCCCCGGAGGCACCCCTCGGACCTCGTAGTTCCCTTGCGCGTCGGTCTTCGCGAACGTCGTGGTGACGTCGGCCCCGTGCTCGGGCGAGAAGGAGAGCTGCACCTCGGTGACGGGGCGGCCGCCTCGGGAGACCCAGCCGAAGAGGCGCACGCCGGACGCGATCGAGAAGTCGACCTGCTTCCCCTCTCCCTCCGCGAGGCCGATGCGCCTGGAGAGGACGCCCTCGCCCCTCACGGCGCAGACGACGACGTACGTCCCTCCCGCGAGGTTCACGGCCTCGTACTGCCCCCTCGGGTCGGGCTTGAGGTCGAGGGTGCCTCCGTCCTCCTCCCGCCTCACCGTCACGAGGACGAGCTGGACGGGCAGGCCGTCCTTGCCGAGCACGGTGCCGAAGATCCGCCCCGTCCCATGCGCGGGGATCCTGGTCTCTGCGGTCGCGCGGCTCTCGGGGTCCAGGAAGGAGCCCTCCCCGCCCGGGTAGTACGTCGAGTCCGCGGGAGACCCGTCCGACCCCGCCAGTTCGGGGTGATCCGCACTCCCTTCCGCGGGCTCCCGGGGCTGTTCGTCCGTCTGGTGTTGGGATGTGGGATTTCGTTGGGATGTGGGATTTTGGATTTGAAGTTCGCCCGTCGCGCCGCCCTGTGGCCCCCCGGCCGTGGAGCCGGACCCGCCCGGCAGCCCCTCGCGCGTCCCGCCCGACGCCGTCGTCCCCCCGTGCGGCCGCATGCGCTCACGCTGCGACGAGACGCGGATCGCCGCGGCAAACGCGATGAACAGCGCGACGGCGACCAGGAGCCAGCGGGACCAGGTCATCATGCTCACTCCCTCACCCGGTACATCTGATAGGCGCTGTTGACCCGGATCCGCGTCCCCTCGGCGAGGAAGAGGCGCAAACGGAACCCGGCGAAGTCGTCCCCGTGTGAGGCCTGCACCTGTCCGCCCATGCTCATGCAGACGTCCCCGTGCGCGCCCGGACACCCGCGCCCGTCGTAGATGTTTTCCAGCAGGAGCTCAGGCCCCCGCACCTGGAACAGCGCGCCGCTCACCTTGACGTTGTGGAAGGGAAAGGCGATCTCGTCCTCCGCCGCTGTCCCGTCGAGGAGGTTCTTGAACACCAGGCGGTCCCCCTCGCGCCAGACCTCGATCAGGTCGATCGTATTGGCGGAACCGTTCGCCCGACGGACGAGCTCCTCCGGCTCCATGTCGCCGATCGACCGCCCGGCGAGCCCGCCCGCCGCTGAGATCGACGAGAGCGCCTCCTCGTACTTCGCCGTCAATGTCTCGTCCTTCTTGGCCTTCGCGTTCGCCAGCCCCGCGGACCGCGCATGGATCGCCGCCACGCCGTCGTCGGCCTTCTCAAACGCCTCGATCGCCGCCTGGATTGCCTCCTCCGCGTCGGCGTGTTTCCCGGCCGCGGACAGTGTGCGTCCCTTGGCGAGCCGCGCCTCCCCGAGCGAGAGGAGGTCGCCGATCCGCTCCGCCCGCGCCGCCGCCCCGTCGAGCCGCGCAACGGCGTCCCCGGCCTTGCTCGTCGCGGCGAGGGCCTCTCCCGCGGCGATGTCGGCCGCCGCCTCGACGTGCAGGTCTCCGTCCTCGCGCCCGAGCGCCGCAAGCGCGTGCGCGTTCGTCAGCCGGTCCGCGGGAGCCTCGCGGAGGCACTCGTCGAGACACAGGCGGAAGTAGGTCTCGGAGAGCCCCGGCGTGAACGCCTTCGCCTTCCTTCCCTGCTCGATCACCTCCCGCAGGAACGTAATCGCCGCGGAGTTTCCGTCCTTGTGGGCCTTCTGGAGGAGGTCGCACAAGTTTACGCCGAGCGTCGCCTCGACCCGCGGGAGGTCGTCGCGTCGGATGGCCGTGAGGCTCTCCACGACGAAGAAGCCGGCGTCTTCGATCCGTCCCAGGTCTGCGAGGTCGTAAAATGCGTTCTGCGCGGCCCAGGCGGCGCTCTGGGGGTCGTTTCGTCCCCTCCAGAACGCGATTACCTCCGCGTACTCCTTCGCCCCGCGCTCCTTCTCGCCGGCCAGGTACAGCATCTCGAACCATGCGCACCGGGACCCCATGCTCGCGTTGATCAGCCTCCTGGAGAAGTGGGAGATCGCCTCGCCGCGTGGGTCGGCCTCTGCGCGCTCCAGTGCCTTCTCGACGGCGGCCCGGAACGGGAGGTAGATCTTCTCCATCTCCGCGACCGCCTTCCGCTCCGCCGCCTCCCTCAGCGCGTGCCCCAGGCAGTTGCGGATCTCCCCCTCCTCCTTTTCGTTCCCCCCCAGGGCGAGGAGTGCCTCGTAGAACGCCGCATAGGCCGCGGCCAGCCCGTCGGTGTCGTTCGAGTAGACCTCGCACCACGCGGTGGCGCGCCACAGCGTCACGGCGTTTCCGAGGAACTCCTCGCCGTCTCGCCCCTGGACCTCGCCGTAGGCGTCGATCGCCCCGCGGTACCTGTCGGCCGCCTCGGCGTACTTCTCCGCCTTGAACAGGCTCACGCCCTCGGCGCGCAGCGCGTCGGCCTTCGACGTGTCGGACTCCGCCGGACGCATCCAGATCAAGAGGATGCAAACCGCCGTCACCGTCCCGATCCGCATCTCACTTCCCTCCCCCCTGAATCCGCTCGACGAAGGCCTTCCACCGCGGGTCGGCCCTCAGGGGGGCGAGGTCGACGTCCCCCTCCATCGCGTGGACGTTGTCCAATCCCAGCGTCACGGCCCGCTCCAGGCATGCGAAGGCCTCGTCGCGCAGCCGCGTCGCCTCCTCGGCCGAGGGCGTCGACGACGGCCCCGAACCCGGGCAGGCGACGCCGATCGAGAGGAGCGACTCGACGCACGCCAGGTTGTAGCACGCCGCCGCCAGTGTGTCCCGCTGCGGGGCCGTCGAGGGCTCCTCGGCCCCCGCCCCCTGGACCGCGCGCTCGAGGAATCGTCGCGCGGCGACGTAGCTCCCCTCGGCCACGGCGTGCGTGCCGCGGAGTCCGTCGAGGACCCAGCCCGGCTCGCCCGCGGCGGCCAGCCTCTCCCTGGCCCGTTCCATGTGCGCGCGCGCCGGATCGTAGCCCGGCTCGATCGCCAGGACCCGCTCGTACGCCCTCGCGGCCCCGTCGTCGTCGCCCATCAGCTCGAAGGCCATGCCGCGGAAGAGGAGCGGATCCAGGAGGGAGGGGTCCAGCTCGACGGCCCGGTCGTACGCCTCGATCGCCCCGCGGCACGCCTCTCGGTCCACCTCGCCGCGGAGCCACGCCCTCTTCGCGGGACCGCAGAGGGCGTCCCCGAGGATCACGTGGGCCAGCGGGGCGTCGGGGAGGAGGCGGACCGCCTCCGTCGCGTCGGAGAGCGACCGCTCGAACAGGTCCCCGGGGTCGAACCCCGCGTTGGCCTTCAGCCACGCCGCGGACTGCAGGATCCCCGAGCGCGCCACGAGGATCTGCGGATGGGACGGCGCCCTGAGGATCGCCTCGTCGAGCTGAGCCACCGCGTCCGCGAAGAGCCGGATCCCGTCCTGGCCGGACTGCATCCGGATCGACCCGTAGCGCCTCAGCGCCTCGGCGTACCGGACCCGCGTCTCGACGTCGTCCGGGTCCTGACGGACCACCTCGGCGAAGTCCTCGAACGCCGCGCGGAAGGAGGCGTCCGGCGCCTCCTCGTGCTCCAGCTCCTGGACGGCGAGCATGGCGCCCGTCACCGCGCGGCGGAGGCGGGCGGCCGTGTCCTCGGGATCGGCCTCAATCGCCGCCCCCAGGTCCCCGATGGCCCCGCGGGCTAGGTCCCGCACGTCTTCGTCTCGGAGGGCCAGCACGGCTGCGAGCGCCGCGCGCTGCTGTCCGCGGAGGGCCCGATGCTCCACGTGGTCGGGGGCGATCCGGACCGCCTCGTCGAGCGCGGCGATCGACGCCCTGAGCTCGGGCGCCGGGTCCTGCCCGCCCGCGCGAAGCGCGTCGGCGCGCCTCGCGTGGGCCTTGCCCAGGCGGGCCTGGGTCCCCAGCCGCGGGGCGCCGCGCGTGAGGGCCTCCTCGAGGTCGGCGATCCCCTGGGCGAGCAGGTGGTCGGCGTCCTCTTCGCGCCTGAAGAGGACCTCCGTGAGGTTGAGCCTCGCCGTCGCGCGCCCCTCGTACCCGGTGGGGTCGTCGGGGGCGATCCGGACCATCTCCTGGAACTCCGCCAGGCCCCGCGCGAAGGAGGCGCGGAAGTCGCCCTCATGGTCCGCGTCCCACTTTCCGAGGAGGAGCCAGGCCTGGCCGCGGTTGTACCTCGCCTTGGCAAAATCGGGGCGCGCCTCGATCGCCTCTCCCAGCGCGAGGACGGCGGCGCGGAAGTCCTCCCTCGGGTCGTCGCCGCGGGCCGCCTTCGCGGCGCCCCGCTCGACGTGGACGGTGGCCCGAGCGACCGTCCCGGACAGGCTCCCCGGGCGGAGCGCGAGGTAGGCGTCGAAGTCCTTCAGCGCCTCGACGAGGAACGGCTCCGGGTCGCCGTCGTGGAGCCGCTCGGCGTGGGCGAGGCACACCCTCACCTGGGCGCGGTTGAAGACGGCGAAGGCGTACTGCGGCCCGAGCGCGAGCGTGCGCTCGTAGTCGGCGAGGGCGAGGCGGTACTCCTGCCGCGGGTCGCGTCCCTGCCGCTCGATCCACTCCCCGAGGCGTGCGTGGGCGTTCCCGCGGTTGTTCACGCCGAGGCCGAGCTGGGGCGCGCGACGGAGGGCCTCCTCGAAGTCGGCGAGGGCCTTCTTGTAGTGCTCCGCGGGCGGGAGCCCCGCGTCGCGCTCCACGTCGCCAAGGCAGAGCCAGGCGCTCCCGCGGTTGTTGAGGGCGGAGTACCCTCCCGGGCGGAGGGCGTCCGCGCGAGTGAAGGCCTCGATCGACTCCGTGAGCGCGGGGCGAGGGTCCTTCCTCGCGAAGAGGATGGCGATGGCCTGGGCGTAGAGGACCTGCCCAAGCACGACGTGCGCCTCCGGCTGTTCGGGACGCGCCGAGACGACGTCCCGGGCATCCTCGAGCGCGGCGCCGATCTTCTCCTGGAGGTACCGGGCTCGCGCGCGGGCGAGGAGGAGGCCTGACTCGAAGGCGATCAGCTCCGGGCGGCCCAGGGCGTCGTCCAGGTGCCTCTCCGCCGCGGCGTAGTCCCCGGCCTGCATCGCGGTCATCGCCTCGATCGCGACGCCGAACCCCTCCGCTCCCTCCTCACCGAAGATGCGCGCCTGCTTCGCCTGGGCGAGGAGCGGGGGGATGAGGTCTCGCTCCGCCGCGACCTCGGGGGGCGCCTCGGGGGCCTCGCCGATCTCGAGTCCCTGCTCGGCGATGGAGAGGTCGGGGAGGGGATAGGCCTCGACGAACCTCGAGAAGCGCACGAGGGCCTCCATGAGGGGGCCGTACGGAACGTCCGGATCGATCCGCGAGGCCTCCTGCATCCAGCGGACGCCCTCGTCGGGGTAGCCGGAGAGGCGCCTGGCCCAGCCGGCGAGCGCGAGCATCGCGGCGCGGGAGGTGGGGTCGTCGGGCGTCTCGTGCATGAACGCCTCGACCTGCGTCCAGGCGCGGAGGTTCCTGGCGCGCAGCTCCTGGGGCAGCGCGTTGGAGTACGCCGCCCGCTCCATCTCGCGCAGGGGGCGGTGGAGGCGACCCCAACGGCCGAGGACGCGGATCACGAGGCGGGACTTGGCGAGGAGGGCCTCGGCCTCGTCGGCGCGGCGCCTCTCGTCCTCGGCCTTCCGGTCCAGGCGGGCGAGCTCGTCGTCGGCCCAGCGGAGGCCGGCGATCGCCTCGGCGTTGGCGCCGTCGATGCGACGGGCCTCGTGGAACATGTCTCGCGCCTCGCGCGGACGATTCTCGGCTCGGTACTTCCCGCCCATCTCGAGGGCGCCTGCGAGGGCCCCGGCGTCCCGCGTGGCGACGGAGAGGGCCCACGCGCCGATCCCGAGGGCGAGGACGGCGGCGACCGAGGTGGGGAGGACGACGCGCCAGTGCTTCACGGCGCGGCGGCGGAGGCGCTCCGGGGCGGACACGGGCCGCGCGTGGACGGGCTCGCCGTTCCGGAAGCGCGCGAGGTCGTCGGCGAGGGCCTCGGCCGTGGCGTAGCGCCCCTCCCGACGGAGCTCGAGGCACTTGAGGCAGATGGTCTCGAGGTCCTGGGGAACGCCCGCGCGGAGCTTCGCGAGGGGGACGACCTCCCCGTCGAGGATGTCCTGGAGGAGCTCGGGCCAGGTCTCTCCGCGGTGAGGGGGGATGCCGGCGAGGCACTCGTAGAGGACGGCGCCCATGGCGTAGACGTCGGTGCGGGCGTCGGTCTCGTCGACGAGGCCGCCGGCCTGCTCGGGGGACATGTACTCAGGGGTCCCCATGATGTCGCCTGTGACGCTCCATTGCTGGGCGGACCCCATGTCGCGGGCGAGGCCGAAGTCGACGACCTGGGGCTCGCCGTCCTCTCGGAGGAGGATGTTGTTGGGCTTGACGTCGCGATGGATGAGGCCGTGCTGGTGGGCAAAGTGGAGGGCGCGGGCGACGCGCTCCATGAGCCCCGCGGCCTCGCGGATGTCGAGGAGGCGCTCACGGAGGAGCTGGCGGAGGGAGCGTCCGCCGACGAGCTCCATCGCGTAGTAGGCAAGGGGGCCGTCCCAGCCGAGGTCGAAGACATGGGCGATGTTCGGGTGCTTGCCGAGGCGGGCGACGCCGGCGGCCTCGCGGTGGAAGCGCGCGATCGACTCCTCGGAGGCGTGTTCGCCGGCGATGAGGACCTTGACGGCGCACTCGGTGCCGAGGGTGGCGTGGCGGGCGCGGAAGACGATCCCCATGCCTCCTCGGCCGAGTTCCCCGAGGAGCGTGTAGGGGCCGAGGCGCTCGGGGATGCGCGGACCGTGGGTTGAGGCGGGCGCGGGGCCGGTGACGATGGTCTTCTCGAACGAGGAGGTGTCCTTGGCGGAGCCGTGGACCAGGGTCGGGGCGTCGGGCGCAGACGGCGGCGATGTGGGCGGGTCCGCCTGGGGGAGAGGCGGCCTGGTGGGCGTCTTTGCGCTGTCGGGTCCGTCGGTCATGGCGGCAAGCGCTCAGAAGTGGAGCAGTGTACCGTGCCGGGGGGCGGCGAGACCAGTCCGGGCGCGGAGATCCACATCCAAAATCCCAGATCCCAACTTCGGATCGCTTCGTGTTGGGATTCGGGATGTGGGATTTCGTTGGGATGTTGGATTTTGGATCTGGATCTCCGCGCCCGGTAGAATCGCCCACGCCCCATGGGGACCGACAAGCACCGACTCCTGTTCCCCGCCCTCCTGCTCGTCGCGGGCGCCGCAACGAGGTTGACGGGGCTCGCACAGCCCGACCGCGTCGTGTGGGACGAGGAGTGCTTCGGCGCCGCCGCCGCCAGGTACCTTACGGGCGAGATGTCCCTCGAATTCCACCCACCGCTCGGGAAGCTCCTCATCGCCCTGGGCCTCCACCTCGCCAACGCCGACCCGAGCGGGTCCAACTTCGCACACGAGTCGACGTACCCGGACGGATACCCCGTCTGGGCCGGCCGCCTCGTTCCCGCCCTCGCGGGGGCCCTCCTCCCGTGGATCGTGTACCTCGTGGGCAGGGCGCTCTCGATGCGCCCCTGGCTCGCGTTCCTCGCGGGCGTGCTCGCCCTCGCCGATGCGGCCCTTGCCGTCGAGTGTCGGTTCCAGCTCATCGACGTCTTCGTCCCCTTCTTCGGACTCCTCGCCGTCCTCGGCTTCCTGAGACACGCGGCGGCCCCGGCGGGCTCCAGGGCCTCCTCCGCGTGGCTCCTCGCCTCCGCCCTCGCCGCGGGCGCGGCGATTTCCGTCAAGTGGACCGGCGGTGCGGCGCTCCTCGTCGTCGGCTTCGCCACGCTCTTCGGCGTCGTCCGCGCCCGGGGTGCGCAGGAGTGGACCGCGCGCGCCGCCGCGTTCACGCTCGTCCCCATCGCCGTCTACCTCGCCTCGTTCGCCGTCCACTTCGCCCTCCTGACCCGCGACAGCGAGGCCGCCAGGGCGTTCTCGCCGGAGTTCCGAGCCTCCCTGGACGGCCACGGACCGATGGGGTTCTGGGGGAAGCTCGTCGAACAACACCGCGTCGTCTTGAAGATCCACCGGACCTACCCTCCGCACCCGAACTCCTCGGCGTGGCACACCTGGCCTGTGATGGGCCGCTACATCGCGATCCGCGGGCCGAAGGTGGACCCCGACCGCGTCATCGTCCTGGTGGGCAATCCGATCGTCTGGGGCTTCGGCGCAGCGGCGACGCTCGGCGGGCTGGGCGTGCTCTTGTGGAGGCGCCTGTGCGGCGCCCGCCTGGACCCCGGCCGATCGAGGACGCTGGCCTTCCTTCTACTTGTCTATGCAGCGAACTGGCTCCCCTTCGCCCTCGTGGGCCGCGACATGTTCGCCTACCACTACCTCTCCGCGATGCTGGCCTCGGTCCTCTTCGGTCTCGTGCTCGCCTTCGGCGGCGAAGAGCGACCGACGCGCTGGGCCTGGGCCGTCGGCCTCTCCGCCGTCGGCGTCTTCGCGCTCATGGCGCCGATCGTGTACGGCTTCCCGGGCTTTCCGTATCTCGCCTTGGCGATCCCAGCGCTCCCGCTCCTCGCCCTGATCCCGCGCCTCCCCGTTTCCGCACGCACCGGTGCTTGACGGCGTCCTAAGCGGATAGGTATCGTCTTATTACCTCCCCCAACCGCTCGCACAGGGACCCCAACTGTTCCATGGGCACGTCCGTCGTCAGCATCGCAGGCGCGGTCCTCGTCGGGGGAGTCCTCCTCCGCGCGGTCGTCCTCCTCGCGACCACGCTCGCCAATCTCCGCTTCGATCGCCGCAGGCGCCGCCTCGAGCTCGACCTCCTCACGCAGCGCATCGAGGCCGCGCGCAAGCGCCGCGAGGCGGCCGTCTCCGCCGAGGCCACCTGGGCAGGCCTCCGCAAGTTCGAGGTCCAGCGCAAGGTCCTCGAGGGCGACGGCGTCGCATCCCTCTACCTCGTCCCCCACGACCGCAAGCCCCTCCCCGCCTTCCTCCCCGGCCAGTTCCTCACCTTCCAGGTCAAGGTCGCCGGCCGCCCCAAGCCCGAGGTCCGCTGCTACTCCCTCTCCGACGCGCCCGGGAAGGACTTCTACCGAGTGACGATCAAGAAGGTCGTCTCCGCGAGCGGCGCGCCGGGCGTGGTCTCCTCCTGGTTCGTCGACCAGGTCGAGGAGGGGGACATCGTGGACGTCCGCGCCCCCGCCGGGCATTTCACGCTCGACATGGACTCCTCGTCGCCCGTCGTCCTGATCGGGGGCGGGATCGGCATCACGCCGATCGTCAGCATGCTCAACTCGATCTGCGCGAGGCAAGGTCGCCGCGAGGTGTGGGTCTTCTGCGGCGAGAGGTGCGGCGAGCAGCACGCGTTGAAGGAGGCCATCGCCACCACCGCGCGGGACCACGACAACGTCCGCCTCCACGTCTGCTACTCGCAGCCGTCCGCGAAGGACGAGAAGGGCCGCGACTACGACCACGCCGGGCGCGTGACCGCGGACTTCCTGCATCGCATCCTCCCCTCGAGCAACTTCAAGTTCTACGTCTGCGGCCCGCCCGCGATGATGCAGACGGTCGTCCCCGACCTCCAGTCGTGGGGCGTGCCGAAGGAGGACATCCACTTCGAGGCCTTCGGCCCCGCGACCATGAAGGAGGTCACGAAGAGAATGACGCGGCCCGCGGCCGAGGCGGCCGAGAAGATCCAGATCACCTTCCGTCGGTCGAACAAGACCTGCTCGTGGGACGGCTCGTGCGCGTCGATCCTCGATCTCGCCGACGCGAGCGGCGTGAAGATCGAGAGCGGCTGCCGCGTGGGGAACTGCGGGACGTGCCTCGCCGCCGTCACGTCGGGCGAGGTGAAGTATTCGACGGACCCGAGCGCGAAGATCGAGGCGGGGTCGTGCCTGACCTGCATCGCGCAGCCGACGGGTCCGTTGGTCCTGGATGCGTAGGAGGATGGGAGCCATGAAGAAGCGTTCCATGTGGGTTTTCGCCGCCGCCATCGCGGTTTCGTGGGCCGCCTGGGAGGCCGGGCGCGCCGCCGAGGCGGGCGGCGCCGCGGACGACCCCGCCAAGGTCGTCGGCGTCCTCAGGTGCACCGACTGCCACGCCGCCGAGGTCGAGGCGTGGAAGACCACGCGGCACGCGAAGACCTTCGACGAGATGCACGGGAGCGACGACGCGAAGGCGATCGCCGCGAAGCTCGGGGAGCTGACCGGGGAGAAGATCCGGAGCATCAAGAAGGCCGCGACGTGCCAGAAGTGCCACTACACCGTCGCGATGGAGGAGGGGAAGCCCGAGGCGAAGAGCGGGATCTCGTGCGAGTCGTGCCACGGCGCGGCGGCCGAGTGGGTCGACTCCCACCAGGACTACGGCGGGGAGAAGCAGCCGGAGCTGAACCTTGCCAGGAAGGCGGAGACGCCCGAGCACCGGAAGGCGCGGCTGGACGGGTGCGCGGCGGCGGGGATGATCCGCCCGGACATGTACTACCAGCTCGCGCGGAACTGCTTCTCGTGCCACAGCGTCCCCGAGGAGGACCTCGTCGACAAGTGCGGGCACGAGCCGGGGTACAAGGACTTCGAGCTGGTCGCCTGGACGCAGGGGGAGGTCCGCCACAACGCGCACTGGACCGTCGACGGCGAGGGCCGCGACCTGTCGAGCGACCACAAGAACCGTGAGGCCTCCGTCGAGCGCAAGCGGATGCTCTACGTCGTGGGGAGGCTGACGGACCTGGAGTTCACGCTGCGTGCCATGTCGCAGACGAAGAACGACGGCGGGTACTACGAGAGGAAGACGATGCGCGCGGGGATGCTCCTGGGCGTGCTGGGCGACCTCCAGAAGGCATGTCCGATCGCGCAGGTGGACGAGACGCTCAAGGCCGCGGGGGCGGCGGAGCTGGAGTTCGCGAGGCGCGAGGGGCTCGGGGCGATCGCGGACCAGGTGGGGAAGCTCGCCTCGGACTTCGCCTCGAATGCGGACGCGGCGGCGCTCTCGGGCATCGACCCGCTCCTGCCCACCGAGTACCGCGTGCATCAGAGCGAGTAGGTCGGCCTCCATGGTCAACACGAGCGTCTTCATCCACAAGCCCGTGCGGGACGACGCCCGCTTCGGGCCGGAGATGACCGAGGAGGCCCTCTCGCGCCTCCTCTCGCTCGAGTTCTTCCAGGATCTCGACCCCGCCCGCCTCGACGCGCTCCGCGACCTGCTCCGCCGCGACGCGAGGCTCGTCCGCTACCGCAAGGGCGACATCGTCCTCCGCGAGGGGGACTACGGCAACACCGCCTACCTCATCCTCTCAGGAAGCGTCTGCGCGGTCCTCGACGGGCTCGACCCCGAGATCCTCGGGCGCAGGAAGCGCGTGCGGAAGAGCTTCCTCCAGGCCCTCGCCCAGCTCTGGAGGAACCCGCGCCAGCCCGAGGTGCGGGACCTGACGAAGTACGAGGGCGTGAGCGGAGTCGGGGCCCGCACGGGGGCCGAGGGGCAGGCCCGGATCTTCCTCCAGGACGTCCCCGGCGTCCTCGAGACGCACCGCACGGCCATCATGGGCTCGGGCGAGATCTTCGGCGAGCAGGCGGCCCTCGCCCGGACGCCCCGATCGGCCACCGTGATCGCCACGCAGGACGCCGAGATGCTCGAGCTGCGCTGGCAGGGCCTCCGCGACCTCCGCGCGCGCGCGCCGCGGCTCCGCGAGTACGTCGACAAGGTCTACCGCGAGCGCGTCCTCGCCCACCTGCTCTCGGGCGTACCGATCTTCCGCCACCTCGGCGACGCCGACCTCCTCCGCCTCCGCGATGCCATCGAGTTCGAGACGTACGGCGGCTTCGACTGGTTCGTCGGGTACGAGGCCCTCGCGCGCGAGGACACCGTCAAGCGCCTCGCCCGGGAGCCGATCATCGCCGAGGAGGGGCACTATCCGAACGGGCTCCTGCTCATCCGCTCGGGGTTCGCCCGCCTCTCGACGAAGTCCGGAAACGGCCACCGGACCCTCTCCTACCTCGGAAAGGGGCAGATGTACGGGCTCGAGGAGCTGGCTCACAACTGGCGCCACCCGGACCGCGCGGTGCCGCTCCTCCACACGCTCCGCGCCGTGGGATACGTCGACATCCTGAAGGTCCCCACGCCGATCGTCGAGGAGTTCGTCCTCAAGCGGATGAAGCCGGAGGACCTGCCCGCCCCGATCGATGCGCGCGAGACCGTGCGCCGGACCGACGAGGCGCCCGCCATCCCGACGGGGATGCTCGAGTTCCTCGTCGACGGGCGTTTCATGAACGGCACGGCGACGATGGTGATTGACCTCGACCGCTGCACGCGCTGCGACATGTGCGTCGTCGCCTGCGCCGGGACGCACGAGGGGAACCCCCGCTTCCTGCGCAACGGGCCGAAGTACGACCACTACATGATCGCGAACGCCTGCATGCACTGCGCCGACCCGGTCTGCATGATCGGCTGCCCCACGGGCGCGATCCACCGCCAGCCCGGCGGCCAGGTGATCATCAACGACGCGACGTGCATCGGCTGCTCCACCTGCGCGACGAACTGCCCGTACCACGCGATCCGCATGGTCCCGATCCGCGACGCGGACGGGCACCCCGTGGCCGACGAGAAGACGCATGCGGCGATCATGAAAGCGACGAAGTGCGACCTCTGCTCGGACCAGGTCGGCGGCCCGGCCTGCCATCGCGCCTGCCCCCACGACGCGCTGATCCGCGCCGACATGGCCGACCTCCCGAAGCTCTCGCGCTGGCTGGAACGATGAGGGCCCACGTCGCACGCCGCATCCGATTCGCCGCCCTCACGGCCGCCGCCGCGGCCCTCGTGTGGGGCGTCGTCGCGGCCCGCGAGCGCGCCCTCAGGCCGACGAGCTTCCTGACGGGGTGGACGCTGCTCGCCCTGACCCTGTTCCTCGCGGCCTATGCCCTGAGGAAGAAGATCCCCGTGATCCCCCTCGGCACCGCCGCGACGTGGCTCCGGTTCCACGCCTGGACCGGGATCCTCGGGATCGTCGTGTACGGCCTGCACGCGGGCCTCCGCCTCCCCCAGGGGCAGCTCGAGGCGGCCCTCGCGACCCTCTTCCTCGTCGTGAGCGCGAGCGGCGTGGTCGGCCTCTTTCTCTCGCGCGTCGTGCCCGCCCGGCTCGCGCGGAAGGGCCAGGAGGTCCTCTTCGAGCGGATCCCGTGGCACCTGCGCGACGTCCGTCAGCGCGCGGAGAAGCTCGTCGTCGCCTCCGTCGCGCTGTCGAACCAGCGGACGCTCGCCGACTACTACCAGCGCCGCCTCCACCGCTTCTTCGCGCGCCCCCGGAATTACTGGAAGCACATCCTCCAGTCGAACCGCCACGCGAGGGCGATCATGACCGAGCTCCGCGACCTCGATCGCTACCTGAACGAAGCCGAGCGGAGGATGTCGGCGGACCTCCTGAAGCTCATCTGGGAGAAGGACGACATCGACTACCACCACGCGCTCCAGGGGACGCTCAAGGCGTGGCTCTTCGTGCACGTGCCTCTGACGTGCGCGCTCCTGGTCTTCGTGGCGCTCCACGCCTTCGTCGCCCTCGCGTTCACGGGAGGCGGCCTGTGAGCGTGCCCTCGCCGTACCAGAGACCGAACCAGACGTGGATATGCGGGCGCGTCCGCGAGGGGGGCTCGTGCCCGCTCGGCCCGGACGCCGGGGGGGCGTGCCGGACGACCGCGGAGTGCTTCCCTCAGAGGCAGGGGAGCCGCTGGGTCTGCACGCGGTCGGAGGACGTCGGCGGGCCGTGCGTGAGCGGGCCCCTCCCCGACGGGAAGTGCGCGAAGCCGCTGGAGCGCTGCACGCCGCAGAGGTCGTGGCTGGCGCGGCGCGGACACGTGACGTTCTGGACCGTGGCGGCGGCGATCGGAGCGATCGCCTTCCTGCTGGACGACCAACGCCGCGACCGGTTCATCCTCCCGGGGGACCTGACGGGCCACCATGCGAAGATCGTCTCGCGGACGGACGGGCGCCACTGCGCGGCGTGCCACACGGCCGCGGAGGGGGGCGTGGGGCGCTGGTGGGAGTGCGCCTCGGGGGGGATCAGCGCGCTCTCCGAGGGGGGGAAGTGTCTCGAGTGCCACGTGAAGGACCTGGGGCCGCAGCCCTTCCACCCGCACGACGCGGTGCCGTCGCTTCTCGCCCTGCGCACCGACGCCGTCCGGGGCGCCTCCGGAGAGCCCTCGTCGATCGCCCCCTTGCCCCCGGGCGTGCAGGGGGAGGAGCTGGCCTGCATCACCTGCCATCGGGAGCACTTCGGCCGCGACCACGACCTCAAGTCGATGACCGACGAGCAGTGCCAGGCGTGCCACGCGAGGAAGTTCAAGAGCTTCGGAGAGGGGCACCCGGAGTTCAGGACGTTCGGGCGGGTCCGGAAGGCGGCGATCACGTTCAACCACGCCATCCATGCGGAGCGGCACTTCGGCGAGCGGAACGAGACCTTCGAGTGCGCCGACTGCCACATCGCGTCGAGGGACGAGCGGGAGGTCAGGCTGAGGGAGTTCAAGGACGCCTGCGGCTCGTGCCACGCGAGGGAGTTCGCGGGGAGCCGAGAGAATCCCTCGCCGGCGGTCACGGTGTTCCGGCTGCCGATGCTCGACCTGGAGACGCTCAACAAAGCGAGCGTCGGTGTGGGGCAGTGGCCGGACCTGACGGAAGACGACGTCGACATCGACACGCCGCTCCCTCCGATGCAGAGGCTGCTCCTGCGCGTCGACCCGGCTGCGTCGCGGGCGATGGCGAAGCTCGGGGACACGCCGCTCGCGGACCTGGGAGGCGCCGAGGAGAACGCCTTCGCCGCGAGGGACGCGGCGTGGGGGATCAAGGCGCTCCTCGCGGACCTCGGCGAGCGCGGATCGACGGCGTTGGAGGAGAGGTGGAAGGAGTCGCTGGGCGTGGAGGGGCTCTCGGGCGGCGTGAAGCCGACGGTCTTCCAGCAGGCGGTGAAGGCGTGGGTGCCTCGCCTGAAGGAGGAGCTGCCGCTTCACAGGGACTCGAGGGACCCGGAGACGGACCCGCTGGGCGTGAAAGACGCGGTGGTGGAGAACCGGCGGACGGACGGGACGTTCGGCGAGGGGTGGTTCCGGACGGACGCGGAGAGGACGATCCGGTACCAGATCGTGGGGCATGCGGACCCGTTCTACAAGGCGTGGCTGGACGCGACGGTGGCGAGGACGGACGACGCGGACGCGCGGGACGTGTTCCGTGAGCTCGCGCGGGTCTGCATGAAGTGTCACTCGGCGAGAGAGGAAGAAGGGCGGCGGGTGATCCCGTGGTCGGCGGAGCGGAAGGGGAGAGGGTTCGTGGCGTTCTCGCACGGGCCCCACTTGAAGACGCTCGGGTCGTGCGCGACGTGCCACAGGCAGAGGGGGCTCACGGAGGAGGAGGTGAAGCTCCTCAAGGAGCCGGACGCCTCGAAGCGGTTTGCGGGGATTACGGGGATGGCGGACCGAGGCGACCACGGGCTGGAGTGGATGACGAGGGCGGCGTGCATGACCTGCCACGCGCCGAAGGGAGCGGCGGACCGCTGTCTGGAGTGCCACCGCTATCACACGACGAGGCCGCCGAGGTAGGAAGCGCGTGGTGCCCGCGTGGAATTCTCAAGACCCAATGAGCAACTCTCATCGAAGGCCGAATTCTCGAAGCTCGAAGGGGCGATCCTGCGCCACTTGGATCTTTAAGCGTTTGGCCTTCGATGAAAGTTGCTCATTGAGTCTTGAGACTTTGACAAGCCTCATGCCATACTCGCGTCGCCCCGCCAGGGAGGATCTCATGAAGCTCGCAACCTGGACCGCCCTCCTCCTGTCCCTCGCCCTGCGCCTTCCCGCGCAGGGCGCCAAGTGCGCGACCTGCACCGGCAAGGGCGAGGCGAGCTGCTTCGCCTGCAGCGGCAAGGGCACGATCGACGCGCCGTGCGCCATCTGCCTGACACGCGCCGACGCCACGTGCTTCGCCTGCGCCGGGAAGGGCGGCGTCGCGTGCCGGAAGTGCGAGGGCGCGGACCTGGCCGGCCACCGCGCGGACGCGCAAAACTGCCACGCCTGCCACGGCAAGCGGACCCTCACGTGCCGCGTCTGCGTCAAGGGGAAGGTCTCGTGTGGCGCGTGCAAGGGGACCTCGAAGGCCTCCCGCTGCTGCCCGATCTGCGTCGGGAAGAAGAAGCTCCCCTGCCCGGACTGCACGACCGCGCCCGCGGCCGCCGACTGCGCGATGTGCAAGGGCGCGAAGACCGAGTCCTGCCCGATCTGCCAGGGCGCGAAGCAGGTCCCCGTGGCGTGCACGGCCTGCCTCGGAAGCAGCGTCAATCCGTGTTCCGCCTGCCAGGGCCTCGGGCTCGTCCTCTGCCCAAGCTGCGACCTGAATGGCCACGAGGACACGAGGATCTGCGAGAAGTGCAACGGGAAGTCGTTCAAGGCGTGCGTCACCTGCCGAGGAAAGGGGACACAGGCGTGCGCTTCGTGCTCGGTCCAGGGCCCGCAGCGGCAGTGCTGGGCGTGCCTGGCCGTCGGGACGATCTCATGCCGCCGCTGCGTCGAGGGGGTCAAGCTGTGGAGCGCGAAGGACGAGGCCTCCGGGGCCCGCGTCACCGTGCTGCCGATCGCCCCGTTCGAGCCGCACCTCATTGCAGCCGTCCGTGAGGCCTACCCGACGAGCCAGCCCGTGCTCTGGCGCATCGTCATTGACGCGCGCGAGTCGAAGCCGAAGTTCGAGCTGGGCGGCGCGAACGGCTGGCAGCTCAACGGGAAGGAGCCGACGGAGCAGGTCGTCGTGGTGGGGGAGGGCAGGTTCCCCAAGGAGCTCGAGGAGCAGTACGGCGGGATCCTCGCGATGTGCGGCCTTCTGAAGGAGGGCGGGAAGTACCCGCTCACCGTTGCCCCGACCCGCGTCGGCACGACGCTCCTCTGGGAGATGGGCGATCCGGACGCCGCGATGACGGGCTTCTTCCTCCGCCCCGGCGCCGGAAGCAAGGCCTCCGAGTCGCTCACGCTCGTGGAGGCCCCGGCGACGTGGTTCGACTGGGTCCGCCTCATGACGGCCGCGACAAAGCTGCGCAAGTAGGTCCCCGCCGGCCTTTTCATTGACGCGCCCCTGCCCGGGGACTACCTTTCCGCCCCTCTCTCTCAGGGTACACTGTGGCTGCAGGAGGGCCACGATGCCGGGGTACCACGAGAGGGGCCCCGCTGCGCGCTCCAGGGCGTGGCTCCTTCCGATCGCCACCACTGCGTTCTGCCTCGTCTGGGCCTACGGGTGCACCACCCGCGAGGTCCCAGGGGAGAAGCGCCCTGTCCCCGACCCGGTGACGGGCGACTGCGAGGGCCTCTTCCCGCCCGACTCCTTCCCCACCGCCTCCGAGTGCGCCACGTGCCACCGCGCCATCTACGACGAGTGGCGCCTCTCGTCGCACGCCTACGCCTCCATCTCGCCCGTCTTCCACAAGTTCGAGCAGCGCATCAACGACCTCTCCTCGGGCACCGTCGGCACCTTCTGCCTCCGCTGCCACGCCAGCATCGGCACCGCGGCGGGCGAGCCGCGCGACATGCCGCTCTGGGACCGGAGCCCCATCTCGCGCGAGGGCGTCACCTGCATCACCTGCCACCGCGTGAGCGAGGAGTACGGCAAGGTCAACGGCGAGCGTCGCATCCTCGCGGGGCCGCTCTTCGATCCGATGTACGGTCCGCTGGAGGGCGACGGCGTCGCGGAGGTCGTCGGCGACGCGGGCGAGTGGAAGGTCAAAACCGAACCCGGCGGCGCGGGGATGGCCATCCATCGGGAGGGCGTCCGCTTCGACCAGATGGCGAAGTCCGAATTCTGCGTCGCCTGCCATCAGGTCGCCGTCCACCCGGGCATCAAGCTCGAGGTCGTCTGGGACCAGTACCGCGCCTCCCCCGCGGCCTCCGAGGGGATCTCGTGCCAGGACTGCCACATGTCGAAGGACCCGGGCCTCCCGAGCGGCTTCGAGACCGCGCCCGCGGCCGTGATCGGGGGAAAGCCCTTCCGTCCGGATCAAAAGCACTCGAACCACAGCTTCGCCGGGCCCGGGTACCCGATCGCCCACCCCGGCGTCTTTCCGCACAACGCCAAGGCCGACCGGTTCTCCATCCAGCAGTGGCTCGCGTTCGACCACCGAGCTGGGTGGGGGACCGACGAGTTCGAGGACAAGCTCGACGCCGGCGATGTGAAGGTCGAGTTCCCGCCGGAGTGGGCCGACGTCACCGACCGCGTCGACGCGCGCGAGATCGTCGAGGACAACCTCGCGCTCCTCGAGAAGAAGCGGGAGATGCGCCGCCAGGTGATGGAGAACGGCAGCCGCCTCGACGGGCCCTTCGTCGAGGGGGTGCCCACGGCGGGGAAGTCGCTCTCGTTCACCTACGAGATCCGCAACCTGAACAAGGGTCACAACCTCCCCTCCGGTTCGCTCGGGGCGCAGCCCGAGATCTGGCTGAACGTGGCTCTCGTCGATCCGAGCGGGAAGAACGTCTGGGAGTCCGGCTACGTCGACAGCGCGGGGGACATGGCCGACCTGCACTCGCAGGACGTCCTCGACGGGAAGGTCCCTCACGACGACCAGCTCGTGAACCTCCAGACGAAGTTCCTCGTGACGAGCGTCAAGGGGACGGACCGCGAGTGGTACCTTCCGGTGAACATGGACATCGACCAGCTCCCGTTCATTCGGCCCTCGGGCGTGCCGACGACGGTGCTCAATCACCCTCCGTTCATCCGGATGGAGGGGCGGAGCATCCCGCCGCTGGGAGTGCGCAAGGCCGCGTACAGCGTTCCGGGGGAGCGGCTCTCGACGCCCGGGAGGTACAAGCTCATGGCGCGCCTCAGGAGCCGCGCGGAGCCGATCTACTTCATGCGCTTCATCGGGGCGACGCGGGAGATGGAGCAGGCGATGAACGAGTGGATGATCGACATCCATCCGACCGCAACGGAGTTCGAGGTGAAATGACGTCGCGCGCCCTGCTGCTCCTCGTGGCCTCCCTCGCGTTCGCGGACGACGTCCCGGGGACGTACGACGCCGGGCAGTTCCAGCCCGACCCGACGTACGAGGACTCCTCGTACGACGCCGAGGCGCAGGTCGAGATCTACGGCGGCAAGCGAAAGAACGCCACCGCGAGGCCGCTCCTCGAGCTGGGCCGACCGCTGTACGCCTACGGGGCGTTCGAGCCCGCGCCGTCGGTCCTCGGCGAGAAGAACCTCCTCTTCGGCCACCTCATGTTGTACGGCGACTGGCGCACCGCGGTCGCCTACAACGACAACGGCGGGAAGGAGCAGGCGACGCTCGCGACGCGCGTGAACCTCGACATCGACGTCAAGCTCACGGCCACGGAGCGCATCCACGCCTTCATCAGCCCGCTTCAGAAGGACGGGGAGTTCACGCGGCTCGACTTCGGCGGAGAGGAGCACGAGTTCGTCGACGAGCTGGACGGAGACCTCGACGCGCTCTTCTTCGAAGGGGACGTCGGGGCGATGTGGGCGGGGCTCACGGGCTCGTACAACGGCCTCGACCTGCCCGTCGCGGTCGGCTACATGCCGCTCCTGCTGCAGAACGGCATCTGGATGGAGGACAACATCTACGGCGCGGCGGCGACGCTCCCCTCGCTCAACAGCGCCGCGCTCGACATCAGCAACATGGACATCACGTTCTTCGGCGGCTTCGACGAGGTCGAGTCGGGGGCCGTGCGCAACGACGAGGGAAAGGTCGTGAACCACGACGTGAGCATCGTGGGTGTCGCGGCGTTCATCGAGGCAGGGGAGGCGTACTGGGAGGTCGGCTACGGATTCACGGACTCGTACGACGCGCACGGAGGTCTCGACTACCACAACGTGACGGTGGCCTACACGCGGCGCTACGGGTCGTGGCTCCAGAACAGCGTCAGGGTGATCGGCTGCTTCGGGCAGGACCCGCCGGACGGCGTAGACGAGACGGCGAACGGGGCGATCGTCCTCGTCGAGAACGCCTTCAACGTGAACGCGGACCAGACGATCGTGCCGTACCTGAACCTCTTCGCGGGGTTCGACCGCCCGCAATCGCTCGCGCGGAACGGCGGCGCGGGGGGAATCCTGAAGAACACGGGGATCAACTTCGAGACGGACGGGCTGACGGGCTTTCCGAAGCTGGACGACACGGGGAACGACACGGCGGGCGGGGCGGCGGGCGTGGAGTTCCTGTTCGGCTTCGACCAGCAGCTCGTGGTGGAGTTCGCGGGGTTCGACGTGATCGGGGACGACGACGGGCGCCCCGCGAAGGGCGGGCAGTACGCGGGCGGCGTGCGCTACCAGATTCCGCTCTCGAACCAGTGGATCCTGCGTGTCGACGCGATGATCGGCGAGCGCGACGAGCAGGAGGATCTCTCCGGAGCCCGCCTCGAGTTCCGCATGAAGTTCTAGTCGGCGTAGTCCGGCTCGGGCTCGGGCCTGTTGCCGAGGACCTTTTCGATGCGCGCCTGGACGGCCTCCGTGAGGCGCTCCACGACGCCGATCGCCTTCATGTTCTCGACGACCTGCTCCACCCTCGATGCGCCCGTGATGACCGTGCTCACGTAGGGCACCCTGAGGCACCACGCGAGGGCGAGCTGGGCCAGCGTGCAGTCGAGCTCCCGCGCGATCGGCTCCAGCTTCTTCACCTTCTCGATCTGCGCCTTCGCCTCCGGCCCTTCGACGTGGGAGCGCAGCCACTCGTACCCCGGGAGCGACACGCGCGTCCCCTTGGGGATCCCGTTGTTGTACTTCCCCGTCAGGAGTCCGCTCGCCAGGGGGCTCCAGATCGTCGTCCCCAGGCCGATCCGCGAGTAGAGCGGCAGGAGCTCGGACTCGACCTTCTCGCGCTCGAACATGTGGTACTGAGGCTGCTCCATCGTCGGCGGGACCAGGTGCTCCTGCCGAGCCACCGCGTAGGCCTCCATGATCCGCGCCGCGGTCCACTCGCTCGTCCCCCAGTACAGCGCCTTTCCCTGGCGGATCACGTCCGTCATCGCGCGGACCGTCTCCTCGACCGGGGTGGCCGCGTCCGGGCGGTGACAGAAGAGCAGGTCGACGTGGTCGAGCTGCAGCCGCGCGAGCGCCTCGTCCGTGCCCTCCACGATGTGCTTCCGCGACAGCCCCGCCTGGTTCGGCTTCTTCCCTCCCCAGAAGAGCTTCGTCGAGACGACGTACTCCGAGCGCTTCCAGCCCGCCTTCTGGAGCGCCTTGCCCATCAGGACCTCGGACTTCCCGCCGGCGTACGCCTCCGCGTTGTCGAAGAAGTTCACGCCCGCGTCGAAGGCCGTCTTCATGCACTCGTAGGCCGCGCGTTCGTCGATCTGCGTGCCAAACGTCACCCACGACCCGAGGGAGAGCGCCGAGAGCTGCAGGCCGGAGCTGCCTAGGTGACGGTATTGCATGATGTCCTCCTTTGCATCGGGGGCCCGTATGGTGCGCACCGCAGGGCAAAAAGTCACGCTTGCGTGGAGATCGCCGCCTCGAGGAGGAGACGCGGCTTCGTGTGCTCCAGGTCGTCGACCAGGCGTTCCACCTCGGCGACGCGCGCGGGGCCGAGCGAGGCCGCCTCGCGGCGCCACTTCTCGAGGGCGACCTCGTGGAAGTCCGCCCCCGCCCCCCGCGGCACGTGGCGGAACCCCTGGTAGGCCCTTCCGTCGGCCGTGTGGAGCGTGACGCGCGCGCCGATCGGCATCGTTACCTGCGAGAAGTCGACGCCGGAGAGCGACGGCGCCTGGCTCGGCGGGGAGAGGAGGTGCCCGAGCGGGATCGACTTCAGGAAGGGGAACACCTCACGCAACCCCACGGTCGTGTCGCCGAGAGACCGCTTCATCCCGCGGCGGACGCGCAGCAGGTCCCTCCAGCCGGCCGTCCCCAGCATGCGCTCGATGCCTATGCGCTCCGCGACGTGGTCGAGCAGCCCTTGCGTGAGCGCCGGGTCGTGACGCAGTCGGACCCTCGCCGCGAGCGCCTCGATCTCGGAGCGCCGTCTGGAGAGCCCCTCGTCGCCGGCAGAGCGTGCCGTGAGATCACCCTCCAGCAGCGCGATCGAAACCGAGAGCGGGATGCTGAAGTTCACGTCCACGGGCCCGAAGGGGCCTCCCCGCCACCCCAAGCGGTCCATCCCGAGCGTGAGGAGCGTCGCGTCGACGTCTACCTCAGTCACCTGATCGGGTTTGACGCTGCCGCTCGCGGTACGCAGGAGCTCCCTGACCGCGTCGATCGCGGCGTCGATGTAGGCGCAGCCCGGGTAGGGCTTGATCGCGATCGTCTCCGAGACCCAGGCCTCTCCCCAGCCGGTGAGCATGTGAGGCTGAGGATGGAAGCTGAAGTGCGCGAGGAACCCTCTCGGGTCGTCGAGGACGTCGAGTCGGCCCGTGAGCCCCTCCGCGGCGAGCTGGGCCGCCTGGAGCCCCGCCACGGCGGGCGTCGCGGCGGTGAGGAGCTTCGCCTCGCACCCCATGAGGCCGGGGTAGAGGGCGTAGTTCGGCTGCGAGAGCGCGATCGCGAGGGCGTGGGCGGTCCGCCCGGCGTCGAGGCGCATCACGCGCGACGCGGCGACCGCGGCGCCGGCGAGGTGAATGAAGCTCCAGAGCTGGCCGTTCTGCGGGCCGTAGAAGCACGCCGCGCCGAGGCGGCCGGCGACCTCGTTCGCGGCGACGATCGCGGCGAGGACGTCCTCGGGAGCGGCGTCGATCTGGGCGCCCAGGAGGAGGGGCGTCCAGACCGCGGAGTGGCCCGTGTGCCCGAGGAAGAGGTAGTCGTCGTAGTCGAAGGCCATCGACGCCGCGGCGTTCGCGAGGAGCGAGGCGTGGAGGTCGACACGAGCGCCGGTCGCGACAATGGGCGAGTCGCCGGGGCCCCACTTCGCGACGGCCGAGGCGACCGCCCCGAACGCGCGGCTGTGGACCGCCGCGTGCGCGGCCGCGAGCATGGAGAGAACCTGCGCACGCACGCGGCGATGCACGCCATCGGGGATCTGCTCCGCGCGGAGCGACGCTGCCCATTCGCCAACCTGCGACAGGGAGGTCACGTCAGCGGCCGGCGTGGAACAGCAGGCGGAGGGAGAGCGAAAACCCCGGGAGGACGTCCTCGCCCTTGACCGAGTCCCGTTCCGTCAGGCGGGTCACCGAGCCGTCGATGCGATAGACATGGACGGCGCGGGTGGACGGGTTGAACACCCAGACGAGTCGCGCGCCCGCAGAGATGAATTCACGGACCTTCTCTTCGACCTCGGACCATCGGTCCTCGGGAGACACCACTTCGATCGCCAGGTCAGGGGCGCCCTCGAAGTACCCTTTCGGCAATCCCGCCTTCGGGATCCGTGAACGGTGGATGAAGGCCACGTCGGGACCTCTGACCGTATCGGGGTCCCGAGCGAGCAAGAACCCGGCGTCGCCCGCAACGACCCTCCCGAGCTTCCGGCGGATTACGAAGCTGCGGACCCGGGCGTTGATCTCGCTCACGAAGTCGCCATGCTCGATTCCGGGCGGCGGCATGAAGACAACCTCCCCACGAATCAGCTCGCACGGTCCGATGTCGCCGGCCTGGAGTAGCTCCTCGGCCGTCACGTCCTTGCGCGCGGTGAAGGTCCGGTCGTCCGTGGCGCGCGTTCCCATGGGCTTGCTCCGACTTCACTGTCGCGCCGATTATAGCCGATGTCTTGAAGAGGCGCGAGGGGCCTCTCTCGCGAGCCTCCGCAGGAGCCGCAGGTTCTTGACGTCCATGCCCCCCTCCTTGGGCGTCTCCAGGAGCATCGGGAGGCCCCGGAAGCGCGGGTCCCTGGCGATGTGCCGGAAGGCCTCCCTCCCGATGTGGCCCTTCCCGATGTGCTCGTGGCGATCGACGCGGCTTCCGAGCTCGCGCTTCGAGTCGTTCAGGTGGAAACAGCGGAGCTGGTCGATCCCGACCACGCGGTCGAACTCACGCATGACGGCGTCGTAGCCCGCCTCGGTCCGGAAGTCGTACCCCGCCGCGAAGACGTGGCAGGTGTCGAGGCAGACGCCCAGGCGATCGGGGGACTTCACGCGGTCGATCACGCCGCGGAGGTGTTCGAAGCGCCAGCCGAGGCACGTCCCCTGGCCCGCCGTGGTCTCGATCAAGACCCTCGTGCGTGACCTGGGCGATCGCCGCCACACCTCGTCGAAGGCGCGAGCGACCCGCTCGAGCCCGGCCTCCTCGCCCGCCCCCATGTGAGCACCGGGGTGCATGATCAGGTGGGGGATCCCGAGCGCGTCGCACCGCTCGACCTCGTGGTGGAAGGCGTCGATCGACTTCCTCCACAGGGCCTCGTCGGGGGACGCCATGTTGATGAGGTAGGAGTCGTGCGCGACGACGGGCCACTCGTGGTGTCGCGCCCAGGCCTCCCGCCACAGGGAGAGGTCCTCGTCGGTGAGGACCTTGGCCTTCCACTGGTTGCTCGACTTCGTGAAGACCTGGAGGGCCTCGCAGCCGGCCTCCTCGCCCTCCTCGAAGGCGTGGTACATCCCACCCGCGATCGACATATGGGCCCCGAACGGCATGGCGGGCATCCTAGCGGGCAGGCCGCGCGAGGTCCACCTTCGAGCTTGCCGGGCGATTGCGGGCGCGCATAGACTGAGCGGCGCGTCGATTCCGAGGTTTCCCCATGGTCCGTGCTGCGCTTGTGCTTCTGGCCCTCGCAGGCCCGGTCCTCGCCGAGTGTGCGCGATGCACGGACAAGGGCGAGGTCCCGTGCCCCGCGTGCGATGGGAAGAAGACCCCGACGCTCGCCTGCGGCGAGTGCGAGAAGGGGAACGCCGAGTGCAGGGCCTGCCAGGGCGCCGGCTCGATCGAGTGCGTCGCCTGCAAGGGCGTCGGGAAGGTCGGCGAGGCAGCGCTCAAGTGCCGCCTGTGCCAGAAGGGGAGGATGGCCTGTCGGCTGTGCGCGGGCGGGAAGGTGAAGTGCACGGCCTGCAAGGCCGCCGGCACTCTCAAGACAAGGTGCCCCCTCTGCATCGGCGTCGGGAAGTTTGTATGCCCCGACTGCGCGAAGCCCGACCCGTCGGCAGTGTGCGGCGTGTGCGCCGGAAAGGCGCGCGAGTCGTGTCCGGTGTGCGAGGGGAAGGGCGAGCTCGTCACGGGGTGCCCGGCGTGCCAGGGGATCGGCCGGACGAAGTGCGCGACCTGCGCCGGGCAGGGAAAGACGCGGTGCGTCTCGTGCGGAGGGTCGGGGAGGTACCCCAAGCGGAACCACGACGGGACGTTCGAGGGGTCGATCGAGTGCGAGACGTGCGACGACGCCGGGTCGCGGCCCTGCCTCGAGTGCGAGAAGAAGGGGACGAAGCGCTGCGGGACGTGCGGGGGCGCGGGCAAGGAGAAGACCGGGTGCGCCTTCTGCCAGGGGTGGAAGGAGATCGACTGTCGCGCGTGCGCCTTCGCGTCGGGGTGGACGGGCCAGGACCCGAAGAGCGGCGCGCGCTTCACGCTGGTGCCGTGCGGGACGTTCGAGCCGCTGATCGCGCGAGGGCTTACGATGTCGCTCGGCATCCAGGGGGCCGCGGTGTACCGCCTGTTCGTCGACAACCGCGAGGGGAAGGTGCCGGTGCGCCTGGGCGGCACCGGGGGCTGGTCGGCGGTCTGGGTCGACGCGACCGACGAGGCTCATGCGGCCTCCGACCCGAAGGAGGTCTTCACGCCGCAGGCCTTCTCGCGGCTCGATCGGCTCCTCCCCACCTGGGGGGCGGGAGCGGGGGACTTCCTGTCCGGCGCCCAGGCCGCCCCCGGCGAGGTGGCGAGCCTCCTCGTCCTCGTCGGCGCGGACGCCTCGAAGGACCCGAAGCGCGTGCAGCTCCGCGGCCCCGATGGGACGCTGGACCTGGTCGCGGGGTCGGTCCCGCGAGGGGCATGGCTCCGACTTCGCCTCGCGAACGCTGCGAAGTAGCGGCAGCCCTGGGATCGCGTAAACGGCCTCACGAGGGGGAGTCGACGGAGGGCGCGCGAGGCGTTGACTTCCCGCAGGCGTGCCCGTAGAGTCGCCGCCTTCCCAGGGAGGGCACCCGCCATGGCCGGACAGGACATCACCTCGGTCCTCAACGAGAAGCGCGTCTTCGAGCCGCCCGCGGAGTTCGTGAGGCAGGCCCACGTCCGCGGCGTCGAGGACTACGAGCGCCTCTACAAGGAGGCCGAGGCCGACCCCGACACCTTCTGGGCGCGCGCGGCCGAGGCGATCCCGTGGACCCGCCGCTGGGACAAGGTCTGCGACTGGAGCGGCGCGCCGTTCGCGAAGTGGTTTGTCGGCGGACAGACGAACGCGAGCGTCGCGTGCGTCGATCGGCACCTCACGACCTGGCGGAAGAACAAGGCCGCCATCGTGTGGGAGGGGGAGCCCGGCGAGGTCCGCACGCTCACCTACCAGCAGCTCCACGTCGAGGTCTGCCGCTTCGCAAACGTCCTCAGGCACATCTTCGGCGTCGAGAAGGGGGACCGCGTGGCGATCTACATGCCGCTCGTCCCCGAGCTGCCGATCGCCATGCTCGCCTGCGCCCGGATCGGCGCGATCCACACCGTCGTGTTTGGCGGGTTCAGCGCCGAGGCCCTGAAAGATCGCATCAACGACGCCAAGGCAAGAGTGGTCGTCACCGCGGACGGCGGGTACCGCCGAGGCGCGATCGTTCCCCTCAAGGTCGCCGTCGACGACGCGGTCAAGGACACGCCGAGCGTCAAGGGCGTCGTCGTCTTCAAGCGGACCGGCCACGACGTCCCGATGCACGGCGGGCGGGACTACTGGTGGAACGAGGTCATGGCCGCCGCCCGCGCGGAGTGCCCGCCGGAGGCCCTCGACAGCGAGCACCCGCTCTATACGTTGTACACGAGCGGGACCACGGGAAAGCCGAAGGGGATCCTCCACACGACGGCCGGATACCTCGTCCAGACGACCCTCTCGATGAAGTGGGTCTTCGACTTGAAGGACGAGGACCTCTTCTGGTGCACGGCCGACATCGGCTGGGTCACGGGGCACAGCTACGTCGTCTACGGGCCGCTCTCCAACGGCGCGACGGTCCTCATGTACGAAGGGGCCCCGAACTGGCCCGAGCCCGACCGCTTCTGGTCGATCGTCGAGCGGCACCGCGTGAACACCCTCTACACGGCCCCCACGGCGATCCGCGCATTCATCAAATGGGGCGACCAGTGGCCGCTCAAGCACGACCTGTCGAGCCTTAGGCTCCTCGGGACCGTCGGCGAGCCGATCAACCCCGAGGCGTGGATGTGGTACCAGCAGGTGATCGGCAAAGGGCGCTGCCCGATCGTCGACACCTGGTGGCAGACCGAGACCGGCTCGATCCTGATCACGCCGCTCCCCGGCGCGATCGCGTCGAAGCCCGGCAGCGCGACGAGGCCCTTTCCGGGGATCCTGGCGGACGTGGTGGACGACCAGGGGAACTCCGTTCCGCCGAACACGGGTGGGCGCCTCGTGATCAAGCGGCCGTGGCCCTCGATGCTCCGCACGATCTACGGCGACCCGGACCGCTTCAAGCAGCAGTACTGGAGCCAGTTCCCGGGGTTGTACTACACAGGCGACGGGGCGCGCCGCGACGAGGACGGCTACTTCTGGCTCATGGGGCGTCTCGACGACGTGATCAAGGTCTCGGGCCACCGCCTGGGGACGATGGAGGTCGAGAGCGCGCTCGTGGCGCACGAGCGGGTCGCCGAGGCGGCCTGCGTCGGGCGCCCGGACGAGATCACCGGCGAGGCGATCGTCGCGTTCGTCACGCTCTCGGCGGGCACCAAGCCCTCCAGCGCGCTCAAGGAGGAGCTCAGGGAGCACGTGAAGAAGGAGATCGGCGCGATCGCGAAACCCGCCGAAATCCGCTTCACCGACGCCCTGCCGAAGACGCGGAGCGGGAAGATCATGCGCCGCCTCCTCAAGGAGATCGCGAGCGGCGCGAAGTCGATGGGGGACACGACGACGATCGAGGACCTCTCCGTCCTCGCCCGCCTGCGCGAGGAAGAGGAGTAGGGGGACTGAATGGTCAAGACTCAATGAGCAATTCTCAACAAAGACCCAAGGCTGGAAGATCCAAGCGGCCCAGAATCGCCACCCGGAGCTTCCACCCGGGGTCTTGGTTGACGATGGCTCATCGAGTCTTGAGCCTTTTAAGGAGCGGTTCCCAGCGCGGGTCCGCGTGGAGGGGACGCAGGTCACCCTCGCCGCGCAACGCCGCCGCGTCGCGCCAGCCCGCGTCGATCGCGGTCTCGATGTCCGTGAAGGCGTCGCGAACGCACGGGGCCGCATCCTGGCCCGCGTCGGCCAGGGCCTTCGCCTTCCTCGCCCGAGCCCGGGCGCGGAACACGTGCGGCTCGGGGCGCCCTGGCGACACGCTGACCGCCCCGCCAAAGTCCTCGATCGCCCGATCCAGGTGCGCCAGGGCTTCTTCGGGCCCCATCGTCGCCTCCCGGGACAGGGCGAGTCGCGCGGCCCCCCGGTTCGTCCACACCGTCGGGCAGCCCGGGTCGCTCTTGATGACCTTGTCGCACTCCGTCACGGCGCGCTCCAGGGCCTCGCGCGAGGCGCCGCCCCTCGCCTGCTCCGCCTCGGCGAGGGCCGTGTACGCAGAGGCCCGATCGCAGAGGGACAGGATGTCCTCGGGATCGAGGGCGACGCACCGGTCCAGGTCCTCGATCGCCCGCCGGTACTCCCCCCGCGGGTCCTCCCCGCGCGCCGCGCGCGCGTTCGCGAGGTTGATGTAAGCAGAGCTGCGGTCCTGCCACGCGCGGGCAAGCATCGGGAAACGTTCGAGGCCGAATGAAAGGTCCAGGATGGCCCGCTCCAGGGTCTTCGTCGGGTCCCGCTCGAACTCGAACTCGAGATCGGCCTGGCGCAGGAGCAGGAGCCCCCTCGATACGCGCGAGTCCACGTCCTCCTTCCCCGCCTCGCCGGCGGCGTCCGCGTCCTCCATCGCCAGGGCGCAGCTCTCCCACGGGGCGTCGCCCCTCCGGGCCTGGACCTCCGCGAGGATCATGTGTCCGCGGGCGCGGTTCACGAGCGCGCGGCGCATGCGCGGGTAGATCCGGAGGGCTTCCGTCGCGTCGACGACCGCCTTCCCCGCCCATGTCCCGGGATCGCCTCCGCCCTCCGCCTCGGCCTCCGCCCGCCACAGCCGGACGCCCGCCCGCTCGGCCCAGCCGTTCGGGCCCGGGGCGATCTCCAGCGACTCGCTCAAGTCGGCCTCCGCACGTTCCAGCGACGGGAGCGGGTCTTCGCCGCGGGAGGACTCGATCTCCGCCCGCTGGAGCCACAGGGCCGCGCGCGTCTCCAGGGCGGCCGACTGCCCCGGCTGCTGCTCGATCGACGTGTCGCAGTCGGCGACGCCGCGGGCGACGTCGTCGACCGCGTCCTGGCCCACGTGCGTCTTCCAGCGGGCGCGCGCCCCGTACGACATCGCCCTGGCGTTGTAGCCGTGCGGGTTAGCGGGGTCGAGGGAGATCGCGCGCGATGCGTCGTCGACCGCGCGCGCGACCGCGTCGGACGGGTCCCCTCCCTGCGAGAGGAGGAAATGGGCGCGGAAGGCGTGGGTCGTCGCCCGGTTCGCCCACGTCGCCGGCGCGACGCGCCCGCCCCGCAGCGCGAGGTCGAAGTCGCGGGCCGCGCGGTCCAGGGCCCCGGTCGGGTCCTCCCCTCGGTCCCAGACGTCGAGCGCCGTCCTGAGCGTCAGGCCGCCCCGCAGGTTGAGCAGCTCCGGGCTCGTCGGGAGGCGGGCGAGGAGGGCCTCGCAGTCCTCGAGGATCGCCGCGAGCTCGGGCGTGGCCCAACCCGCCTTGCCGGCGCCCTCGACGGCGACGAGGTAGCGCGTCACGAGGTGCATGTGCGCCACCCGCAGCGAGTCGGGGGAGAGGGCGCGGGCCCGCTCGAAGTCGCGCAGCGCCTCCGCCACGTGTCCCCCTCCGAGCCGCACCACGCCTCGCGTGAAGCGGAGCCACGCCTCGAACACCGTGAGGGACGGGGCCGTGACGGCGCGGTCGAGGCCCGACTCCGCCTCGCTCCGCGCCCCGCGCTGGAGGGCGCGGATCGCCTCCACGAGGGCTCGAAGATCCTCCGCCTCCTCGCGCCCCCAGACGCGGCGCGCGCGGGCCTCGTCCAGGCACGCCAGGACCTTCGTCCAGGCGTCGGGGTCGCCCGGCGCGCCGTCCTCGTCCAGGTACGACTTGAGCGACGTGTTCCCGATCGCGGTCAGGGGGTAGACGGTGTCGAGCAGGATCTCCTGCAGCCGCGCCAACGCCTCGAGCAGCGGCCCGAGGGGGACCTCCATGTCGGTCGAGGCCGCCTCGGCGAAGCCGCGGAGGGCCTCCTCGCGGTCGCCGATCTGGAATCGCGTCCATGCCGCGAGCGCTTGGGCCGCGGACCGCGAGGCCGAGTCGGTCGGCGTGTCGCGGAGGAAGGCCTCGACCACGCGGGTCGCCTCCTCCCTTTCGTCGGACGCATCCGGGGAGAGGGAGTCCTCGCCGACGACCCGCGCGGCCGGGGGGAGGTCGGTCCTGGACCAGCGGGCGAGGACGCGCGAGACCGCCTGGGACTTCGCGAGGAGCGCCTCCGCGTCCTCGGTCCGCGCGGCGGACGAGCGGCTGGAGACGAAGGCGTACGTCCCGGCGCCCGCGGCGAGGACGACCGCGGAGAAGAGCGCGATCACGGCGACCTTCTGCCGCGCGAGCCTGCGGCGGAGGCGCGTGAAACCCGTCACGGGGCGCGCCTCGATCGGCTCCCCCTCCAGGTACCGCCCGAGGTCCGTGGCCATGTCGGCCATCGAGGCGTAGCGGCGCTTGGGGTCCTTCTCGAGCGCCTTCAGGCAGATCGCCTCGAGGTCCGTGTGAATCCTGGGCTCGCGCGACCTCGGCGGGACGGGGTCGTTCCCCAGCAGGGAGAGCACGACGTCGAAGACGGTCGTCCCCTCGAACGGGCGGCGCCCCGTGAGGGCCTCGTACATCACCACGCCCAGGGAGAACTGGTCGCTCGCCGGTCCGACGGTCGCTTTCCCCCCGGCCTGCTCCGGACTCATGTAGAACGGCGTCCCGAGGACGAGACCGCTCGTCGAGATGGGGTTCGAGCGGTCCTCCGCGCTGATCAGGGTCTCCTTGGCGAGTCCGAAATCGGTGATGTACGCCTGCCCGCCACGGTCGAGGAGGATGTTCGCGGACTTCACGTCGCGGTGGACGACGCCGGCGCCGTGCGCGTAGTGGAGGGCCTCGGCGACGGTCCTGAGCCACGCCACGATGATGCGGCGGGGCGGCCCCTCGACGAGGGCCTGGGCGAGCGTGCGCCCCTCGATGAAGTCGCACGTGAAGTACGGGCGGCCCTCGTGCGTGCCGACGTCGTGGACGGCCACGATCGCGGGGTGGCGGAGCCGCGCGGCGAGGCGGGCCTCGCGCAGGAATCTCTCGGAGGCGAGCCCGTCCGGGTCGGGGCCGGCGTGGACCTGCTTCAGCGCTACGACACGAGCAAGCTGCTCGTCCCACACCTTCCAGACGACGCCCATCCCGCCCTGGCCGAGACGGTCGATCAGGCGGTAGCGCCCGAGGGCCGTCGTGCCCGCGGTCCAGATCGACGGCGTCGGGCCGATCCACGGCGTCTCGGCCAGCGTCTCGTGGCTGTTGGAGGCCTCGGGGTTGATGACGGGGATCGTCGGCGGCGAGGAGCCGTCGGAAGGGAGCGGCGTACCCGGGGCGGCGGGTTCCATCGAGGCCAGGATACCGATCCGCCCCGCGCCGGCTCAATCCCATTCGACAAGCCCCCGGACCGGGAGGTAGGATGCGCCGCCCCGGAGGGACCCATGCCGCGATTCAAGCTCGCCCACAGCCCCGATGCCGACGACGCCTTCATGTTCTACGCGCTCGCGAAGGGGAAGGTCGAGACCGACGGCTGGGAGGTCGAGCACGTCCTCTCGGACATCCAGTCGCTCAACGAGCACGCCGAGCGCGGGACGTACGAGGTCACGGCGATCTCGTTTCACGCCTATGCGTACGTCCATTCGAAGTACAGGCTGGTCGCCTCCGGGGGCAGCTTCGGCGAGGGGTACGGCCCGATCGTCGTCTCCCGCGGCCCCGTGAGCTCCCTCCGCGGCCGCCGGGTGGCCGTCCCGGGGCTGAAGACCTCCGCGTACCTCTTGCTGAAGGCCTACGAGCCGACCGTCGAGGTCACGGTGATGCCGTTCGACCGGATCCTCCCGGCCGTCGCCGACGGGACCGTCGAGCTTGGCCTCCTCATTCACGAGGGGCAGCTCACCTACGGCGAGTCGGGCCTCGCGAAGGTCGTCGACCTGGGGGAGTGGTGGGCTCGCGAGACGGGGCTTCCGGTGCCCTTGGGCGGAAACGCCGTGCGCCGTGACCTGGGAGACGATTTCGCCGCCCTCGCGACCCGGGTCATCCGAGACAGTGTGTCGTACTCGCTCGCCCACCGGGAGGAGGCCCTCTCGCACGCCCTCTCGTATGCCCGCGGCCTCGCACGGCCGAGCGCCGACCGCTTCGTGGGGATGTACGTCAACGCCCGGACGCTCGACTGCGGCCCCGACGGCTGGGAGGCCGTGCGCCTCCTCCTGCGCCGCGGCCGCGAGGTCGGCGCCATACCCTTCGACCCGCCCGCCGTCCCGTAGGAGGCCTCCATGCTGGCCGTACTCGTGGCCCTCGTCCTCGCCCAGGGGCAGCCCGGCGCCCCCGAGCAGGCCCAGGAGCTGTACCAGCAGGGGAAGTTCGCCGAGGCGGAGGGCGTCCTCGTGGAGGCCCTCAAGAGCTCTCCGAACGACCCGGGGCTCCTCGCCGGGCTGGGCGCCTGCCAGGTGGCGCTGAAGAAGTACGAGGACGCGATCGAGACGTACCAGAAGATGCTCGCGCTGGGTCGCGACCCGTTCGTCCCCGGGCCGGACCGCGATCAGATCTCCGCGATGTTGAACGACGTCGCCGCGAGCGGAGACATCGACCGCAAGATCGCGGTCTTCGGCGGGTTCCAGGTGGCCTTCCCGAAGCACCCCTGGCGCGACCCGCTCGACGGGCAGCTCCTGGAGGCGTACGCGAAGAAGAAGATGGACAACCAGGTCGCCGCGATCGAAAAGCGGCTCCTGGAGCGCGAGAACGTCCCCTCGTCGAGCTACCTCTCCGCGGGGCTTGCCTACGTCGGCGCCGATGTGAGGCCGCAGAAGGCGCTCGAGTTCCTCGAGAAGGGCGTCGACCTGCTCGCCAAAGAGGCCGTCCCGGAGGGGGACGCCCTCGCGAAGGAGAGGCGCGACGCAAGCCTCTCGATGTACCGAAGCTACCTCGCGTTCGCGTATTGGCAGAACGGCGTGCTCGACCCGGAGAAGAACCGCCTCGCCGCGGAGGAGTCGGGGGAGGCGCCCGTGTTCGAGGACGTCACGCAGGCCGCGGGCCTGACGGGCTGCGGCGCCGGGCGCGTGGCCGTCGGGGACTACGACGCGGACGGCTTCGACGACCTCCTCTTTCAGGGGGCGCTCTACCGGAACGACGGGAAGGGCGTCTTCGTCAACGTGACGAAGGACGCGGGGCTGGACGGCGTCGGGGGCGCGGGCGCGCTGTGGGCCGACTTCGACAACGACGGGCTGCTCGACTTCGTCGTGGCGAACGCGCCGCGGAACCGCCTGTTCCGGCAGGCCGAGCCGGGGAAGTTCGTCGACGTGACCGAGAAGGCGGGCCTGGCGATCGACATGTCCGCCACCCCCGAGGGGGCGGCGTGGTTCGACGCGGACGGGGACGGCTTCGTCGACCTCTATCTCGCCTGCTACGAGTCGTCGACGGAGCTCGGAAAGCCGAACCGCGACTGGTTCTTCCACAACCTGGGGAATGGGACGTTTGAGGAGATCACCGAGAAGGCGGGGATGCTCGCCGTCCCGCCGTGCTGCGGCCGTGGGGTGTCATGTTGCGACTGGGACGACGACGGGGACGCGGACGTCTTCGTGGCGAACTATCGCCTGAACCCGGACTTCCTCTTCCAGAACCTCGGCGGGCTGAAGTTCAACAACGTCGGGAAAGAGATGGCCGCGGAGGGCACGGGGACGTCGCGGGACAACACCGTCTACTACGGGCACGGGATCGGCGCGGCGTGGGGGGACCTCGACGGCGACCTCGACTTCGACCTCGTCGTGGGGAACCTCGCGCACCCCCGGTTTATCGAGTTCAGCAACAAGACGGCGATCCTCGTGAACGGGGGGAAGGAGCGCGGGTATGCCTTCCGGGACGCCTTCGCGGAGAGCGGCGTGGAGTACGAGGAGACGCACTCGGACGCCTCGCTCGCGGACATGGACAACGACGGCGACCTGGACCTCTACCTGACGTCCATCTACCGGGAGAGGCCGAGCTTCCTCTACCGCAACGACGGCGAGATGAAGTTCGCGAAGGTCACCTGGAGGTCGCGCACGGTTGCCTTCAACGGCTGGGGACATGCGTGGCTCGACTACGACAACGACGGCGACCTCGATCTCCTGGTCGCGGGGAACGGGCAGGTTCGCCTGCTCCGGAACGGCCTGCCGACGGGACGTGCGTGGCTCCAGGTGCTGCCTCGGGCCGCGAAGTCGCATCGGACCGTGTACGGGACGCGTGTGACGATTCGGGCGGGCGGTCGCGCCCAGGTCCGCGAGGTCGTCGGCGGCCGGGGGACGACGTCGCAGGACGCGGCGTACGCGCACTTCGGCCTCGGGGCGTTCGAGGGGACCCTCGACGTCGTGGTGCGCTTCCCGTGGGGAGCGACGCGCACGCTCACAGGCGTCACGCCCAACCAGCGCATCGTCGTCGACGAGGAGGCGCGATGAGTGAGCAGGTCGAGATCCGCCGGGCCGTCCTCAAGGGCCTGGCCCAGGCCCTGCCGAAGGTCGCCTCGGAGATCAAGCGCATGCCCGACGCGCGTGTCGAGGCCCCAGTGAACACCCTGCTCGGACGCATCGCCCGCGGCGAGCCGGGAAGGACGCGGACGCTCCTGACGCTCCCTCCGGAGGAGGTCACGCGCGCGGTCGCCGAGGCGGTCGGGAAGCTCCCGGAGGCGGAGCGGGAGCGGATCTCGTCCGGCGGCGTTGAGGAGGCCCTCGCGGCGATCGCGGACTCCTCGCGCGTCAGGCACACGCTCCTGACGCACGTCGCCTCGAAGCTCGGCGAGGGGGGAGTCCTCTCCCCGGGAGACCGCGTGGCGGCGCGGTTCGAGGTGGAGGAGCTGGTCGGGATCGGCGGGATGGGCGTCGTTTACCGCGCGCGCGACATCGCGAAGGGCGCGGCGGTGGCGCTCAAGCTCCTCCGGGCGGAGCTGGCGCGCGACGCGGCGTGCGTGCGGCGATTCGCGGCCTCGGCGGAGCTGGGGAAGACGCTCGTGCACCCGGGGATCGTCCAGGTCGTCGAGGTCGGCTCCCACGGCGACATCCCGTTCCTCGCGATGGAGTGGGTCGAGGGGCCCACGTTGCGCTCCTACCTCGTCGAGCGCGGGAAGCTCTCCTGGGAGGAGGCCTGGCCGATCGCGGCCGGGTTCCTCGAGGCGCTCTCGTTCGCCCACGCGAAGGGCGTGTTGCACCTGGACCTCAAGCCCGAGAACATCCTCCTCCCGAGTCCGGAGGCGCCCAAACTCTGCGACTTCGACCTGGCGCGCGTCCTGGCGAAGCCCGGGGGCCTCTCGCTCCTTCCGGGAGCGGGGACGCCCGACTACATGGCCCCGGAGCAGCGATGGGGGGGAGAGGTCGACCGGCGCGCCGACGTCTACGCCGTGGGCGTGATCCTCTACGAGATGCTCGCGGGGAGGATCCCGGGGCGACGGAGCCCCACGCTCCACGTCGGATCCAAGGTCGCGGCCTCGATCTCGGTCCTGGTCGAGTCGGCGATCGAGGAGGACCCCGCGAAACGGCCTGCGCACGCCGGGGTGCTCCTGTCCATCCTGACGCCGGCGGGGAAGTCCCGCGTGCCCTCTACGAAGCGGCTCGACGCCGATTTCCGCCCCCCGAAGCTCCCGGGCCTGAGTTCGCTCGGCAAGAACGCGCGGGGGTACCACGAGCTCCAGAACGAAAAGGACAGCTCGATCCTCGTCTACGTCCCGCCGTGCGAGTTCATGATGGGCTCGAACGAAGGGAACAGCGACGGGCGGCCGACGCATCGGGTCAGGCTCTCCGGCTACTTCCTGGGGAAGCACGAGGTGATGAACGGGCAGTACCGGCGCTTCATCCAGGCGACGGGCCATCATCGTCCCACCTGTCCCGAGGAGGGGTGGGGATACGACAAGTACTTCGATGATTCGCGGTTCGACAGGTACCCGGTCGTCGGCGTGAGCTGGATGGGGGCGGTGAAGTACTGCGAGTGGGCCGGGCTTCGGCTCCCGACGGAGGCGGAGTGGGAGCGGGCCGCGGGCTGGGACGAGCGCGCGGGACGGCTTTGCGCCTACCCGTGGGGGGACGACGCGCCGAACGAGCGTCGCGCGGTGTTCGGGCGGAAGCAGGGCGAGCGGCGCTACACCCAGCCGATCGACACGACGCCCGAGGGGGCGAGCCAGGTGGGCTGCATGGACATGGCGGGGAACGTCTGGGAGTGGTGCCTCGACTGGTACGACGACGCGCAGTACGAGAAGGCGCAGGACGGGGAGACGGACCCGAAGGGGGCGGACGGCGGGGCGCGGAAGGTCGTGCGCGGCGGCTCCTGGCACTTCGCGACGAGCTGGATGCGGGTGACGGACCGCTACAGCCTCGACCCGGTCTCCCCCAACCACCTGGTCGGCTTCCGCGTCGCTCGCGGACCGGCGTAGCGGAAGAACGGAGGCGATCCCGATGGGCATGAGAACGGTGGGGTTCGTGGCTCTTCTGGCGGCGTGCGCCAGCGCCGAGGAGACCTTCCTGCAGGAGGTCTCTGCGCGCGTGCCGCACGCGGCCGTCCAGCACGTCCGCGCCCACGAAGGCGGGGCCCTGGCGTGGATCGGCGACGGCGTCTTCCAGTTCGACGGCAGCGCGTGGACGCCGATCAAGGCCGAGCTCACCGCTCCCCAGCCGAGACCCGAGACGCTCCCGAAGAAGTGCCCCCTCAGGGACCCCCGCGTCCAGGTGGAGGTCGGCGATCGCATCTGGGTCGGCGGCCCGGAGGGAGCCGCGTGGCATGACGGGAAGCGCTGGCACTTCCGCGCGGGGCGGCGCTGGCTCCCCGACGACCGCGTGAACGACATCCACGTCGCCGGGGACGGGAGCGCCTGGATCGCCACCGAGGGGGGCCTCGCTCACATCGAGTTCAAGGAGATGGCGCTCTCCGAGAAGGCCGCCGTCTTCGAGAAGCAGGTCCGCGACCGTCACGTCCGGTACGGCCTCGTCACCGGGTGCGGCCTCGGCGAGCCGGGAGACCTCTCGACGTCGATCACCGGCACGGACGACAACGACGGCCTCTGGACGGGCATGTACGTCGCCGCGGAGTGCTTTCGCTACGCCGTCACGAAGGACGAGGAGGCCCGGCGGTTTGCCGACGAGTCGTTCGACGCGATGGAGAAGCTGGAGGCGCTGACGGGCATCCCGGGGTTCCCCGCCCGCTCGTTCGTGAAGAAGGGCGAGCCCACGGGGGGAGGGGAGTGGCACCCCACGGCCGACGGGGAGTGGATCTGGAAGGGCGACACGTCGAGTGACGAGATCGTCGGGCACTTCTTCGCGTTCTCCATCTACTACGATTTGTGCGCCGACGACGGACGGAAGGAGCGCGTGCGGGCCCTCGTCCGCCGCACCATGGACCACATCATCGAGCACGACTGGTACCTCGTCGACCTCGACGGGAAGCCGACCGATTGGGGGAAGTGGAACCCGAAGTACCTCTCGCGGCTGACCGAGGGCTTTTTTGCGCGCGGGCTGCAGTCGCTCGAGGTCCTCTCCCACCTCAAGGCCGCGTACCACATCACCGGGGACGAGAAGTACCAGAGGGCGTATCGCGAGCTGATCGACGAGCACGGCTACGCGCGGAACACGATCCGTCAGAAGATCGACCTCCCGCGCATCACGAACCACTCCGACGACGAGCTGGCCTTCCTCTCGTACTACCCGCTGCTCCAGTATGAGAAGGACGAGGAGCTGAGGGGGATCTACCTGGAGAGCATCGAGCGGAGCTGGAAAGTCGAGGCGCCCGAGCGGTGCCCGCTGTGGGACTACATCTACGCGAGCGCCGTGGACGAGCCGCCGAGCCTCGCCAGTGCCGAGCGGACGTTGCGGGAGATCCCCCTCGACCTGGTGGAGTGGAAGGTCGACAACGGGGGGCGTCCGGACGTGAAGAAGGCGCTCTTCAACGGCCGCCACGACGAGCCGCAGCTTACCAGGGTCCTGCCGGCCGACGAGCGGCCGATCATGAAGTGGAACGGCAACCCGTACAAGATCGAGGGCGGCGGAAACGGCCGCGGCGAGGAGGCGGCGACGTACTGGCTGCTCCCGTACTGGATGGGCCGCCACCACCGGTTCCTGGACTGACCGGGGCCCCTACTTGCGCGTGCCCGCCGATTGGCGGCGCGCCACCGGGCGGTCGACGGGGCGCTTGTAACGCTCGTCCTTGGAGAGCGCCTTGGCGTGCTCGCGGCGGACGAGGTCCATCATCTCGCCGATCCGGTCGTAGAGCCGCTTCGGCTTCCTCGGGGCGTGCTTCGCCAGCGCGTAGGCCGTGAGGATCGGCAGGGCCACGGTGGAGTCGAGGTAGCAGACGACGGTGTCGGGGAGCTTGTCGGGGTCGACCTTCCCCCACGAGACGGCCTCGCTCGGCGTGGCGCCCGAGAGGCCTCCCGTGTCTGGCCGCGCGTCGGTGACCTGGAGGAAGAAGTCGTGCCCCTTCTCGGGGATCCCGAGGACCTCCTGGATCTGGGGCTCGGTCTGGAGCATGAAGTTCTTGGGCGAGCCTCCGCCCAGGATGAACACGCCGCTCTTCCCGCCGCCGCGCTTGGCGGAGAGGACGATCGACGCGGACTCGTTGACGTCGGCGGCGACGTCGAGGAGGAGCCCGTTGCCGTTCAGGTCCTCGGCGGCGACGTTCATCCCGATCGACGAGTCGCCGGGGCTCGACGTGTAGATCGGCACGCCATACTCGTACGCGCAGGCAAGGAGGGAGCGGCGCTTCGCGCCGAGCGCCTTCTCGCGCTCGCGGACGTACTTCCCGCAGAGGTGGTGGAACTTCGCCGTGCTCATCTTCCCCTGGAACTCGGGCTGGCGGATGATGCGACGGTAGAACTCGTCGGTGTCGAGGAGGACGGTGTAGTCGAAGAAGATGTCGTAGATCCGGATGACGGACTCCTCGCGGAGGATCCGGTCGTCGATCTGGTGGGAGCCGACGTGGAGGGTGTGGCCGATGGCGAAATGGGTGTCGTGGTAGACGTTGGCGCCGGTGGAGACGATCCAGTCGACGAAGCCGGCCTCGATGAGGGGGATGACGGCGCTCATGCCGAGCCCCGCGGGCGTCAGGGCGCCGGTGAGGGACATGCCGATGGTGACGTCAGGCTGGAGCATCTTCTCGACGAAGAGGCGGCAGGCCTCTCGGAGCCTTGCGGCGTTGTAGGCGAGGAAGGTCTCCTCGACGAGCTCGACCACGGATGTCCTGGGCGTGATGGGGGGTGGGGCGATCTCCTTCCCGGACAGGTAGCGGCTCTTCTTCGGCATCGTGGCGTCCTCCTTGGGGTGCGCCAAGGTATCGGAGGGGGGACCCGATTGCAACAAGCCGATGGCCCGCGGCCGTCGGGCGCGTCGACGCGGGCCGCGGGCTACTTCTCGCGCTGGACGAGGATGAGGACGAGCTTGCCGCGCTCCACCTGGAAGCTCATCCGGGCCTTCTCGCCGTCGTAGCGCAGCATCTCGGCGGCGCCCACCGTGACGACCCGCACCGGTTTGCCGTAGGCCTCCTCGATCTCGGCGCGCGAGGCGCCCAGCGCGATCCCCTTCCCCGTCTTGCCGCGGTACGGGCGGAAGCGGTCCTTCAGGCCCGCCGGCAGGAAGTCGGGCCTTCCCTTCGCCAGGACCCTCACCAACTGCTTCGATTCGTCCTCGAATGTCAGGACCAGCCCGCTGGAGGCGTAGATCCAGTCCGTCGTTCCTTCGATCTCGCCCTCCAGGCGCTGGTCGGGTTCGGAAAGGACCGCCTTCACAGCGTCCGCCAGGTCCCCCAGCCGCGCCTTCTCCAGGCCGGCATGGTCGACGATCGCCATCTCCGAGAGGAGCGGGTCCGGAGGGGGTTCGTCGTCGGGAGGCGTATCAGGGCCCGTGGTCCCATTCCCCTCCTGCCGACGCTTCTCCTCTTCCAGCCTCGCGCGCTCCGCCTCCTTGCGCTTCTCTTCCTCCAGCCTTGCCTGCTCCATCTCGGCCTGTTTCCGCTTCTCTTCCTCCTCCAGCTTCGCGCGCTCCGCGTCCGTGAGCTCCTGCTTCTCCTGCTCCAGCCTCACGCGCTCCGCCTCGGCGCGCTTCTCCTCCTCCAGCCGCGCGCGCTCGGCGTCCGCAAGCTTCCGCTCCTCCAGACGGGCGCGCTCGGCCTGACGCCGTTTCTCCTCCTCGTCGCCGCGGGCGATCTCCTCCCCGGAGGGACCGTCGTCCGTCAGCGTCAGGAGGTACAGTCCGTCGGTCTTCGTGAGGAGGACCGCGCTGCGTGAGGGCCACGCCACGGGGACGTAGCCTTCGAGGGAGATCGTGCGAAGGCCCGGCGTCGAGAGGGACACGAACCCGAAATCGAAGGACGTGCTCATGGCGATGAAGGGACGGTCGGGGGAGAGCGCCACGGCCGTCGCCCCCGCAAGGACCGGATCGAGCTGCGCGGGGGCGGAATCGGGGGAGAGGAGCACCGGTTCCATGGTCCGCGGGAGGACAACGACGGCGCGGGCGCCGTAGCTGACCAGGTCGGGGACGCCGGAGGCGCAGGCGGCCTTCCCCGCGGCCTTGTGATCGAGCGACTCGAAAGTGATCTCACTGTCCTTCTTGACCGCCAAGACGCCAAGGGCGCCTAGCAACCCCGCGGAGCCTTCGTCGAGGAGGGGTTTCGCGTCCGCCCCCTCCCACAGCGCCGCGCGCTGACCGCCCGCCAGGTCGTATGCGGCCAGCACCGCCTCCGCGCCCGATGGCTCCGCGGCGAGGAGCCTCCCGTCGCGAGTGCAGCCGAGGAGGCGCGACTTCGAGGGAATCGCGAATTCGCGGACGGAACCGCCCTGCCGCGCGAAGACCGTTCCGGCGACCTTCCAGACGATCCACGCTCCGTCGAGCGTCCCCACCGCCGAATCGACGGGTCCCTTGTGGAGGAGCTCGAGCCGGCACGGGGTCTCGCCCTCCTCGAATCCCTTCGGACCGAGGCGGAACGGGATCGCCCCCTCCTCGGCGAGGACGGCGAGGGCGAGGACCGGGACCAACGCGATCGTGCGGCGCATGGGCGACCTCCCGAGGGGACGCGGCCATCCTACGCGCCTCGGCTTGCGCCCGGCAAGCCTCCGAGCCCGTCCAGTACGGACCAATCCCCTTTCGGCGCCGACCAGGAATGGAGCGGGCCGCCAGCACCCGCGACGGGCACTGGCGGCCACATCTGGACCGAGGGCCTTGGAGCGAGCTACGCCCAGGAGTCGCTCTGGTTGATGTTGACGGCCACCCTGTCACTCTGATTGATGTTCACAGCGACGCTGTCGCTCTGATTGATGTTGACGAACTCGAACGAGGTCGTCACGTAGAAGGTCCCCCACCCGCCCGTCGTCGCCTGCGCCTGCTCGTCCGTCATCTGCACAAGGCCACCCTCGATTCCATTGTTCATCGTGCAAAGCGTATTCATCGTCGTGCTCCTTGGCTTGGGGTTGACCAGACTCGCTGGCCGCACCGCGCGGCTCCAGCCTCGCGACTTCCACACCTCGTCGCGTCGCCTAGAGAGAGCGGGTCCCCGTGGAGTCCTTTTGGGGAATCCGGGAATTCGGGGGGGAACGGCTGCGCCTACCTCGGCGACTTGTTCAGCTCCTCGATGAGCGTCTTCGCGTGCTGCGCGAACTCCCCGTCGGGCCAACCACTTAGGATGGCGGCGAGGTCCTCCCTGGCGCGGGCGGCCTCGCCCGCGTCGGCCCTGAGGACGGCTCGATTCCACCGGACACCCGGGTCCTCCCCCAGGCGGAGCACCTCGTCGTAGTCCGCCGCGGCCTCCTTGGCCTGGCCCTGAAGGTGCCGGACCATCCCCCTCCCCGCATGCGCATCGAGGTTGTCCGGGTGCGCCTCGATCGACGCCGTGTACGCCTTCTCCGCCTCCGCAAACTCGTCCTGCGCCAGATGGCGGTGTCCCTCCAGGAGGGAGAGGAGCCACGCCTCGTCCTTGTTCTCGCGCACGGCGCCGAGGACGGCCTCATACGTCTCCTGGTCCCCCGCCAGCAGGCACGCCGTTGCGCAGAACCGCGCGAGGTCGGTGCGCCAGGGACGGGCCTGGTACAGCATCATCAGGTGCTCGGCGGACTCGGCGGGCTCGATGGCGACGACGATGGTGGCCCGCTGGACGATGCTCCGGTCGGAGATCCACCCCGGCTCGTCGAGCAGCTCGAAGTAGAGGTCCGTGGACTTCGGACCGGAGCCCTCCAGCTCCGCGATGACGGCCTGGGCGTAGTTCGTCATGAGCTCGTCGATCGACGGGTCGGACCGTGCCAGCACCTCGCGGAAGGCCTTGCCCGACTCGGCGCGCCACGCGACCGCCTCGCCGTTCGGAGGCGGGAGCTGCAGGACCGGGAACGACTCGCGCCCCGGGGCGATGGCGAGCGGCGGCCCCAGGCGCCTCCCCGCCCAGGCGCGCTCCTGGAGGTCGATCCCCAGGTGGAACCACGCCGTGGCGAACGTCGCATCCGCGTCGACCGCCTCCCGCATGCGTGCCGCGGCGAGGTCCCACTCTCCGCGCGCCTCGTGCCAGCGTCCGCGGGCGTAGAGGGCCTCGGCCGAGCCTGGCGCGACGGCCTCCATCTGCGCGCACAGCGCGCCGGCGCGCTCGATGAACTTCCCCGTCGGCTCCATCCCCATCCTGGAACGAAGGTCGTCGACGTCGCGGAGCATCTCCTCGACGCGGAGGCCGATCGCGCGGGCGCGCGCGAGGCTCCTGGCCCGCTCTTCCCTCGCGCGCAGCTCCGCCTGGGCGGCGGCGGCGGCGCTCGCGGCCTCGGCATACTCGGGCCTGAGCCTGGAGGCCTGCGCGAAGTGCGCGAGGGCGGCCCCGAGGTCCCCTCTCGATCGCGCCTCGCAGCCAAGCGCGTACAGTTCGGCCGCGTCGCGCCGCTGCCAGTGCGTGCGGAGCCCGGTCCAGAGTCCCAGGCCCGCCAGCGCCACGATCGCGACGGAGGCCGCCGCGGACACGGCCCTGTGCCGCCGGACCGTCTTCTCGACGCGGCGCCAGAGGGTCGCCGGGCGGGCGAGGACGGGCTCCCCGTCGAGCCAGCGCGCCAGGTCCTCCGCGAGCTCCCGGCCGCTCGGGTAGCGGCGCGTGGCCTCCTTCTCGAGGGCCCTGAGGCAGACCCACTCGAGCTCCTGCGGGACGGAGGCGTCGAACCGCCGCAGTGGCACGGGGTCGGACTCCCAGACCAGCCGGACGTAGCTGCGCGGGTCCTCGGCGGTGAAGGGGCGACACCCCGCGAGGAGCTCGTAGAGGATGACGCCGAGCGAGAAGACGTCCGACGCGGGCGTGATCCGCTGCCCGGCGGCCTGCTCGGGGCTCATGTACCCGAGGGTCCCGAGGACGTCTCCCGTCGCGGTCATCCCGCCGTGCGTCACGTCCTTGGCGATGCCGAAGTCGGAGACGAAGGCGGCCCCGTCGCCGTCGACGAGGATGTTCCCGGGCTTGAGGTCACGGTGGACGATCCCTTGGGAGTGGGCATATCCAACGGCCTCGCAGACGCCTCGGAAGAGGATGACGACGTCCCTCCGCGCCTTGGGGATCCTCTGATCGAGCGTCCCGCCCGGGATGAACTCCATGGCGATGTAGGGCGTGTCGGCGGCCTCCCCGACCTCGAACACCGTGACGAGGTGCGGGTGGCGCAGCCGCGCGGCGAGGCGGGCCTCGCGCAGGAACCGCTGTCGGAGCTCCGGGACGTGCCCCCCGTCGGTGCGGATCACCTTGAGGGCGACGACGCGGTCGAGGGACGGGTCCCAGGCCTGGAAGACCTCGCCCATGCCGCCGCGTCCGAGGCTCTGCATGCGGACGAATCGGCCGAGGAGTCGGGAGGCGTCGGCTTTGGCGGCCTCGACCGCCGCGGGCACCCCCGCGGGCGGGTCGCCCGTCGCTCGAAGGATCGTCCGTGCGAGGCTGCGCGTGGGGTCGGTGTCGCCCAGGCGGACGTCGGCGGGGACCGCGGGCAGGGCCGTCTTCTTGCGCGCGGCGGCGAGGAAGCGCGTGAGGTCCTCAGGGTCCCCGTCGGCAGGGAGCGTCGGGCCGGTGGGCTCGCTCATCGGCCTCCGATCCCGAACAGCTCGCGCAGCTCGACCTCGAGGTCCTCGGGGCTCGACACGGAGTCTCGAACCTCGTCGATCATCAGCTCCCGGAACCGCTGGCGGGCCCAATGGAGGGCGTTCGTGACGTCGTGGACGGCTCGACCGGCCTGCTGTGCCAGGGCCTCGTAGGTCGGCGTCCCCTCCTCGGGCGGCCGCACGTCGCGTCGGACGAAGCAGTCGTACGCCCACTCCTTCCCGTGTCCGACGGCCTCTGCGCGGAGCCGCTCAAGCGCGCCGTCGACGACGGCCGATCGCCAGTCCTCGTCGAGCTGCTCGTCGGGGGAACGCTGGGAAGTGTCGGCGGGAGAGACGCCGGGCGGGAGGGCGTCGATGGAGACGACCCCGCCCTCCGGGGAGCGCTTCTTCGCGTGGGCGTCGCGCCGGTGTGCGAGGAGGAAGTTCCTGAGCGAGGCCCGGATGAAGGCTCGAAATCGCCCCTTGGCCTCGGAGACGCCCGCGAGGAAGTCCTTCTCGTAGAAGGCGAGGAAGTACTCCTGCGTGAGGTCCTTGGCCTCCTCGTGGTTGCTGCCCCACTGTCGGAGGACGTAGTTGAAGACGGGGCCCCAGTAGCGTCGGAAGAGGCGTTCCAGGGAGTCGCGCCGATCGAGGGGGCCGGCGTCGCGGCCGTGACGGATCGCACTCCACCGGGTGGAGGGGAACTGGGACTCGGCGCCTTCCGTCCAGGGGGCGGCCATGCGTCTGCGGATCCTGTTGGGGGGGTCGTGCGTCAGGGATGAGCGGTCTTCTATCGTCCGCCCCCCCTCCGGGGCAATCGATTTCTCGGCTCCCGTCAGGGCGTCGTCGGCATCTCGTCCACGCGCTCATCGGGATGTCCCGAGACCGGTTGACGCGGGACCTGTGGATTCGCTACAAGGCACCGCGCCATCGTTCTGGAGAGACCGTGCCCCCGAACACGCCCGTCCGAATCCGGATCACGCCCGTCGCGGAGAGGGCGGTGCGCGACGGACATCCTTGGGTCTATGCGGACGCGGTCCGCGAGGCGAGCCGGGAGGGCGCCGCGGGCGACGTCGCGGCGATCTACGATCGCAAGGACAGGCTCCTGGCGCTCGGGCTCTTCGACCCGCTGTCGCCCATCCGTGTGCGCGTCATCCACCGCGGCAAGCCCCGGCCCGTGGACGCCGAGTTCTGGAGGGAGCGCCTGAGAGAGGCCGTGGCGCGGCGAAAGGGAGTCCTCGACGCGCAGACCACCGCGTGCCGACTCGTCCACGGGGAGAGCGACGGGTTCCCCGGCTTCGTCATCGACAAGTACGCCGAGACGCTCGTCGCCAAGGTCTACTCAGACGTGTGGAAGCCCAGGATCGGCGTGCTCGTGGATCTCCTGCGCGAGGAGCTGTCTCCGCAGCGCATCGTCATCAGGCGCTCGCGCGCCATCGGAGGGGCCGACGGGGAGACCGTCTTCGGCACGGCGCCGGACGGGGAGATCGACTTCCTCGAGACGGGACTCAGGTTCGGCGCCGATGTCCTCAAGGGCCAGAAGACCGGCTTCTTCCTCGACCAGCGGGAGAACCGCCGCATCGTCGAGACGCTCGCCCGAGGGCGGGAGATGCTCAACGCCTTCAGCTACTCGGGCGGGTTCTCGCTCTACGCCGCCCGGGGAGGCGCCACGCGCGTCGTCGACCTCGACGAGAGCCCCCACGCCCTCGAGGCCGCCAACCGCAACTTCGCACGGAACCCCGGACTGACGTCCCCCCACGAGACCGTCCAGGCCGACGCCTTCGAGTGGCTCGGGAAGACCGACCGCCTGTTCGACCTCGTCGTCCTCGATCCCCCCTCCTTCGCCCGGCGCGAGGCCGAGCGAGAGCGCGCCATCGGCGCCTACCGCAGGTTGGCAGGCCTCGGAGCGGCCCGCCTCCGCCCGGGCGGCCTCCTCGTCGCGTGCTCGTGCTCCGCCCACGTCTCCGCCGAGGAGTTCCTCGGCGCCGTCCGAGAGGCCCTCCAGCGCACAGGGAGGCCGTTGACCGAGCTCCGGACCACACGGCACCCGCTCGACCACCCCGCGGGCTTCCGCGAGGCCGAGTACCTCAAGGCCCTGTACCTACGCTTGTGACGCCTCCGCCGGGCGGCTATACTGATCCGGTAACCGCCAGACGCCCTGGCGCCCGCGGAGCGGGCCGGGCGCGCTTCCAACGGAGAGTGGCGAGATGAAGTTCTTCCTCGACACAGCCAGCGTGAAGGAGATCCGCGACGGGGTCGGCACCGGCCTGATCGACGGCGTGACGACCAACCCCTCCCTCGTCGCGAAGGAGGGCCGCCCGTTCAAGGTCGTCCTCGCCGAGATCTGCGAGATCGTCCCGGGGCCCGTCTCCGCCGAGTGCGTGACGCTCACCACCGAGGAGATGATCCCCGAGGCCCGCGACCTCGCGAAGGTCGCGAAGAACGTCGTCGTCAAGATCCCCCTCACCAAGGACGGCCTCCGCGCCGTGAAGCGCGTCTCCGCCGAGGGGATCAAGACGAACGTCACCCTCTGCTTCAGCGCCGTCCAGGCCCTGATCGCCGCGAAGGCGGGCGCGACCTACATCAGCCCCTTCGTCGGACGCCTAGACGACCGCGGCTCCGACGGGATGGAGCTGATCCACGACATCCGCACGATCTACGACAACTACGAGTTCAAGACCGAGATCCTCGTCGCCAGCGTCCGCCACCCCGTCCACGTCCTCGAAGCGGCCCGGATGGGAGCGGACGTCTCGACGATGCCGTACGCCGTGTTCGAGAAACTGTACCAGCACCCGCTGACCGACCTCGGCCTGGCGCAGTTCCTCGAGGACTGGAAGAAGGTTCCGCGCACCTAGGGAGGAGACCATGCCGGAAAAGGCCTGTCTCAACCACAAGGAGGCCGTGGCGGTCGCGCAGTGCCACCAGTGCCACAAGCCGATCTGCAAGACGTGCCTCAAGCAGGACCCCGCGGGGAGCTTCTGCTCCACCGAGTGCATGACGAAGTACAAGGACTTCAAGGCACGGTACAAGGAGCCGAACCTCAAGAAGCCCAGCTTCATCAAGGGGCTCGTCGCCCTGGCCGTCGGCCTCGAGGTCCTCGCCTACATCGCCCATAGCTGGCTCGGCGTGGGGATGCTCGAGAAGGTCGACTTCATCGGCAAGTTCCTGCCCGGAAAATAGGGCCGAGCGCGTCCATGACCCCCTTGATGGAACAGTACCACTCCGTCAAGCGGAGGTACCCGCGCGAGCTGCTCTTCTTCCGCCTCGGGGACTTCTACGAGACGTTCTACGAGGACGCCCGCACCGCGTCGCGGCTCCTCGGGATCACGCTTACGGGCCGCTTCAACGGCGACAAGCGCGTCGACATGGCCGGCGTCCCCGTGCAGAGCGTCGAGTCGTACGTCGCCAAGCTCATCCGCGCCGGCCAGCGCGTCGCCATCTGCGACCAGCTCCAGGAGGCCGACCAGGCCGAGGGGCTCGTCGAGCGCGACGTGGTCCGCGTCGTCACGCCCGGGACGCTGACCGAGGAGAACATCCTCGACCGGAGCCGCGCGAACTACCTCGCCGCCGTCGCCGTGGACGGGGACCGCGCCGGGCTCGCGTGGGTCGACCTCTCCACGGGCGCCTTCGAGGCCGAGGACCTCTCGCGCCGGGACCTCGTCGACGAGGTGACTCGCGTCCGTCCCGCGGAGGTCCTGTTCGCCGAGGACGCCGCGGAGCGCGAGAAGCCCCTCGTCGAGGATCTGCGCCTCGTCGCCGGGAACCTCGTCACGCCCGCGCCGTCGTTCACGTTCGAGCGCTCGGACGCCCGCCGCCGCCTGACGCGCCACTTCGCCACGGCGAGCCTCGACGGCTTCGGCGTGGAGGACCTCGACCTCGGCGTCGGCTGCGCGGGGGCGCTGCTCGCCTACCTGGAGGAGACGCAGAAGACCTCGCTCCGCCACCTGACGCGGATCGAGCGGCACCGCCGCGACGACAAGGTCTTCCTCGACCGCTCCACGCAGCTCTCGCTCGAGCTGACCGCGACGCTCCGCGACAACGACGTGAAGGGATCGCTCGTCTGGGTCCTGGACCGGACGCGGACGAGCATGGGGGCGAGGCTCCTGCGCGAGTGGGTCACCTGCCCGCTGGCGAGACCCGAGGGGATCCGCGCGCGGCTGGACGCCGTCGAGGAGCTGCTCGATCCGACGCTTCGGCGCGAGGTGCACGACGCGCTCAAGGGCGTCCACGACATGGAGCGCATCGTCGCGAAGCTCGGGAGCGGCCGGGCCAATGCGCGTGATCTCCTCGGCCTGAGGGCCTCGCTTGCGGCCCTGCCGCTGCTCCAGGGCGCCCTCTCCGACCGCAGCGCAAAGCTGCTGACCGAGATCTCCGCGGCGATCGACCCCCTGCCGGAGATCCACGGGATCCTCGAGGCGGCCCTCGTCGACGACCCGCCGATCACGATCCGGGAGGGCGGGATCCTGCGAGAGGGGTACGACGCGGAGCTGGACTCGCTGCGCTCGATGGCGCATGACGCGAAGGGGTGGATCGCGGCCTTTCAGGAGCAGGAGATCGAGCGGACGGGGATCTCCTCGCTCAAGGTCGGCTTCAACCAGGTCTTCGGGTACTACATCGAGGTCACGAACGTCCACCAGGCGAAGGTGCCTCCGGACTACATCCGCAAGCAGACGGTGAAGAACGCGGAGCGGTACATCACGCCCCAGCTCAAGGAGAAGGAGACCCAGGTCCAGAACGCGACGACGTCGTCGAGGAAGCTGGAGTACGACCTGTTCCTCAGGGTCCGTGAGGACGTGGCGAAGCAGATCCCCTCCTTGCAGCGGACGGCGGCGGCGGTCGCGCGCGCGGACGTGCTGGCCTCGCTCGCAGAGGTGGCTCAGGAGGGGAGGTACGCGAAGCCGGTCGTCGACGAGGGGACGGAGATCCGCGTCGTGGACGGGAGGCACCCGGTCGTCGAGAAGGTCCAGGAGGAGCGCTTCGTGCCGAACGACGTGCTCCTGGACGGGGAGGCGAGCCGGGTCCTCCTGATCACGGGCCCGAACATGGCGGGGAAGAGCACGTTCATCCGGCAGGTGGCGCTGACGGCCCTGATGGCGCAGATGGGGAGCTTCGTCCCCGCGAAGGAGGCGAGGATCGGGGTAGTCGACCGGATCTTCACCCGCGTGGGGGCGAGCGACGAGCTGACGCGCGGGAACTCGACGTTCATGGTGGAGATGAACGAGACGGCGAACATCCTGAACAACGCGACGAAGCGCAGCCTGATCGTGCTCGACGAGGTGGGGAGGGGGACCAGCACGTACGACGGGGTCTCGATCGCGTGGGCGGTGACGGAGCACCTGCACGACCGGGTCGGCGCGCGGACGCTCTTCGCGACGCACTACCACGAGCTGACGGAGCTGGCGGGCGTGCTCCCGGGCGTGAAGAACTTCCACATCGCGGTGAAGGAGTGGGAGGAGCACATCGTCTTCCTCCGGAAGATCGTGGAGGGGGCGACGGACAAGAGCTACGGGATCCACGTCGCGCGGCTGGCGGGGATCCCGCGCGAGGTGATCGACCGGGCCAAAGCGGTGCTCGCGGAGCTGGAGAGCGAGCGGGTGGACGAGGGGCCGCGGCTGGACGCGGGCAAGCACGCGCCGAAGGTCCAGCAGCTCTCCCTCTTTGCGCCGCCTCCCGACCCGGTCGTCGAGGAGCTGAAGAAGCTCGACGTCGACCGCCTGACGCCGATGGAGGCGCTCCAGAAGCTCTCGGACCTCCGGAACCGGTTGAAGAAGGGAAAGCGCTGATGGACCTGAGATCGTTCCTGGACCTCCTCTGCCAGCGGGCCGGCTGGCCGCGCACGGAGCTCCCCGACGGCTCGACGGCGATCACGGTCGTCCTCGCGGACGGCCGCAAGCAGGACGTGTTCGTCTCGCGCCACGAGGAGGAGGGCCTCCCGCTCGCGCGGGTCCTGACACACATCGGGCCGCTCTCACACCTTTCGGGCGAGAAGACCATCCAGGCCCTCCGCATGAATGCGGAGCTTCGCTTCGGGAGCTTCGCGATCGTCGACGACCACCTCGTCATGACGGACAGCGTGCTGATCGCGGCCGCGGAGGTGGAGGAGCTGGAGCAGTCGCTCCGCTACCTCGCGCGCCAGGCCGACCTCGCGGAGAAGCACCTCTTCGGCACGGACGAGAGGTAGGCCGGCCGCGCAGAGGCACCCGAGAGTGAGCCCATGCCGAAGCCAGGTCTGGAATGGCTCCGCGCCCGCGCGGTCGCACGCTCCCTCTTCACGCCGACCACGCTCGCCGCGGCGATCGAGCGCCTCGCGTTCGTCCAGGCCGACCCGATCCGATCCCCGGCGAGGGCGCAGGACCTCATCCTTCGCCATCGGGTCCTGGCGTACCGTGCGGGAGACCTGGAGCGCCTGTACCCTTCCCTCGACATCGAGGAGGACTACCTCTACGCCTATGGCTTCCTCCCCCGGCCCGTCTGGCGGCTGCTCCATCCGAGGAGGACGTCCCCTCTCTCCCCTCTCGAGAGCCGCGTCCTCGACGTCGTCCGCCGGCTCCGCGAGGCGCACCCCCGGGACCTCGACGCCCGCCTCGGGGGCCGGCGTGTCGTGAACGCCTGGGGCGGCCGATCCAAGGCCACCACGCGCGCCCTGGATGACCTGCAATATCGAGGCCTCCTCCGAGTCGTCCGCCGCGAGTCGGGGATCCGCGTCTACGGGGCCGCCGCGCCGATAGGCGAGCCCGTGCCGACCGGGCAGCGCCTGCGGAGGCTCATCCTCACCGTCGTCGGCCTCCTGGCCCCCGTCCCCGAGCGGACCCTTCACGCGACGATCGCGCGCTTTCGAAGGCTTGGACCCCCGCGCGCCGCCTTCGGCGACCTGGTCCGCGACGGCGACTTGAGAACGGAGACGATCGACGGGGTCTCCTACGTCTGGCCGACCCGCGACGGGGACCCGGAGCCCGTGCCGCGCATCGTGCGGTTCCTGGCGCCGTTCGACCCCCTGGTCTGGGACCGCCGACGGTTCGAGCACCTGTGGGGCTGGCCGTACCGATTCGAGGCCTACACCCCGGCGGCAAAGCGAGTCCGCGGCTACTATGCGATGCCCCTGCTCTGGGGGTCCCGGGCGATCGGCTGGGCGAACGCGCGGATGCGGGATGGTCGCCTTGATGTCGAGCTCGGCTTCGTCGGTCGCCGTCCCGTGGGCACGGAGTTCCGCAGGGAACTGGAGGCGGAGATCGCCCGCCTGGACACGTTCCTGCGCGGGGAGTCGCGCTAGATCACGTGCGACTCGTGGACGAGCTTCCCCTCGCGGAAGCGGGAGAGCGAGAGGCACGACACGTCGATCGACGGCTTTCCGCCGAGTGCGATCTCGGCGGTCACCAGGCCGACCGCGGGCGCGTGCATGAAGCCGTGCCCGCTGAACCCGCAAGCCAGAAGGAGGCCCGGCAGGTCCGGTGCGCGGCCGAGGATCGGGTGGTGGTCGGGAGTCGTGTCGTAGAGGCCCGCCCAGCCGCGCAGGATCTCCGCGCGCTCGAGCGACGGGACACGGTGCATGGCGAGCTCGATCACCCGCTCCAGGAACCCCCAGTCCACCGTCTCGTTGAAGCTCGGCGGCTCGTCCTTGTCCGCGAGGCCCATCAGGACCCCGCCGCTCTCCTTGTGCATGTAGACGCCGGACGTGAAGTCCACCGTCATCGGCATTTCTTCCATGATCTCGGCGAACGGCTTCGTGACGAAGATCTGGCGACGATAGGGCTGGATCGGCAGGTCCACGCTCGCCGTCTGGGCCACGCGCGGCGAGAACGGTCCCGCGGCGAGGACGACGGTGTCGGTGACGACGTCCCCCTGGTCGGTCTCCAGCGCCTCGATCCGCCCCTCGCGCGCGCGGATGCGCGAGACCGTGCACGGGTGGTGGAAGCGGACGCCGAGCCTCTTCGCCTGCTTCTCGTACCCGGTCAGGAAGTCCGCGGGGCTGGCGTAGCCGTCCGTCGGGCAGAAGGACGCCCCGACGACGTCGTCGATCCGGAGATAGGGGGCGATCGCCAGCGCCTCCTTCGCCGTCAGCAGCCTGACGGGGATGCCGAGCGGCTGCTGGAGCGCGATGTTCCGCCGGAAGACCTCGACCTCCTCCGGTTTCGTGGCGAGCCACAGGTAGCCCCGCTGGTGGAACTCGGCGGAGCAGTCCATCTCCTTCTCGAACCGTTCGAACTGGCGGACGCTCTCGATGGAGAGGCGGCAGTTCACCTCGGAGCCGAACTGCTGGCGGATCCCGCCGGCGGCCTTCGCGGTGGCGTGGGAGCCGAGGAGAGGCTCCTTTTCGAGGAGGACGACGTCCTTCGCCCCGCGCTTCGCGAGGTGGTACGCGACGCTCGTGCCGATGATGCCGCCTCCGACGACTGCGACGCTCGCCCGATCGAGCACGGTGGTGACCTCAAAGGGGGGGAAGGGATGGTACCTCAGCGGGCACGGCCGGATCGAGCGTCGTGGAACTCACATCCTGAACTCACACGGGAGCGCCGGACGAGCCTTTTTTTCTCAAGGGGGGCTTGATTCCGCCCGATGAACGGGTATCATCCCGACCCAATTCACACACAGCCAGAACCAGAGGAGACAGTGTCATGCCATCGATGAACCGCAGGAAGACCAGCCGACGGGGGATGAAGAGCCTCCCGATCGAGGTCGCCCGCGTCGGGTTCCTCTCGCTCTTCGAGAAGGGGCCGCGCCAGTCGGCCTACGCCGCGGACATCAGCGAGACGGGCGTGCGGATCCTGACGAGGGAGCCGATCACGCGCTGGGAGAGCGTATTCGTGATCCTGTCCAACGGCGGGGACGCGTCGGTCCGTGCCAAGGGGCGGGTCGCCTGGTGCGTCGTGGCCTCCCGCGAGAAGCGCGTCTACAGCATCGGGATCCAGTTCCACAACCCGAGCGAGACGGTGAAGGCGGCGATCAAGACGATGCTCGAGAACCAGGAGCTCGATGCGCGGCTGAAGAAGATGGCCACGCGCCACGGCGGCGCGAGCCTCAATTAGGTTTCAGATCGGCTTTCCAGCAGAGGGGTACCATGGACGACAAGAAGATGGTCGAGATGAACGAGCAGGAGATGCAGGCGATGCAGGGCGGCGCGAGCCTCCCGGCGGCCGAGGCGTTCTGCGCCGGTGGAGCGTGGCACAATCCCCACACCTGGGGGATCCGCTTCATCCAGGACCCCTGCAACACGATCGACCACCCCATGGGGATCCACTAGCACTACAACGAACTTTGAACGCCGAGCCCCGAAGGGGCTAGATATGCCAGCCCAGGCGAAGCCCTGGGGAACACGATGGTGGAGGTAGAGCGGAGCCCCGAAGGGGCGACATACACGGCGCCGCGGCGTGTATGTCGCCCCTTCGGGGCTCCGGTCCTCTTGCAACCGCGTTTTCCCAGGGCTGCGCCCTGGGCTGTTCCATGCCGCCCCTTCGGGGCGGTTGGAAGAAGCTACGTTGTAGTGCTAGGGCGGATCACCGGAGGGCCGCGGCGGCCGCCTCGAACCACTGGCGCGCCTGCGCGGCCCGCTCGTCCTTCGGGTGGAGCGTCGCGAATCGAGGCGCCGCCTCGCGGACCTCTTCCCAGCGCCCGTCCTCCGCGTCCATCCGGAGCAGCCGGTAGAGCGCGTCCGCGTCTCCGAAGTCGACTTCGACCGCCGCGGAGAGGTCCTCGCGCGCCCCGGCACGGTCCTTCCGCGAAAGCCGTAGCGCCGCCCTCGCCAGGCGCGCCTCGACGTCCTTCGGGTTCCTGCGAAGCGCCTCGTCGAACCCCTTCTCGGCGGCCTCGGGCTTCCCCTCCGCCAGGTCCGCGAGCGCGATCAGCTTCCACGGCTCCGAGGCCCTGGCGACCTTCGTCCTCGCCAGCTCCGCGTCGGTCCGGGCGCCCGCCCAGTCCTCGATGGCGAGCTTGAGCTCCGCCCGCTCGAGGATCATGAAGTAGGAGCTCCCTTCGAGGCGGATCGCCTCGTCGAGGTCCTCGATGGCGTTTCGGGCGAATCCCTGTCGCGCGAGAATCCGCGCGCGCAGGACGTAGAAGGAGGCGTCCCTCGGATCTGAGGCGGGGATCCTGCCGAGCGCGTCCAGGGCCTCCGTGTCGTTGCCCTGACGGCAGCGCATCTCCGCGAGCCCGCGCCAGCCCTCCCAGCAGGCGGGGTCCAGTTCGACTGCCTTCGTCAGCGCGGCGGTGGCGTCACCGAACCGGTCCTCGCGAAGGTGAAGCAGCCCCTGCAGCGCGTGGCCGGAGGCGCGGAAGGGGTCTTTGCGCAAGGCCGACTCCATCCAACCCTTGGCCTCCAGGAAACGTCCGCGCGCAAAGGCGACCCGGGCGAGGACGTCGTAGGCCAGGGCGGACTCGACCCGTTCGGCGAGCGCCTTCGCCTCATCGAGGCGGCCCATCCGGAGCCGGCACGCCGCCGCCTCGGCCCAGTCGCCCACCTCCGTCGCCTCGTCGTAGGCTTCCTCCAGCCGACCGAGGGCCCGGAGGGCGCGGCTCCGCGCCGACCGCAGCGCGGCCGCGTCCCCGACCGCGCGCTTCAGCGCCTCCTCGGGCCGTCCGGAGGCGGTGAGGGCGTCGGCAAGGAGGCGCAGCGAATCGTTCGAGGGCTGCGCGGCGTGGACGAGCTCCGCGTCCGCGAGCGCCTCCTTCGCGGCCCGCGTGCGCAGGAGGAATCTCGCGCGACGCAGCCGGACCTCGGGCTTGACCTCGAACCGAGCGCACAGCTCATCATACGCCTCGCGGGCCCGCGTATAGTCGCCTCGCTCCTCGGCGAGCTCGGCCACGGCGACGAGGCGGGGCGTGGGGTCGGCCAGGGCTCCCTGGGCCTTTTCGCGGAGCATCGCGGCGCGCACTCGGTCGCCCCGCCGCTCCGCGATCTCGGCCTGGAGCGCGAGGAGGCCCGGCTCGCCGGGGCAGAGCGCCAGCGCCTTCGAGAGGTCCCCCTCCGCCTCGATCGGGTCCTCGATGGCCGCGGCGCGGTCGATCCAATAGGAGGCGCGCGAACGGAACCGGACAGGCAGCGACTCGAGGAGCGCCAGCACAATCGTCGGGACCTTCTCGAATGGCCCGTCCGTCCGTTGGAGGGCGATCAAGGCATGCGCGTGGATCCACTCTGCCAGGCCCTGCCAGCGCCTCTCCCTGCCGTAGGGTTGGACGAGGTGGCTGCCCCTGCGCGGGTCCCCGTCGAGGATCGCACGAAAGGCCCACAGGGAACAGACGAGCGCGCCGGTACCCACAGGCATCTGCTCGCCCGCTGCAAAGGCGCGCAACGCGCGGACCTCCTCCGCGTCGGGCGCGGCGAGTTTCCGCTGGAGGAGGACGGCGCTGGACTCCAGGACGAGTTTCCGCAGATTCGCGAGCGCCGGGTCGTTCCGTGCGCGGTCCTGCCCCTTCGTCTCGCCGGCGGAGACGATCGCCCAGCGGTCGAGCAGGGGCTCGACGAGGAGGCGGAGCTGGATGAGGCGCGCCTCCGTGACGTCCCGGGACCGCTCGAGCGCCCTGTCGGCCAGCGCCGCGCGCTCCGCATCGGTCGCCTGGGTCAGCACGAGCGCACGGTCGACGTCCTGGATGCACCCCGCGTGGTCGGGCTCCCAGCCCAGGCCCTCCTCGGCGCGCTCCAGGGCGTGGCCGGCCATGCGGCTCGCCTCCACCTCACGCCCCTCGTCCGCCCAGGCCTCCGCGGTCTTCAGCAGGTCCTGGGCCTCCGTGTGGGCGGACACCGCGGCGGCGTGCGCGCCCTCGGCCTTCTCTTCTCTCTCCTGGGCGATCAAACAGTAGAAGAGGACGCCCAGGGCGGCGCCGATGCCGAGGAAAACGACGATCGGCGTTCGCCACCTCCGCCACCACGGCGGCGGGGCACCCACGATCCAGCGGACCTCGTCCATGCGTCTCTTGTAGCGCCCTCGATGCCGAAGCTCCAGTGCGCTCTTGTGCGGTCCGCCCGGGACCGTGCTCTACCGGTCCCTGAGCCCCTTCTTCGCGAGATCGAGCCAGCCCCTCGCCTCGATCCCTCGCGGGTCGGCGTGGTGCCTCAGGAGGAAGCGCTCGAGGTCGTCGGCGGCCTCCTGCCAGCGCGCGTCCTCCACGGCGATCTTCGCGCGCAGGTGCAGGGCGTCCGCGTCGTCGGGGTCGACGTTCAGGGCGATCCCGAGCTCGGAGCGCGCCTTCTCGCGCTGCGAGCGGGCGAGCGCGAGCCGCGCGGAGCAGACCCGTGCGGCGACGTGGCGCAGGTCCAGGAGGAAGGCTCGCTCGAGGGACTTCTCCGTCGCGTCGAGGTCCGCGAGCGCGAAGTCCGCCCGGGCGAGCGTCGCCCACGCCGAGGCCGACTCGCGGAGTGCCCCGCAGGCCTTCTCAGCGTCCTCGCGCGCGCCCTTGGCGTCGTTCCGTGAGAGCTTGACCTCGGCGCGCAGCGCGAGCCACGGGCCGTGATCGGCCTTTGCGCGAAGCGCCAGGTCGATATCCGCGAGCGCGCCCTCCGTGTCTCCTCTGCGCCGTCGGAGGTCGGCGCGGAGGCAAAGGTCCTCGGGGTCCCCGTGGCCGTTCTCCACGGCCTGGTCGAGCGCCTTGAGTGCCTCCTCGGGGAGGCCCTGCGCGAGGCGCAGCTCGCCCATCCCGCGCCAGGCCTCGGCGCAGGTCGGGTCGATCTCGACGGCCCTGGCGAGGGCCTCTTCGGCCTCCTGGGGCTTCCCCTGGCCGAGGAGGACGCGACCGAGTAGGGCCTGGCACGGGGCGCGGATCGGGTCGGCCGCAAGGGCCTTGCGGAGGAGGTCCAGGGCCTGCGAGGCGTGCCCCTGAGCCACGCGCACGCGGGCGAGGGCCTCCCAGCCGTCGGCGTCCACGGGATGCTCGACGTAGGACGCGGCGTCTCCGACATCCCCCTTCGCGAGCGCCGCGAAGGCGGCCTCTCCCCAGGCCTTTGCGGCCCAGGCCTCCTGGATCGCCCCCTCATGCCGCCCCAGGGCGCGAAGGGCCCGGCTCCGCGCGCAGTGCAGCGCGTCCGCCATCCCCACGCAGCGACTGAGGGCAACCTCGGGCTGCCCGTTGGCCGTGAGGGCGTCGCAGACGACCGCGAGCG
>CAZYRM010000008.1:0-66941 GCA_964649705.1 uncultured Planctomycetia bacterium
GGGCGCCCGCGAAGCGGGCCGGGCGGCGCCCTCTCCTCGGGCGCGCGGCCGCCGGGGTTCCCTCGATCCCATCGGATCGCTCACGATTTGTGTCGATTTGTGTCCATTCGTGGATCGTGAGCGCGTCGACCAACTACTTCCGGATCTGCACGCGGGCCTGCTTCGCGTTTGCCCCCTGGTGCAGCAGGACCGTGACCGGCAGCTCGACCTTCGCGCGGGCGCCGACGTCGAACTTCGTCTCGGGCGTCTGGAAGTCGAAGAGCGTCGTCGGCGTCGCGGAGCGGTACTCCACGTCCCCCGCCCAGACCCGCCTCAGCTCGAACGTGATCGGCTTCGTGCGGTAATTGCGGATCGTGTCGACCCACGCCGTCCGCTCGTCCCAGCCGTCCACGCGCTCCGGGTTCGGGAGGTAGTGGAAGTTCAGCCGCTCCGTCGAGACCCGGCGGGTCTCGTAGACCACCAGGTCGTCGGGCCCAAGGTTCACCTCGATCTCGGCCTTGATCGGCACGTAGCGGATCACCTGCTGACCGAGGAACGACAGGCCGTCGGATCCGTTCTCGCGGAAGACGTTCACACGGCCGTCCGGCAGCGGGCTCTCGCCGAGCTTGTGCTCCGCGTCGTTCTTCCAGAGGAAGAACCGCACGGGCCGCGGCCCGTACTGGTGCGCCCGCATCCGGTAGACGATCTCGAACTTCGCGTCGTCCGCCTCGACGGCCTGCATCCGCTTCGACCACCCGTTCGGCACCGTCTCCGTTCCCTCCACCGAGAACATGAAGTACTCACTCAGACCTTCCTTGACGATGCCGGCTCCCTTGTCGCGGCTGTCCTTGGTCTTCTCCGCCTCTTCCATCAGGCGTCCGGTGACCTCCCTCCGCGCCTTCTTGTATTCCCCCGACTCCGGCCGGGGCGGCTCCATCCCGCGGCGGCGCGCGAGCTCGGCGATCTTCTCCACCAGGTTGATCGTCCCGACGATCAGGCGGATTTCGGCGTGCTCGTACTCCTCGCCCGAGTTGTTGAAGACCCGCACGTACCCGCGAAAGCGCATCAGCGACTCGTCGGGATTTACGATCGAGACGTAGTCCATGCTCCAGGTCAGTCCGCTCGTGAAGTAGGTCACCTCGACCTTCGCCTCGCCCTCGAACTTCGACTCCACGTTCCAGATGAGGTGCTCGGGCTTCTGGCCGGGGAAGACCGTGTCCGCCACCTCGATGTCCTCGGCGTGCTCCAGCGGGCGGAAGTTCACGCTCGTCGGGTCGATCAGCGTGTTCGCCCAGGAGAACTGCAGCCGGTTCGTGCCTTTCTTGAAGGTCAGGCTGCGCGTCTCCTTGACGAGCGTGATGTCCTCGGAGTTGTAGATCGTGAGCTGCACGCCCGTGCGCCCCGGCACGGTCGAGAGGTCCACGTTCTTCGCCTCGATCCCCAGCGACAGCGCCAGGAGGCAGGCGAGGGCGAGAAGGGTGCGCATCATCGGCTCCTACCTCACGATCTGGATCCGCGACTGCTTCGCGTTGCTTCCCTCGTGCCGCATCGCGGTCACGGGGTACTCGACCTTGCTTCGCGCGTCGATCGCGAACTTCGTCTCGGCCGTCTGGTAGTCGAAGAGCGTCGTCGGGGTCCCCGACTTGTATTCGACGTCCCCCTCCCAGATCCGCCTCAGCTCGAACTGGATCGGCTTCGTGCGGTAGTTGCGGATCGTGTCCACCCAGACGGTCTTGTCGTCCCACCCGTCGACGTACTCGGGCTCGTCGACGAAGTGAAAGTTCAGCCGCTCGGTGGAGACCTGGCGCGTCTCGTAGACCACGAGGTCGTCAGGCCCCAGGTTCACCTCGATCTCGGCCTTGATCGGCACGTAGCGGATCGCCTGCTGCCCGAGGAACGAGAGGCCGTCCGATCCGTTCTCGCGGAAGACGTTCACGCGGCCGTCCGGCAGCGGGCTCTCGCCGAGCTTGTGCTCCGCGTCGTTCCTCCAGAGGAAGAACCGCACGGGGCGCGGGCCGTACTGGTGCGCCCGCATCCGGTAGACGATGTCGAACTTCGCGTCGTCCGCCGCGACGGCCTGCATCCGCTTCGACCAGCCGTTCGGCACTGTCTCGGCCCCGTCCACGCTGAACATGAAGTACTCGCTGAGCCCTTCCTTCACGATGCCGGCGCCCTGCTGGCGGGGCGCGAGGTTCGCGTCCTGGGCCGCCTCGAACGACTCACCGAGGGCCTCCTTGGCCGAGTCGCGGTAGACGGCCGTGCCCGGCGCCGGCGGCTCCATCCCGCGGCGGCGCGCGAGCTCGGCGATCTTCTCCACCAGGTTGATCGTCCCGACGATCAGGCGGATTTCGGCGTGCTCGTACTCCTCGCCCGAGTTGTTGAAGACCCGCACGTACCCGCGAAAGCGCATCAGCGACTCGTCGGGATTTACGATCGAGACGTAGTCCATGCTCCAGGTCAGTCCGCTCGTGAAGTAGGTCACCTCGACCTTCGCCTCGCCCTCGAACTTCGACTCGACGTTCCAGATGAGGTGCTCGGGCTTCTGGCCGGGGAAGACCGTGTCCGCCACCTCGATGTCCTCGGCGTGCTCCAGCGGGCGGAAGTTCACGCTCGTCGGGTCGATCAGCGTGTTCGCCCAGGAGAACTGCAGCCGGTTCGTTCCCATCTTGAACGTCAGGCTGCGCGTCTCCTTGACGAGCGTGATGTCCTCGGAGTTGTAGATCGTGAGCTGCACGCCCGTGCGCCCCGGCACGGTCGAGAGGTCCACGTTCTTCGCCTCGATCCCCAGCGACAGCGCCAGGAGGCAGGCGAGGGCGAGAAGGGTGCGCATCATCGGCTCCTACCTCACGATCTGGATCCGCGACTGCTTCGCGTTGCTGCCCTCGTGCCGCATCGCGGTCACGGGGTACTCGACCTTGCTTCGCGCCTCGATGGCGAACTTCGTCTCGGCCGTCTGGTAATCGAAGAGCGTCGTCGGGGTCCCCGACTTATACTCGACGTCCCCCTGCCAGATCCGCCTCAGCTCGAACTGGATCGGCTTTGTGCGGTAGTTGCGGATCGTGTCCACCCAGACCGTCCTCTCGTCCCAGCCGTCCACGCGCTCGGGGTTCGGGACGTAGTGGAAGTTGAGCCGCTCGGTGGAGACCTGGCGCGTCTCGTAGACGACCAGGTCGTCGGTCCCGAGGTTCACCTCAATCTCGGCCTTGATCGGCACGTAGCGGATCACCTGCTGCCCGAGGAACGAGAGGCCGTCGGATCCGTTCTCGCGGAAGACGTTTACGCGGCCGTCCGGCAGCGGACTGTCGCCGAGCTTGTGCTCCGCGTCGTTCCTCCAGAGGAAGAACCGCACGGGGCGCGGGCCGTACTGGTGCGCCCGCATCCGGTAGACGATCTCGAACTTCGCCTCGTCCGCCGCGACGGCCTGCATCCTCTTCGACCAGCCGTTCGGCACCGTCTCGGTCCCGTCCACGCTGAACATGAAGTACTCGCTCAGCCCCTCCTTGACGATCGCGGCCTTCCCGGCCCTATTGCTCTGGGCCCCCGCCGCGCGGTCGAACGACTCGTCCGCCGCCGCCTTCCTGAGCTCCGCGAATTCCACCGTCGCAGGCTGCGGAGGAGGCATCCCCCGCCGCTGCGCGAGCTGCGCGATCTTCTCCACGAGGTTGATCGTCCCCACGATCAGGCGGATTTCGGCGTCCTCGTACTCCTCGCCGGAGTTGTTGAAGACCCGCACGTACCCGCGGAAGCGCATTGAGGTCTCGTCGGGGTTCACGATCGAGACGTAGTCCATGCTCCACGTCAGGCCGCTCGTGAAGTAGGTCACCTCGACCTTCGCCTCGCCCTCGAACTTCGACTCCACGTTCCAGATCAGGTGCTGGGGCTTCTGGCCGGGGAAGACCGTGTCCGCCAGCTCGATGTCGTCGGCGTGCTCGATCGGGCGGAAGTTCACGCTCGTCGGGTCGATCAGCGTGTTCGCCCAGGAGAACTGCAGCTTGTTCGTGCCCTTCTTGAACGTCAGGCTGCGCGTCTCCTTGACGAGCGTGATGTCCTCGGAGTTGTAGATCGTGAGCTGCACGCCCGTGCGCCCCGGCACGGTCGACAGGTCGACGTTCTTGGCCTCGGTTCCCCTCGACAGGCCCAGCAGGCAGGCGAGGAGGACGGCCGCGGCGGCGTTCCTGCGCGTCATCGTCGTCTCCCTACTGCCAGAGGTTGCGGAGGGTCACGTGGAACAGGACCACGACCTTCTCCACGGCCTTGTCCTTGTCGGCGGGCCGCGCGGGCAGGTCGATCATGAGCATCGGCGTCGCCCCGCCCAGCTCGTCGCTGAAGCGGAAGGAGGCCGACGTCTTCGACCCGTTCTCCCACTGCACGTCGCCGTGCGTGTTCCCGAAGAACTGCTGTCCGAGGCGGTTCAACTGCTCGACGATCGTGAGCGTGGCCGCCTTGTCCTTGAAGTTCTCGATCTCGTACTTCACCACGATCTCCTGGTCGAACAGGTTCCCGCGCTGGTTGTGGCGCTCGTTCGACTCGATCGTCCTCGTGCAGACGATGTCCCGCGCCTCGCCGAGGAAGAGCTTCATGTCGCCGTCGAGGGGCGTGAGCTGCGCCCAGTCCTCCCCGAGGAACGCCTCTCCGCCGTGGCCGTCCTGGATGAAGATGCGGACCTTGCCGGGCTGGAGCGGGAAGGCGCCCAGGTGGTGCGCCTCGTCGTTCTTCAGCTTGTAGTGCATGAGCACGCGGGAGGCGTTCGGCTTGTCGGGATTCAAGGGGCCGTTCGCGTACCAGTCGTAGGTGAAGGTCTTCTCGATCGGCACGCCGTCGAACTTCTGCACGAGCATCTTGACGTCTTCCTGCTCGCCGAACTGCTTGTGGAAGCGGGGGCCGAACCCGGCCCACACGCCGCTCGGTCCGAACTCCTCTCCGCACCAGTTGTGGAGCTGGATGTAGTTGCGGAGGATGAGCTGGGTCTCCTCCTTGTCCGCGAGGGCCTGGTACTCGAAGCTGCGGGTGAGGTTGGAGATGAGGTAGCTGACGCGCACCTTCACCGCGCAGGCCTGGTGCGAGTAGACCTCCCACACCAGGGCGTTTTCGTTCGGCGGGTAGGCGACGTTGATGACGCCGACCTCCTCCACCTCGACGCCCGGCGCGGTCGCGACCTTGACGATGTCGCGGAACTTGTCCCCCTCGCGGATGGCGAGCGGGCGGAACTGGATCGAGTCCTTGTCGATCGCCGTGTTCGACCAGGAGAAGTCGATCATGTTGTTCCCGTTCTCGGCGTTCGATTCGAGGAGGGGGACGATCCGCTCCTCCTCCACGAGCGTGAAGAGGCCGTTGTCGAGCTGGACCTCGACCCGCTCTCGCTGGGGCAGGGAGGTGAGCTTGATGCGGGCGCTGGCCGTGGCGGGGAAGAGGAGAGCGGCTCCGAGAAGGAGCCCCAGGAATCTCGCGCGGTCCATCGGGGGTGCCTCCTATGTGCGAATGGGCCGGGTTGGACGCCGGGGGGCGGGGGAAGTTCCGATCTAACATCCGGATGTTCCTCCCTCAGTGGCCCGCCACCCGCGGCCCGAGTCCCGCGGCCCGAGTCCCGCGGCCCGTTCCACGTGCCCGTGCCCGTGCCCGAGGCGATCGGGCACGGGCACGGGCACGTGGAACGGGCCGCGGGGCTCGGGCCACGGGGCTCGGGCCGCGGGGCTCGGGCCGCGGGACTCGGGACTCGGGACTACGGACTCGAGGGAGTGCGCACGGAAACGGGGTTGCACTCCGGGGGCGCCCTGAGGTATGACTTGCATCGCAGGGAGCGGGGCTGCGGCAAACGTCCTCCCAGGAGGGAGGACCATGGAGGTCCCGGAATGGGCGCAAGGATGCGCGTGTGGATCCGGAGGGCGCTGATCGTCGCGGCCCTCCAGTTCGTCGTCGCCATTCCGCTTCTTCGGGCCGCCCTCCCCGACGCCGCGCCGAGCCGCAAGCCCACCCCGTACGACCTCTCCCTCGGCTCCTTCCGCCGTCGGATCGAGCTGGGCGCCCCGGACTATCGAAAGACCTTCGTCGTCGACATCGTCGTCCACTTCGATGGAACGGGAACCCCCGAGGCTGCCACTCGCACCCGCGCGCTCCTCCCGAGGCTCCGCGACGCCGTCCGCGTGCAGGTCGACCGCCTGGACCACACCGACATGGGGACGCTCCGCGGTCGCGAGAGGCTGAAGCACGAGGTCAAGCGCGTCGTCGAGGAGATCCTCGCGACCGGCGACGTCCGCGAGATCCTCTTCGAGAAGTTCGCGCTCCAGTAGCGCCTAGACGTGGTTCGCGCCGCCCTGGGCGACGAGGTTGCTCGCGCGGTGCAGGCTCTCGAAGGTCCCCGCGTCCGTCCACCACCCGTCGAGGACCTCCCAGGTCGCGGCCCCCTCCTCGATGTAGAAGTTGTTCACGTCGGAGATCTCGAGCTCCCCGCGCCCCGAGGGCTTGAGCCGCTTGATGAACTCGAACACCCGCGCGTCGTACAGGTAGATCCCCGTCACCGCGTAGCGCGACTTCGGCTCCTTCGGCTTCTCCTCGACTCGGACGAGGCGCTCCCCCTCGAGTACGGGCACCCCGAACCGCTCGGGGTCGGGGACCTCCTTCATGAGGAGCCGCGCGCCGCGCCTCTGCCGTTCGAAGGCCTGCGCCGCGGAGCGGAAGTTCTTCTCGATGATGTTGTCCCCCAGGACGACGCAAACGGGCTCGCGGTCGACGAAGTGCTCGCACAGCGAGAGGGCCGCCGCGATGCCGCCCTCTCCCTCCTGGTAGGTGTAGGCGATGTCCTTCAGCCCGAACTCGCGCCCATTCCCGAGGAGGCGGAGGAAGTCGCCGGCGTGGTTCCCTCCCGTCACGATCATGATGTCGCTGATCCCCGCGTTCACGAGGGACTGGAGCGGGTAGTAGATCATCGGCTTGTCGAAGACCGGGAGGAGGTGCTTGTTCGTGATCTTCGTCAGCGGGTGCAGCCGCGTCCCGAGGCCCCCCGCGAGGATGACGCCCTTCATCGCGCGCTCCCTACTCGATCTTCCCCGCGGTCGGGCTGCTCGGCGAGCCCGCGTACGGCTTCGGCGCCATCCGTCCGGCGAGGTACGCATCGCGTCCCGCCTCGCAGGCGAGCTTCATGGCGCGCGCCATGCGCACCGGGTCCTTCGCCAGGGCGACGCCGGTGTTCAGCAGCACGCCCGCGGCCCCCAGCTCCATGGCCACCGCGACGTCCGAGGCGGTGCCGACGCCCGCGTCGACAATCACGGGGCACTTCAGGCGGTCGATGATCATCGCGATGTTGTGAGGGTTCAGGAGCCCCATCCCGCTCCCGATCGGCGCGCCCAGGGGCATGACGCTCGCCGCGCCGGCCTCCTCCAGGCGGTGCGCCGTGATCAGGTCGTCGTTCGTGTAGGCCAGCACGGTGAACCCCTCCTTGACGAGCGTCCGCGTCGCCGAGAGCGTCGCCGCGACGTCGGGGAAGAGGGTCTTCTCGTCGCCGAGGACCTCGAGCTTGATCAGGTCCGACAGCCCCGCCTCGCGCGCGAGGTGGGCGGTGCGGATCGCGTCCTCGGCGTTGTAGCAGCCGGCCGTGTTCGGGAGGAGGGTGTAGCGCTTGCGATCGACGAAGTCGAGGAGGTTCGGCTTCGAGCGATCCCCGAGCGGGATGCGCCGGACGGCCACCGTGACGCACTCGGTGCCGCTCGCGTCCAGGGCCTGGGCCATCAGCTCGAACGTGGCGTACTTCCCGGTCCCGAGGAAGAGCCTCGAGCGGTACGTTCGGCCTCCGAGGACGAGGGGCTTGTCCTCCTTCGGCGCGGGCGGCAGCGGGATGGCGAACATGGTGAGCCTCTATCCTCCCCCGACGAACGAGACGACCTCGACGCGGTCTCCGGGGGAGAGCCTGCGGGAGGCGTGCTCGGCGCGCGGAACGATGTCGAGGTTGACCTCGACCGCCACCCGCTCGCGCGGGAGGCCGAGCACATCGAGGAGCTGCGCGACGGTAGCCCCGTCGGCGACCGGGCGCCGCTCCCCGTTCACGAGGAGCTCCACGGCGGGGCCTCCTGGGGGTGCGGCGGTGCAAGACGAGCGCTCGGGAGCGGCGCTTCGGCGCCAGGGGCGGACGCCCGCCAGGGCGTCCGAATGCTACATCGGCGGGCGCGGTCCCATCGGCCTCGGACCTCCGGGGCCCTTCATGCCAGGCTTCATGCCCGGCTTGGCGAACCGCGGCTTCTTCTTCTTCCCGCCGCGCTGTGCGTTGCGGATGGTCTTCAGCCGCTGCTGTTCCTCGCGGCGGCGACGCTCGCTCGGCTTCTCGTAGTAGGCCGAGCGCTTGATCTCCTTGAAGACTCCGGCGTTGTTGCAGATGCGCTTGAACTGCTTCAGGGCCTTGTCGAGCCCGATACCTCTGTCAATCTTGATCTTGATCATCCGGCTGTTCCCAGCTCCTCCTTGCAACAGGCGCCCGAGCAGAGACCGTCCCCGCAAAGCCGCCACAGGGTAGGGCGGGAAGTCTCACTTGTCAACTCGCATTTCTCAATACAGGCCCAATCCTTTAGGCTCCAACCGCCCGTGCAGCTCGGTTGAGGCTTGAAGAATTGGGGCCGTATTGAGAAATGCGAGTTGATAAATGAGAATTCCAATGAAGTGGCCCTCGGCCGCCACTTGCGTCCGAGGGCCTGAATGTCCTTCTTGGGTCTCTGGTTGTCCCGCTTCCTCGGCCCGCGCTCTCCGGAACGGTCGCTGGGATTCCTGGGATCCCGTCCTGGAGGAGGCGGCGCACCGCGCGCCGCGATCGCCCGAGCCGACTCGTCGGAAGGCCTCGCCCCCCGAAGGGTCGTCGTTAGATCCTAGTACCGGCCGCCGCCACCGCCGCCGCCGCCACCGCTGTCCCGCATCTTGCGGAAGCAGTTGTAGCAGTAGACCGGACGGTCGCGCTTGGGCTCAAACGGGACTTCCGCCTCGCCGCCGCACGCGGCGCACTGGGTCTTGAAGAGCGGCCGATTCCCACGCGCCGCGCCACCCCCACCGCCGCCGCCGCCGCCGAAGCTGCGGCCACCGCCGCCGCCGCCGCCCCCGCCGGGACGGCCACCCTCACGCCGACGCGCCTCGCGGCACGTCGGGCACCGCTTGGGCTCGTTCGCGTAGCCCTTCTTGGCGTGGAACTCCTGCTCCTCCACCGTGAAGGTAAATCCTTCGCCACACTCGACGCACGTGAGCGTCTTGGGCTGGAATGACATCGCTAGGTTCCTTTCCTTGGGCACCCCACCAGGGGGCAAACTAAAAATCCCAGCGGAAGGGATCTCTCCCACCAGTCCAACGAAGGGCACGTCTGGAGGAGAGAGCACCTTCCACTGGGATTCCCGCGAGGCCCGGCAGGCCTCTACCTATACGCGGGCATTCTAGGGGCAGTCCCGGGACCGAGTCAATCCCTTTTCTCGCATTCCGAGGAGGGGCGTTCTCTGGGGGCCGGGGCGACGATATCTGATATCTGAGAGCTGATATCTGATATCAGATATGGCCCGAAAACAGGTCGGTTGCCGGATGATATCTGATATCAGATGTCAGCTCTCAGATATCAGATATCGTCGCCCCGACACCCGGAATCGGCCGCGCACCACGGAACGGGTCGAGTTTCCCGCTAAACCTCTCATCGGGCGCAAGCGTTCCACGTTCGGACAGGGGAGAGCCCATGTCTGGGGGCGACGAGGCCATGATCGCGGCGGCCGTTCGCGGCGGGGACCCCGGCGCCTTCTCCCTCCTCTATAGTAGATACAGGCCCCTCGTGTTCTCAGTCGCCTGGCGCATCACGGGAGACCCCGACGTCGCCGAGGACGTCCTCCAGGAGACCTTCCTTCAGGTCAGCCAGGCCCTCGCGGCGTGGAGGCCCGAGGCGAAGATCTCCACGTGGATCTACCGCATCGCCGTGAACGAGGCGATCGACGAGCGCCGCCGCGCCCGACGCCGCCCGTCCGCGGGGCCCGTCCCCGAACGCGCCGCCGAGCACGTGGTCCCCGACCGGTCCATCGGCGACCGCATCTCCCGCGCCGTCTCCGCCCTCCCGCCCCGCGAGCGGGCCGTCTTCGTCCTCAGGCACTACCAGGACCTCCCCCTCGCCGAGGTGGCCGACGTCCTCGGCATCGCAATCGGGACCGTCAAGGCGACGCTCCACCACGCCGTCGCGAAGCTCGCCGAGGAGCTGAAGGACCTCAGATGACGTGCGAAGGATATCGGGAGCAGATCGCCCTGGCGCTCTACGGGGAGCTCTCCGCGGAGGAGCGGAGGGACCTCGACGACCACCTCGCGACGTGCGAGGCCTGCCGCGCGGCGGAGCGCGCCTACGCCGCGACCGTGTCGCTCCTTCGCCGCTCCTCCCCGAGCGTCCCGACGCGGCCTCGCGTGCCAAGGCTCTGGCGCGCCGCGGCCGCGGCCGTCGTCCTCGCCGCCCTGGCGGTCTGGGTCGCCGAGGGGGCCCGTGTCCGCCCCGCGGCGCCGCCCGCGCCGATCGTCGAGGCGGCCACGCCGTCTGCGCGCCTCGCGGCGATCGAGGCGGACGGGCGCCGTACGCTCTCCGTCTCCGACGAGGACTTCCTCGGGGACCTCTCCGCCGGCGGAGAGGCGCCCCTCGCCGTGCGCGCCGCGGTCGTGCTCGGACGGAGGGGGACCCGCCGCGCCGAGCCGTCCCTCCGCGTCGCCCTCGCTCGGCCGGCGACTCGCGTGGTCGCCTTCGAGGCCCTCGCGGCCCTTGGCCGTCTCGATGAGCGCAGGGACGTCGTTCCGGCGCTCGCCGACGCGCTCCTCAGGCGCCGCGCCGCGGACCTGCTCCTCGCGCGCGGCACGGCCGGGGCCTTCGACGCGCTGCTCTCGCGCGCGTGCGCGGGCGACCGGACCTGCCTCGCGGCGTGCCGCGCCTTCCGCCCGGACGTGTCGCTCTCGCCGCTGTCGGCGGCCCTCGCCGACCCCGCGAGGCGCGCGACGGCGATCGAGGTCCTCCTCGCCGCGGACGGCGACCCGTTCCGCGAGGCGCTCCTCGGGGCGGCGCGCGCCGATCAGGCGGTCCGCACGGCCGCGCTGGATCGCGCGCGCGGGACGCTCTCTGAGCCGCGCTCCTCGCGCTTCCTCGTGGCCGCGCTCTGCGACGAGGCCCTCTCGTCGTCCGCCTCCCAGGCGCTGGCGTCAACGCCGGTCAGGCGGCTTCGCGGCGCCCTCTCGGAGGCCCTGCCCGCGGACGCCTCCGCCGTCGTGGCGTTCCTCGCGTCTCGGTCCGAGGAGGCGGCGGCGCGCGACCTGCTCGTCGCCGCGCTCGGGCGCGAGGACGTCCGCGCGGCCGCGGGGAAGGCGCTCCTCGCGCGGGGCGACCTCAGGGCGGTCGGGCCGCTCCTCCGCGGAGGGGCGCGCGGGGACCTCGATGCGCTCGAAGCGCTCCCCGCGGACGTCCGCCGCCGCGAGCTCTCTCGGGCCCTGGTCGCGCCCTCCACCCGGGCCGCCGCGCTGCGCGCCGTCGGGGAGGAGGACGCCTCGCTGTGGCGCGACGTGGTGCCGCTCCTGAGAGACGACCGGCTCCGCGGCGAGGCCCTCGCGGCGATCGCCCGCACGGGGGTCGACCGGGCCATCCCGTACCTGATCCCATACGTCTCGACTTCGGAAGAGGGGCGCGAGGCGCGGCAGGCGCTCGTCGCGCTGGCGGGAGAGGACTTCGGCGAGGAGGCGCGCGACTGGAAGGCCTGGTGGCGCGCGCGCACGAACTAGGACGCTGTCAGGGGTGTGGAGCCGGGGAATTGGAGGTCACGATGATCGGAAGACAGGCGGCGTTGGCGGTCCTCTTCATGGCGGCGTCGATCGCCGCGCAGGACTCGGACGAGGAGCTGCGCAGGAAGCTCGCGTCGATTCGCGTCGACGCCAACTACGAGGAGGCGCCGCTCTCCTTCGTCGTCGAGCACATCCGCGAGACAACGAAGCTCAACTTCCTCATCGACACGAGGGTGATTGAGAACCCGGACGATACCAAGGTGACCTTCCATCTCCGCAACGTCCGCGCCGACTACCTGCTCGGCTGGGTCCTTCGCGGCTGCGGTCTCGCGTGGACCGTGCGGGACGGCGTGGTCCTCATCACGACGGGAGACGGCATCGCGGCCACCCGCAGCGATCTGCGCCTGTACGACGTCTCCGACCTGCTGACGCAGCCGCGCGACTTCCCCGCGAACGAGGCCGAGCAGTCGCCCGGGTTCACCGGCGACGATGTCGTCGAGCTCTTGAAGCAGATGATCGACCCGGGCGCGTGGGATACTTCCCCCCGCTCGATGGAGTCGAGGCTCGGGCAGATCGTGGTCGCCTGTCCCCCAGAGGTCCATGCGAGGATCGAGCGGCTGCTCTCCGCGATGCGCTACCTGGCGAACTTCACGGTGACCTGCGAGGCGCGCGTGGTCGACCTCGGCCCCGGCGCGCTCGCGGGGGTGCCCTCGCTCGGATCGCTCGCCGCCGGCCGGGTGATCCTGTCGAAGGAGGAGGCCGCGGCGCTCCTCTCTCCGCCCGCGGGGACCGCCGAGGTCCAGGAGGCGGTCCGCTTCACCTGCGTCAACGGCCAGCGGATGCACGTCGTCCTCTCTCGGTCCCGCGCGGGGCTTCAGGGGATGCTCACGCGCTGGGCCGACACGGTGGCGCACACGCGGACGGCCGAGACCGTGATCGAGGTGCTCCCGATCCTCGCCGTGGGCCGCGACGCGGTGCTCCTCGACCTCGACGCCCGCCTGGCCGATCCCCCCTCCGCGCCGGAGACGATCGAGACCCCCTCCGGGGCGCTCCATCTCGCCTCCTCGGGGTCGCGGCGCATCCGGACGAGCGTCTCGGCGCCGAACGGCGGCGGCGTCCTCATCGCGCTCGGGGTCCGCGGGGACCGCGTCCGCGCGCTCTTCCTCAGGGTGACCTCGAACGCGCAGCCGCTCACGGTGACCCCGGCGGGCGTTGTGGACGAGGAGCCCCCCGACGAATCCGCCCTCCGGGCGTGGAACCGCTTCCGCGCGACGCCGATCAGCGTCGACCTGGACAACGTGAAGCTCGCCGAGTTCGTGCGGCGCGTGCAGGAGACCGGCGAGATCAACTGCGTCATCGACCCGGTCCTCGCCGAGGACGGCACCACGGACTCGCCGATCGAGTTCCGCGTGAGGGACGTGCCGGGCGAGCTCGTCGTGAAGCTGGTCACGCAGATGCTGGGGATCGGCTACGCCTTCCGTGACGAGGCGCTCTTCTTCACCCGTCCCGACAGGCTGGAGGAGTCGGTCGTGCAGGTGTACGACGTGCGCGACCTGATGTGGACGAAGCGGGACTACCCGGGCCCGGTCTTCGAGTCGGCGGAGGAGGCCGGGGCGAGCCTCTCGCTCTCGTCGGAGTCAGGCTCGGCGTGCTTCGCGGACGAGCTGGAGGACACGATCCGGACGAACATCGAGCCCGCGTCGTGGGAGGACTACGCCAACCACGTGGGCATCCTGCGGCTCTCCGGGGCGCTGTACGTGCTGCAGCGCCCGAGCGTGCAGGAGAAGATCCGCGAGTTCCTCGACGCGGTCCGCTCGATGCCGCCGAGGCAGGTGCACGTCGACGCGCGGGTGATCGAGCTGGACGCCTCGGTGCACGACGGGCTCGACGCGGGGGGCGGCGGGCCGCTGCCCGAGGCCTCGCGCGGGGCGATCGAGCAGGCCCTGGCGTCGGGGCAGGGGCGCGTGGCGGCGCTGTGGTCGGTCCTGGGCCTGAACGGCCAGCGGTTCCACGCGACGATCCTGCGGGAGCGGGAATACGTGGACGACTACGACGTCGACGAGAAGTCGGAGGCGCCGGACCCGGTGTACAAGACGCTCCAGTGGGGGCACGCGCTCGACCTGCGCGCGACGCTGCCCTCGTCGGCGGACGGGTGCCTCTCGGTGGAGTTGCACGCGCAGTGCTGCGACGCTACGGACCCGCTTCCGACGCAGACGGCGGGGGAGCTGACGGTGCAGACGCCCTCCGTGGACCGCGCCAGCCTCGACACGACGCTGATCCCCGAGGCGGGGCGGACGTACTTGTTCACGCTGGGGAGCTCCGCGGCGAGCGGCGAGGACCGCCGCCGCGTGCTGCTCCTGACGGTGCAGGAGGCGAAGTAGTCCAACAACGCTGGTTACCATCGGGGTCGGTGGCGGTGGCGTGCTCGTGATCGGGCTCGGACCCGCTCTCGTGCCCGTACTCGCGCCCGCTCGTCCCGCTTGGCTGACATGGGTCGACCCCGTGGCTCTGCTACTTCCCCTTCGTCGGATCTGCCTTCGTGCCCGCCCGCGCGGCCTCCCAGGCCCGCTTGAGGGCCTCGTAGTACCTCTTGTCGCCGCCCGCGTCGCTCCCGAGCGTCACCGTAAGCTCGGTGCCGTCCTCGCAGACCACGTCGAGGCAGGTGAAGTCGAAGTCCGACTCGGCGAAGGTCGGCGTGATGCTGACGATGTCGCGGAGATTGACCGCGGACGTCGGCGTCTCCCACTCTTCACAGTGGAGCACGAGGCGCCTCTGCGTGAAGAACGACAGGTCCTCCTCGATCCGGAACAACCCGTCGCTTGCAAGGTATCGGAGCTCCTCGTCACGCTCCAGCAGGCCGAGATCCCGGATCCTCTGAATGACCCTCGCCGGCACCTGGCGGCCCGGCGTGGGGGGAGCGAGGAGCCACGCCCACTCGAGGTAAATGCCGAATCCGACGAGGGCAAGCACGAGGAGGACGACGAGAACGACGCATCCCACGCAACCCCAGAGCCACCAGCGCCGTCTTGGCGGCAAGGTCGGCAGAGCCACGTAGGGGACGGGCAGGCCGTCCGGAGAAGGGTAGCTGGAGTTCACTCGTTGGTCTCCGTGCGTTTGCCTCGCCGCAGGTCTCGGCCTCCCTACTTTCCATCCCAGGGAGGAGCGCCCGTCCGTCGCCGCTCGACCTCCCAGGCCTTCTTCAGGGCCTCGTAGTACCTCTTGTCGCCGCCCTTCATGGTGCTGAGCATCACGACGAGCTCGGTCCCGTCCTCACAGACCACGGCGAGGCAGGTGTCGTCGATGAAGAGGTCGCCGAAGGTCGGCGTGATGCTCGCGATGTCGCAGAGGTTCACGGCGAGGGTCGGCTTCTCCCACTCCTCGCTGTAGAGGACGAGCCGCCTGTACGTGAAGAACGAGAAGCCCGCCTCCACGCTGATCGACCCAGACACGTGGAGGTACAGGATCTCCTCGCCCAGGACGGGTGGGACGAGGCCGCGGACCTTGCGGAGGACCTTGGCCGGCACCTTGTGGCCCGGCGTGGCGGGCTCGCCCACCCACGCCCACTCGAGATAGAAGGAGATTCCGACGAAGGACAGGACGACCAGGGCGAAGCATCCCAGACCGCCTCGGAGCAGCCACCGGCTTCGCAGCGGGGCCGCGGGGGGGCCTCCGTAGGGCAGGGGCGAACCGTCGGGTTGGGGGAGTATCGGGTTCACTCGTCAGTCACCACGCGTCCGCCGCGATGATACGGCGGGGCCGCCGGCGCCGACAAGCACGGCGTGGCGGGCGCCTACCCCCTCTCCGAAAAGAAGTCAGATTCCAGCTCCTCCGGGCCGGCCGGGCCTGCGCGCAGTTGCCGCGACTCTCCGTGCCATCAGCACGTGCTGTGGAGGAGCAGGGCGACACGGCGCCCCTCGCCGCGAAGCTGCCTGTAGCGCTTGACGGCCTCGCCCGTCCGCAACACCTCGACGATCGTGCCGCCAGGGAGCGCTCCGGCCACGAGGACGTCGGGATCCACGCGCACCGCGCCATCCCAGCCGTTCGCGATGATCAGGACTTCCGTCCCTGCGTCAACCACGCCGCGCGCCTCGTCGAGCGTCACGCGATGCGTCTTGTCCCGAAGTCCGGGGCGTCCGTCAGCTCGGATCGTGACGTCGAACAGGGGGACAGGCAAGAGCCCGACGACTGTGACTCCGAAGCGCGCGTATGCGACGTTGCCAGGCCATACGGCCGAGGCAGGCAGGAGGATGAGGAGCGCGAGAAGCGAGGCCGGCAGCGCCGACGCGACGCGAGGCGCCCGAATCCGCCGCGTGAACCACCAGACCATGGCAACGACGCCGACGGCCAGGAGCGCCACGGTCGCCATCGCCGCGGCGACCGGGTATTCGGTCATGTACGTGCGAAGCGCCAGGTCCACCATCACGGCAAATGCGAACGTCGTCGCCGCGAATGCAGTCAGGAGCGACCTGATCGATGTGTTCGGGGCATCCGTCATCGACTACCCCCTCTCCGAGCGGTGGCGAGTTTGGAACCGGACGGTTGGCGGCTGCCTGGGGATCCACTCAATCCCACAACGCAACTGGACGCGACGCGAGAAGATGTCTCGGTGGCGGTGGCGTGCTCGTAATCGGGCTCGAAATCGTTCTCGTGCTCGTTCTCGGTCTCGTTTTCGAAACGCTGGCGTCGAGAACGAGACCGAGAATGAGCACGAGAACGATTTCGAGCCCGATTACGAGTACGCCACCGCCACCGACCCTCATGGTTGTCAGCTCTGCAGGACCAGGGACCATCCACCGTCGGGACAAGCTCGTGAGCCCCGCACGCCGGAGCCTACTTCTCCCGGAGCGCCGCCCAGCCAGGATCGCCTCGAAGGGGCTTCAGGTTGTCCCTCACGTCGAGATAGGCCTTCTCCCCGCCGTGATCCAGGTACGCCTGCGCGTGCGCGAGGCCCTCCGCGACGTCCCCCTTCGCGGCGCAGGCGACCGCCAGCCAGAACTCCAGGTCCCGAAGCATCTCCTTCCGTCCGTCGGCGTCGACGCCCTCGCCCGCCAGCTCCCGCGCCCTCGCCCCCGCGGCCTCCGCCTCGTCCCACTCGCCGAGCCAGGCGAAGGTCGCCACGCCCGCGACCGCCTGCCGCGCGCGCACGGTCCGCGCCGCGGCGAGCAGGTGCAGCTCCTCGGGCTCGATCGCCGGCCAGAGCCCCGTCCGCGCCCTCTCGAACTCCTTCATCTCCTCGGCCGCGCCCTCCCAATCCAGGCGGTGCACCGCCACCCAGGCACGCAGCAGGTGGGCGAGTGGCCATCGGCGGCCCTTCGTGGCCTCCAGGAGGACCTGCTCGCTCATCCCGTCCCACGCGCGGCGGTCGAACGCCTCGAACCACCCCAGGAAGGCGTCGTATCCGCAATCCTCCAGCGTCGGATCGAGGCCCTTGGCCTTCGCCACCTCCTGCCTCGCCTTGGCGATCTGCCCCTTCCCCTGGTGCCTGAGCGCCTCCAGCAGATGGAGCCTCGCGGAGCCGTTCTCCCGCTCGAGGAGCGCGAGGCAGGCCTCCTCGGCGCGGTCCTCCTCCCGCTTTGAGATGAGCACGACGGCGCGCAGGACGGCGACGTCAAGCGGCTCGGGGGAGGCCACGCCCTGGAACATCTCGAGGGCGTCGTCGAGGGGCTTGTCCTGGCCGGTCCAGCGGTGGTCGAGGAGGAGGACCTCGCCGCGGACGAGCGCGGCGTCGGCGTCCCCCTTCGGCGCCTGTCCCCAGGCGTCCTCGGCCGCGGCCCTCGCCTTGTCCAGGTCGCCCGCGTAGACGAGGCGGAGCGCGTCGAGGAGACGTCTCAGGTTCGGGTCGGACTCCTCGCTCATCGCCGCATCGAGCTCTCCCGTCGTCGGGAGGGGCATCGCGCCCGCCGCGGCCCAGCGGAGCGGGTCCTTCGCGAGACGGTCGAGGATCGCCCGGAGGCCGGTGTGAGCCGTCTCGACGGGCAGGGGACCCGGCTGAGGCGGGGTGACCGGCCCGGGCGAGGTCGTCGGCCCCGGCGGCTCGTCCGGGGGCTGCTGCTGCGGCTTCGCCAGTCTCACGAACACGGCGCCCGCCAGGAGGACGCTGCCTGCGAGGACCAGCCACAACCACCACGGCATCCTCGTGGGGTCCAGGACCGGCGCCGTCGTCCTCCGCCTCGCCGCGGCCGGTCGGACCATCGTCGGCGCCATCGACGAGGGGTTCTCCAGCGCCATCGCGAGCTCCTTCGCGTTCAGGTAGCGCTGCTCGGGCGCCTTGGCCAGGGCCCGCATGACGACCGCGTCCACGGCGGGGCTGACGGCGGGATTCAGCCTCGAGGGAGGGCTCGGGGCCTCCGTGTCGATCTGCCTGAGGACGGCCAGGGCGGAGCCGGTGAACGGGGGCCTTCCCGTCAGCATCTCGTAGAGGACCGCCCCGAGCGCGTAGACGTCGGTGCGCGGGGAGATCCGCGAGGTCTCGCCGGCCGCCTGTTCGGGGGCCATGTAGCTCGGGGTCCCGAACACGGTGCCCGTCGCCGTGAGCGAGGCGTCGGAGAGGTCCTTGGCCAGGCCGAAGTCGGCGACCCGCACGCGCCCCTTTGTGTCGATGAGGAGGTTGCCGGGCTTCACGTCCCGGTGGACGATGCCCGCGTCGTGCGCGGCCGCGAGCGCCCTGGCTGCGTCGACGGCGATGCGAACGGCGCGGTCGACGGGGAGGGGTCCCTTCGCGAGGAGGTCCTTGAGCGACTCGCCCTCGACGAGCTCCATGACGAAGTAGTGGAGGCGCCCCTCGTTGCCGTAGTCGAAGACGTGGACGATCCCCGGGTCCTGGAGCTTCGCGGCGAGGCGCGCCTCGCGGCGGAAGCGCTGGAGCATCTCCTCGGAGGCGTGCTCGCCCGCGAGCATCACCTTGATCGCGACGTCCCGTCCGAGGTCGACGTGCCTCGCGCGGTAGACGACGCCCATCCCGCCCTGGCCGAGCGGCGAGACGAGCACGTACTTCCCGAGCTTCTCCGGCGGGGTCCAGTCCGACATGGCGGGGATTCTCACACGCGGAGGGGCGCGGATCAACCTGGGACCGCGGCGGCCGCCGCGAGCACTACGGGTCGGCGATCTCCTCGAGCACTGCGGCCGCGCGCGAAGAGACCTCGGGATCCGTGGAGCGCAGCAGGGCTCGGACGAGGGCGACCCCACGCTCGCCCCTCAGCGCGAGGTCCCCCGATGCGGCGTCGCGTGAGGCGACGTCGGGGTCGGACAGGCGCTGCTCCCAGGCGCGGACCTCGTCGGAGGGCGGCTCCGGATCGGTTGCGTGGTCCGCCAGGAGGCACTCGGCGCAGACCTCGATGAGCGACCGATTGTGCTCGAGGAGGTAGCAGAGTCGCTCGTAGCCTCCCTGGCGTCGGACTTCGCTGCGCGAGCAGCGCCACTGCTCCCAGTCCATGGCGGCGGCCGCGCGCTCCCGGCCGCCCTTCTCTGCGGGCCATGCCAGGGGGCTGATCAGGGCCTCCCGCGTCGCCGGGTCTCGCGTGTCTGATAGGGCGCCGAGGAGAGCAGGAAGCCCCTCCGCCACGAGTGCGCGGCCACTCCCCCCGAACGTCACCTGCCACAGGACCTCGGAGAAGAGGCGGTGCCACCGCAGCTCAGGCGGCACTTGGCGCAGGGGCGGATCGTGCGAATCCTGGATGGCGATGGGGCCGCAACGATCCGCCCAGGCTCGGGCGAACTCGACCGCGGTCCGCGGGTCGCCCGCCTCGCCCAAGTGTTGGGCGACGCTCGCGACGAATTCGCCGGCGTCCACGACCTCCTCTGGCGCGGGCAGCCCGTCCACAAGCGCGCGGACCCTCTTGGCCATCTCCTCGAGTGGGGCCGTGCGTAGCGCCTCAAGCCATGCCTCGCGCTCCACGTACCCCGCATCGAGGAGGTGCTGCGCGACCGTCCCCTTCGGCGTCTTGGGGCGCCTTCCACCGCAGTGCATTCGCCAGAGGAAGGACCACCCCCAGGGAGGCAGGCCTTCTCCCGACGCTCTCCGATCGAGCACTTCGCCCAGCCAGGCGCTTCGTCTCGCGTCTTCCCAATCGCGGACCCGGTCGCCCGGGTTGTCCGTCTCCGCAGGCCACCCGAGCCTCCACGACGCCTCGAGGGCCACGAACGCAGCGTCCTCGCGCCCTGCCCCGCAGGCGGCGTTCAGCAGGTGCAGGATGGGCGCCCGGCCCAGCTCCTCGATGTGGCCGTCCATCGCGAGCCCGAGCAGCCAGTCCACCCCGTCCCTGCGCCGATCAGCTTCCCTCAGGACCGCCGCGGTGCGGATCCAAGGTGTGCGCGCCGTGAACAGGCGGGTATCGAGCTCGCTCGAAAGGTCGCCCAGCCCCAGGTTCGAGGCCCTGGAAGAGACCGCGGCGAGGTCCTCTTCCCCGTCGCACCGCAGTGCGAGGCCCGGCAGCAGGGCGCGGACCCGGTCGCACAGGTGTCGATCGAGCGGAGGGGCCTTCCGCGCCGAGGTCCACTCCAGCGCACCGAGCTGGACCGAGGGACGTTCGCGGTCGAGCAGGGACAGGACGAGATCGAGGATCCGGTCCGCCTCCACGGGGTCTTCGCACGTCGCGAGGGATGCGGCCAGGAAGCAGGGGTTCCGCGTGTGGGAATCGCGCAGGGCGGCACAAGTGAGGTGCCACACGTCCCGGGAGTCCTCCGCTGCACGTTGCATGGCGAGCTGGCCCCAGCGCAGGTCCAAGGGGTGGCGTTCCGCCATCGCCTGGAGAGCGGTGTTCCACTCCTCTGCGGACAACTTCGCCGAGCGGGAGGCCCACGAGCGGAGCAGATGGGCCTCCTCGCTGTCGCGCGGTGCGTCCACGGGCCGGCTGGAGTAGGGGTCGATCGACACGCGCGGAAGCTGGCCCTCTCCTGCCGTTCGTGGGGGCAACAGGGCACTCCGTACAGCCGCGCACAGCTCGGTCCCGCCGTCGAACAGCGGGCGGGTCCGCCCGGCGTCGGACCATGCAGGCGGGTCCGTGAGGAGATCGAGGAGACTGCGAGCGGTCGTCGCCTCGCCATCCGCGGCGATCCGACGACTCCCGCCGACCTCCTCGACGGAGGCCTCCGCCTCCCCTGTCGGATGCCCAAGCCTCGCGAGATGCACCTGTATCTCGGCGACTTGTCGAGGACGGAGCTCGTCGTCCCGATCGAGGAGCTCCTCGATGCGCGTCGGGTCGTCCGATCGCAAGGCCTCGATCGTGCGGGCCTCGGCGGGGTCCGCTTCCCGGAGCGCTTCGAGGACGTCCTCCCCCTCGCGCGCGAGTTGGCGGAGGAGTCCGGGTGCGCGACAGCCAGCCGCGCAGGCCTGCTTCCGCAGACCGCTCGCCCGCTCGTGCTGGAGCCAGGGGTCGAGCATCAGCGAGAGGACGTAGGCGCCTCCGGGTAGGTCCAGGAACGAACGGTCCTTTGTGAGCTCCTCCCTCTGCCGACAGACCCAGAGCGGCACGCCGTTACGGCCCGTCGGCCCCAGACAGAGCCCCCGCACATACTCGTCCGCTGCGAGCGGGAGCTGGCGGGCGCTGGCAGCTTCACGGAGGACGGCCATGAACTTCACGGCGTCCATCCACCGATCGAACCGGTCACGGTCCTCGACACCCCTGTCGAATGCCGTATCGACCGGGAGTCTCGCCGCCCAGCGGAGGGCAACGTCGGGGCGTCGCAGGGAGACGAACGCATCGACGATATTGGCGACTTCGTCGTCGGAGTTCGTGCCCGATTGCTTCGGCCAGGTCGCCTCGATCGCCGCGGACAGCTCCTGGACGGGCGCCTCGTCGGCCCGCCACCGCCAGAATTGGAGGAGGTCCTTGACGACTCGGAAGGACGGGTGGTCGCGAAGGAGCGCCCTGCTCGCCTCCTGGGCCTCCGGAAGGGCCTCCCAGCGGCTGGCCCTTGCTCCCTCTGCAAACGGGAATGGGGTCTCCGCGGGAATCTCGCGCTCGCGCGCGATCCGGACGAGGTGGTCCTCCGCCCGTCGGCGCGCGCCGTGCATCTGCGCACCGCCGTAGAACGACCGCAGCTCGCACCAGGCCATGGCGCAGTCGGGGTGCCCGGCGACGACCTGATCTAGGATGGCGAGGGCACGGTCCACCTGGAGCATGTGGAATAGGGCTTGGGCCGAGATGCACTGTGCGAGAGGATCGGGATCCTCGGCAAGCCTCTGGTACGCCTCGTCGAGGTTCCAGCCCTCGCCGAGAGCCTGGACGGTCATCTCCGCCACGCGACCGTTCGCTCCGGGGCGGGTCCGCGACTCGAGTTCCCTTGCGATCCGGATCACTCCTTCGAAGTCACGCGACGTCGCGAGGGCCCGCTGGGCCTCGCGACATAGCTCGGTGAGCGCATTGATGGACTCCTCCTCGACGATGCACGCCGGCGCTCCTTCGAGGATGGAGACTCCCTCGCGCCGCCACCAGCCGCAGGGGTCGGGGAGGACCTCCAGGCTCGTTCGCCCGAGCTCAATCTTCTCGCGCAGATCGACCGGCGCCGCGCGGGCGAGGGCCGCCGCAGCCGCGACAGAGTCGCCCAACCGCCGATCGAGACGTGCCAGGCGCGACCATGTCGGTGCGGAGGTGATCCCCTCCCCAGTCAGGCGGATGACGATGCGGCCGAGGTCCTCCCGCCACCGATCCTGGATCGTCCCGAAGGCCTCGATGCGGAGCGGGCCGAGAGGCTCCGGCTGCAGGGGCTCCTCGGTGGGGAGCTGCCACGGGAGCAGGGGGCCCATGCGCTCGCATCGCGCATCGGCAGGGAACAGGGTCGCGCGCTCGACCTGAAGCTGGAGATCCGCCGAAACGTCGTGCACGCGAACGCAAAGCTCGTCGAGGAACCGCACGGCGACATCGAGGTCGAGAGGACGGCCTGCACGGAGGTACTGGAACCGCAGCGAGGTCCCATGGAGGGGATCGAGGTCCGCGAGGAGCGCGAGGGCCGGTCCGTGGGAGGGGTCCTCCTCGATCACCCTGCGCAGAAGCGCGCGGGCGCCCGCATCGTTCCCGTGCGCGATGCGGGTCTCCGCGCGGCGGAGCAGCTCGTCCGTGTCCGCGATGGCCAGCGTGGCCTGGAGGAGGATCAGCGCCGACAACGTCCGATTCGGCATGCCCTCACTCTACGCTCCGCGCGCCCTTTGGTGCCAGAGCCTACCGGCGTCGCCGCCGCGACGGGGCCATGCCTCGGAGCTCTTGCGGGCGTCGGGGAATCCCCGTAGTCTGAGGGCGACCCGTCAAGGCTGATTCGCGCGGGAGAATGCAATGCGACTCCATCGTGGACGCGGATCCGGGAGGAAGGCCGCGCGGATCCTGCTCGTCCTCGCCGCCTCCGTGGCGATCCGCACGGCGCGGTCGACGGGGAGGGGCCCCTTCGCGAGGAGGTCCTTGAGCGACTCGCCCTCGACGAAGTAGTGGAGGCGCCCCTCGTTGCCGTAGTCGAAGACGTGGACGATCCCCGGGTCCTGGAGCTTCGCGGCGAGGCGCGCCTCGCGGCGGAAGCGCTGGAGCATCTCCTCGGAGGCGTGCTCGCCCGCGAGCATCACCTTGATGGCGACGTCGCGTCCGAGCTCGGTGTGCCTCGCGCGGTAGACGACGCCCATCCCGCCCTGGCCGAGGGGCGAGACGAGCTCGTACTTCCCGAGAGTCTTCGGCGGGGTCCAGTCAGACATGGCGGGGATTCTCACACGCGGAGGGGCGCGGATCAACCGCGGGGCCGGGAGTCCGCTCTTGACGCTGGAATGGCCCGCCCCGCGGGCGCACCGCCCCCTGTGCTTGGAGAAGACCCTTGCCACCGGCCACCAGGTCATGCAGGATGATCGCGCCCGCCACGTTCCCCCACACATCGGGAGGACGTCCATGGAGCCGAAAAGGCCTGCCACGGCGAAGAAGGACCGGAAGCCCGTGAAGCTCGCGGATCTGAAGGCGAGGAAAGACCCCAAGGGAGGCGCGGCCTCCTCGCCAAGGGGCTACATCGGCGGAAAGGGTGGAGAAGGGTAGGGGACAGCCGGCCAGTTCGCGCCGGCCGTGGGGAATGAGGGGCGAACTCCTACGTCCCCTCACCCCACGCCAGGCGCGGGCCCGGTCGCCGGACCCCTGCGCTTTCGACGGCTCGAACGATCCCGCACTCCCCGCGCACGTTCCCTGGAGCCAGCCCGGGGATGGGGCACCCGGTGTGCTCCGCCATGCGCCTGGTGCCAAGCATCGTGCTTGGCCGTGACGTTGAGGCCCAGCCACGTCGTTGCGGCAACCTCCTCGAGCATCGTCAGCGCTTCCGTGGAGTAGAAACGCGGGAGCTGCTTGACGATGACCTTCGCCACCCCGCGTGCCTAGAGGATGCGCGCGACGAGCTCCTCCCCGCGCACCTCGTTCGCCTGGATGTCGCAGACCGTGCACTCCGAGACGAGCGCGACGCTATTCGTTCCTAACGACACCGCCGCGCCGCTTCCCATGCCCGTGCAGATCTTCGACTCGACGAGGATCCGCGCTCCGGGTCTCGCGGCGCCCCACTTCTCCTTCGGAGATGTCCGCAGTCGAGGTGCCCTGCGAGTCGGTGCGGCGACGAATGCGGACGCGCGTCCATGAGCTCTTAGTCTGGGGTGGAGAGCGGATCGAGGTCCTCGTAGGCGATCTCCGGCTCCCGGTCGATCGTCGGGTCCGGACCGGTCCCTAGCTGGTCGAGCAGCTCACCGCCGCCGGTGATCGTTCTGGTCCCCCGCACCAGAGCCCCGCTGCGTCGCTGTCTCTTGGGGCGCGGAGTCGCCTGCGCGTCCTCCGCCTCCAGACGGAGCCGGGCTCAATCCCAGGGTCGAGTCGCTCAAGTTGAGGTCGATGTTCCCGGCGTTGGCCGCCAGGAGATTCTCGTCCGCGGTTTCCCGCTCCGTCGCGCCCTCGGGCGTTGTGTTCGCGACGTTTTCCCTCAGGGCGAGCTCGTAGTTCGATGCTCCGTTCGAGTTGGTCCGCTCGCCCGGCGAGAGCGCCCGATCATCGACACGGACGTCTCCGGCGTGGTTCACCCCGACGTCGGCGACGGTGTCCCCGTTCGCAACGACGAGCGCCTCGGAGCCTCGCACCGAGCAGGTGAGCCTGGGCGTGGAGACCTGGAAGTCGGTGTGGAACTGCGCGAGCTGCCTTACGTTGACCCTGGCGACGCCGGGGTCGAGGAGGATGCGCGCGACGAGCTCCTCGCCGCGCACCTCGAACGCCTGGATGTCGCAGACAGTGCACTCCGAGATGATCGCGACGCTGTTCGTGCCAAATGACACCGCCGCGCTGCTTCCAACGCCCGTGCAGATCTTCGACCCGACGGGGATCCGTGCTCCGGGCCTCGCGGCGCCCCACTTCTCCTTGGGAGATGTCTGCACGTCGACTTCCCCCTGGACTTCCTGGATGACGATTTCGAGCGAGGCGCCATCGGGGAGCGGCTGGTCCTGGGAGTAGAGAGCGCCGGCCAGGGCAAGGGAGAGGAGGAGCGCGCGCATGGCGGATCGCACCGAACGGCTGGCGGGACGCACACTGTATCCGCACCCATGGCCGGACACAAGAGCCCTCCGCACGCGAGATGATCTGAGGATTCGCTTGCTTCTTCGGTCGCGCTTGCGGCACGATGCTCATGCCCGCCACACCTGTCCTCCGTTACGGGAGTGAGTCCCATGGATCCGAAGAACGACGTTGCGGGGAAGAAGATCCGGAAGCCCGTCAAGGTGGCGGACCTGAAGACCAAGAAGGACCCCAAGGGGGGCGTGGAAAGCCTCAGGATCAAACTCGTCCGTTGTGAGTTCAAGGTGTGAGCCGAGCCCCGAGGGCGCCGACGCTCGACAGGCGGAGAGCCGCCCCCTGTGCTCCGAGAAAACTCTTGCTACCCGCCACCTGGTCATGCAGGATGACCGCGCCCGCCACGTTCCCCCACACATCGGGAGGACGTCCATGGAGCCGAAAAAGCCTGCCACGGCGAAGAGCGACCGGAAGCTGGTGAGAGTCGCGGACCTGAAGACCAAGAAGGACCCCAAGGGGGGCGTCGAGAACCACAACTCCAGCCGCTCCAACAAGACGAACTAGCGTACGTCGCGCCCGACGGGGTCGGAGAGGGCGGCTTCATCCTCCCTCTCGCATCCGGCAACCCTGGTCAGGGTCGACGGGTCTTGGATCCTCGCTGGCGCGGGGACCGTCTGCGGTCCAGTTCGTGAGAATGGCTCGGGCGATCCGTCGCACCGCGCGACGGCTCCCCGAGCCCTCTCCGACGAGGGGTGCGTCCAGCGTGCCCCGCGCTGCGTCCGCTCCCTCGTCCGTCCCGCGCCGCGACTGCGGTCTCGTCATCCGCCTGGGCCTCATCCGCGGCCGCGTCGCGTCGCTGGGGACGTCGCCGCAGCCCCGAGGCTCGAATACGTCCTGACCTGGTACAGGAGGATAGCGGCGGACTCACGCGCATGGTCTCACCTTCACCGGCATCTTCCGATCCCCTGCCCGTCTCGGCCCCCGAGCGCGGGTCCTCCCCCCAACCCGTCGAGCCGACGGACCACGTCGCGATCCTGCTCCCGCTCCCGCCCGACGTGCGGCGACAGGTGATCCTGAAGATGCAGCCGCTCACCTTCCACTTCGGGGACGTTATCGTCCGCGAGGGGGACGAGGCCGACTCCTTCTACGTCCTGCGGGCCGGGCGCGCGCGGGTGGTCAAGGGATCCGAAGGGGACGGGGAGATCGTCCTCAATACGCTGCGGGCGGGCGATTCGTTCGGGGAGGCCGCCCTGCTGAAAGCCGAACGCCGCTCGGCGACGGTGCGGGCGATCGACGACGTCACGGTCCTGCGCCTCGCGAAGGAGGACCTCCAGTCCCTGCTCCCGTCCCACCCCGGCCTGGAGGACTACTTCCGGATGCAGGCCCAACACCGCGCACTGCACAACTTCATGCGCGAGTTCAGCGCGCTCGGCCGGGTTCCGCTGCCGGCCCTGCGGACGCTCCTCCAGGGAGTGGAGGTGCGCGAGGTCGCCCAGGGCGAGACGGTCGTGCGCCAGGGAGACCCGCCCGGCCCGATGTACGTGGTCGAGACCGGACGCCTCCGCGTCCACGTCGAGGAGGGCGGAGAGGAGCGCAACCTCAACTTCCTCCGTGCCGGGGACTTCTTCGGCGAGCGCTCCCTCCTCCAGAACCTCCCTCGCGCGGCGTCAGTGGAGGCGGTGACGCCGGTGCGCCTCCTCGGCATCCGACCCGAGACCTTCCACGATCTGGCCCGCGACTACCCCGAGTTCAAGCGGGTGATGGAGGAGCGCGTCGCCTCCTACGAGTACGAGCGCACGGCCCGCGTGCCGCTCGACTTCTCGCTCGAGCTCCTCCCGTCGGCCGCCCAGACCGGCCCGGCGGTCAGCCCCGGGCAGGTCGAGGCCCCGCAGGACGGAAAGGCCCAAGCCGAGGAGCCGTTCGAGGACGAGGCGGGACGGTTCGTCAGGACGAAGAAGCGCATCGGGCGTTTTGCGTTCCTTTACCAGATCGACGAGGCCGACTGCGGCGCCGCGGCGCTCGGGATGGTGTGCCGCCACTTCGGACGGAGAGTCTCGCTCAACCGCATCCGCGAGCTCGCCCACACCTCGACCGACGGGACGAGCCTGAGCGCTATCTGCCGGGCGGCGGAGGAGCTGGGCCTCGCGGCGCGTGCGGTCAAGGTCTCCCTCCGGAACCTCGACCGGATGCCGGTCCCCGCGATCGTCCATTGGGACGGCAACCACTGGGTCGTCCTGCTCGACACGACGACCGCGAAGGTCCGCGTCGCCGACCCGGCGCTCGGCGTGCGGTGGGTGCCGCGCGAGGAGTTCGAGCGCAAGTGGTCGGGGTACGCCGCGCTCTTCGAGTTCACCGAGGCCTTCCTCCAGGCGCCGGAGGGGAAGCCCGGCGTGGCGTGGATCCGCCCCTTCCTGAAGCCCTACCGTGGCGTGATTGCGCAGGCCCTCGTGCTCGCCCTGGTCGCAAGCGGGCTCCAGCTCCTTCCCCCCATCTTCACCCAGGTCATCGTGGACAAGGTCGTGGTCGAGCGCGACCTCGCCCTGCTGAACCTCATGATGGGCGGGATGGTCGGCGTGCTCGCGCTGCTCGTGGTCGGGATGTTCGTCCAGCGCTACCTGCTCTGCTACATCGCGGTGCGCATCGACGCAGCCACGCTCGACCTTCTGGTGCGGCGGTTGCTGGCGTTGCCGCTGAGCTACTTCACGACCCGTCGGACGGGCGACATCCAGCGACGGCTGGACGGCGCCCGCCAGATCCGCGAGTTCGTCGTCCAGAGCGGGATCGGGGGGGTCCTCGCCGTGGTCCAGATCGCGGTCACGGCGCTGATCATGGCCACGTACTCGCTGCGGCTCTCGGCGCTCTTCCTCGCGATGGCGCCGCTCTACCTCGGCCTCATGGCGGTCTCGGCGAGGCTCCTGCGCCCCGTCTTCGACCGGTTGGAGGAGGGATACGGGAAGTACCGCAGCCACCAGGTGGACGCGATCAAGGGGATCGAGGCGGTCAAGGCCAGCGGGGCGGAGGCCGGGTTCCGCGACCGCATGATCGGCGAGTTCATGAAGGTCTCCAGCCACCAGTTCCGTGCCGACCTCACGGCGCTGCTCTACGACGGGATGGTCCAGGCGCTCGGCTTTCTGACCACGGTCCTCTTCCTGTGGATGGGCGCCCGCATGGTCGTCCACGCCGAGTTGTCGATCGGCGAGATGATCGCGTTCTGTACGCTGGTCGCGATGGTCAACGCGTCGCTCCTGACGCTCTTCGGCCTCTGGGACCGTCTGCAGCTCGCCTCGATCCTGGTCAACCGCCTGAACGACATCTTCGAGGCCGAGCCGGAGCAGGGGGCCGACCGGACGCGACTGCTTCCCGTGAAGACCCTGGAGGGGCGGATCGAGTTCCAGCAGGCGGGCTTTCGATACGGCGGGCCGGAGGCGACGCCGATTCTGAAGGGCGTCACGTTCACCGTTTCGCCTCGCGCGCGGGTGGCGATCGTCGGGCGCAGCGGGTCGGGCAAGACCACGTTGGTCAAATGCGTCGCCGGCCTGCTGGAGACGACGGAGGGGAAGATCCGTCTGGACGGCGTCGACCTGAAGACGCTCAACTACCGCGACGTCCGCCGGCACGTGGGCATGGTGCTCCAGGAGAACTACGTCTTTTCGGGGACGATCGCGGAGAACGTCGCCTTCGGGGACCCCCAGCCGGACTACGACCGCATCCTGTGGGCGGCTCGGGTCGCCAACGCCCACGAGTTCGTCGCCCGTCTTCCGCTCGGGTACGAGACCCGGATCGGGGAGACCGGGGTCGCGCTCTCGGGCGGGCAGCGGCAGCGGGTGGCGATCGCGCGCGCGGTGTACCACGACCCGCCGATCCTGGTCTTCGACGAGGCCACCAGCGCGCTCGACACCGAGAGCGAGCGCGCGATCCAGGAGAACATGGAACGCTTCCTGGGGGGGCGCACGGTGCTCCTGGTCGCGCACCGCCTGTCGACGGTTCGGGACGCCGACATGATCGTCGTCCTGGAGAACGGAGAGGTCGCTGAGCACGGGACCCACGACGAGCTGATGGCGCGGCGCGGGCTGTATTTCTACCTGGTGAGCCAGCAGTTGGGGATGTAGAGGCCATGCCTGACGTGAGCACGGGAGCGTCCTCCACCGGAGACCAGGAGTGCCTGCCGCCCGACCTCCCGCATTGGGTGGCCCGCGGCACGGCCTCGATCGTCATCGCCGTCTGCGTCACGGCTGCACTCGCGAGCGTCCTCGTGGACGTGCCGGAGACGGTGACGTGCAACTTCGTCCTCGCCTCGAAGGACGGATCGGACCCGATCCGCGCGAACTGGCGCGGCGTGGTCGAGGGTGTGACCGCCGAGGAGGGGCGCGAGGTGAGGAAGGGCGAGGTCCTCTATCGGATCCGGTCGAGCGAGATTGCGGCCCTGGCGGCGGAGCTGGCGACGCTCCGCAGGGAAGAGGAGGAGGGGGGCGGGCGGCTGTCCAACCTGCGCAAGGAGCACGCCGCGATGCGCCAGGCGGATGCCGACGAGGAGGCGCGGCTGACGGAGAAGGCGCGGCGCCTGGCCGCGGCGGCCGACGCGACGCGGAAGAAGGCGACCTTGCGGAGGGATAGCGCCGCCGCGGCCCGACGGATCCAGGAGGCGACGATCGCGGGACTTGCGGCGGAGATCCCGCTGCACACGGCCGCCGTCCAGACGCACACGGACTACGCGGCCCGCATCGAGGACGGACGGAAGGCGGGCGGGACGTCGTGGGTGGAGCTCTTCCAGGCCAGGCTGGCGAAGTCGCGCGCGGAGCTGGACCTCGGCGTCGCGACCCGCGAAGAGGGCCTGGCCCGGCTCAAGTTGGAGCAGATGGAGGCGGACCGGAACAAGGAGGAGGCCGAGGATGCGCTCCTCGCCGACCAGTTTGAGAGCGAGCAGAAGGAGACCCTGGCGCTGCTGGAGAGGACACGGCACGAGGCCCAGGCGCGGGCTGCGCGGGAGGCGGAGACGGAGCGGGGCCTGGGGACCGATCTGGAAAAGCAGCGCTTGCGGGCCGAGGCCCTGACGAAGTCGCTTGCGGAAACGGAACAGGACGTGTCGTTGGTGACGGCCCCGTTCGATGCCGTGGTGCTCGCGTTGAAATCGAGGCGCGTGGGGGACGTCGTCGAGCGCGGGCAGGAGCTGTGCCAATTGGCCCGGACCGCGGGGGAGCTGCGCGCCGAGCTGACGGTCCCGAACGCCGCGGCGGGGCGGCTGCGCCCCGGCATGGAGGTGAAGCTGCTCTACGAGGCCTTTCCGTACCAACGCTTCGGTGTGCGCCAGGGGCGAATCGACTGGGTGAGCCAGGGCGCCGCGACCGGGGCCGAGGGGGCCGGCTTCCGCGCGCTCGCCGAGATCTCGGACCAGTCGATGGGCGCCGGCGAGGACCTCTCCGCGCTGCGCCCCGGAATGGGGGGCGAGGCACGGGTGGTCGTCGGGCGGCGCACCCTGATCGAGCACGTGTTCGCGCCGCTCAAGCAGGTCCGGGAGAGCATGCGCTGAGGCCGAGGAGAAGGGGCGGTCTCATAGGGAGATGGAGATGTCAGACGCATCGGATTCGAGCGACGCGGACGACGGCGGCGTGTTCTTCGAGGCGCCCGACCGCGCCTACACCGTGCGCGACGTGCTCCTTGCGGCGGACCTCCGCGGCGAGCTTGGCGGGCTGCGCGAGTCCGTGCGCCAGGGGATTGCCTGCGTTCGCTACGCCGAAGAGGAGGGGTTCGAAGTCTCGGACGAGGACCTCCAGCAGGCGGCCGATTCGCTGCGGTACGAGCTCGACCTCGAGACGGAGGAAGCCACGGAGGCGTGGTTCGAGCGCAACGGTGTCAGCGCGGAGGACTTCACTGACCACCTGATGCGGCGCCTACTTCGCGATCGGCTTCAGGATCGGCTCGCGCACGTGGCGGCGCAGGTCCATGTTCTCGCGCGGGAGGCGGAGCCGCTGCTCCGCGTCGAGGCGCTTCTCGGCGGCGATCTGGCGCGGTTGGCCCTGGCCCTGGCACGGCGTGCCGCAGTGCGCGCAGGCTACGCGGCGCGCGGTGATCGACCCAACGCAAGCCTGCTCGATGCCAGGCGAGATGTCTTCCTGGGAGAACGCGGGCTTGGCACGGAGGCCAAGTGGGGCGAGTGGATGGCCGAGCACGGGGTCCATCCCGAGTTGTTCGAGCACCTCCTCGACCTGGAGACCCTCTACCGGACGAGGATCAGCGGACTGCTAACCGCGGATCGGCTCCGCCGCGAGACCCAGGTGCGGGTGGCCGACTGCGTCCGGATGTGCCTGGAGGGCGCGGCGTTCCCGAGCGCGTCGGCCGCGCGCGAGGCAATCGTGTGCGTGCGGGAGGACGGGGATCCGCTCGAGGATGTCGCGCGTCGCTGCGGGGCCCGAATGCACCGATCGCGGGCCTTCCTGCCGGACCACAATCGCGTGCCGCGCGCACAGCTCCTGTCCGCGCGAGTGGGAGACCTCCTCGGGCCGTTCGCGGACTCGGAGACCGAGCACTGGGTCTACCGCGTCTGCGAGAAGGAGAACGCCTCTCCGGAGGAACCCGAGGTCCTGGAGCGGATGAAGGCCGGTTTGGTGGACGGTCTCGTTGCGGGCGACTTGGACGAGCACATCCGCTGGGTCATGCCGCGACCTGGCGGATAGCCGGTCGCCGCGCCTCCGCTGCGTTCGTCTCCAACACCCCATCGCTTCGACGCCCGGAGGGAGCACCCAGTGCACGCGCCCCCTGGTGTCGATGAAAGGCCCGCCCGGCTTCACGTCCCGGTGGACGACGCCGGCGTCGTGCGCGGCCGCGAGCGCTCTGGCCGAGCGGCGAGACAAGCTCGTACTTCCCGAGCGTTTTCGGCGGGGTCCAGTCAGAGATGGCGGGGATTCTCACACGCGGAGGGGCGCGGATCAACCCGGGACCGAGTCTGCTCTTGACGCCGCCGCGGCCCGCCCTTACGTTGCCAGCTCCGGTTCCCGCCATTTCCCGCGCGAAACTCACGGGAAGACCACCGGAGCCGCCGCGCGCACCGGAGTCTCATCCATGCGAAAGCCCCTCGCCCTGGGTATCGCCCTCATCGCCGCCCTCTGCCTCTTCCTGAGCCTGCGGGACGACGAGTCCTCCGTCTCCCGTCCCGCGTGCGCGCCCGCTGCCGTGCCTCGGGCGGAGACGCCGGCGGGGACGGACGAGGCCTGGATGGCGAGCGTGCGGGAGGTGATCGCCGAGGACCAGCGGCAGGCACGGGGCTGCGCGGACGGCTCGGTCGTGCTGAACGCGGTCCCTGGACGGCTCGCCTTCCGCACGGAGGCGGCCTGCTTCGAGGCATCGGGTGGGGAGTGGTCGATCGCCTGGGGATGGGCTGGCGTGGAGGGGGTCACGTCGTCGCCCACGGTCCTTGGCACGGAGGGGGCCGTCGTACGCGCCGATCGCGGCCTTGTGCAGGAGAGCTTCGAGAACCGCTCGGACGGCGTGGAGCACACGATCCGCGTCCTGGAACGGCCCGCGCGAGACGGGTTGCGGGTGCGCATCCCCGTGACCGCGGGACTTCGCGCCTCCAGCAACGCGGGGACTCCGGAGATCGTCCTTGCCGATGAGAAGGGGACGGAGAGGCTCGCCTATCGGGGCATCCTCGCGTGGGGCGCGGATGGGCGTCGCATGGCGGCCTCGCTGGGCTGCGAAGAGGGGGCGATCCGGATCGAGGTGGACGACGCGGGCGCCGCCTATCCCGTGACGATCGACCCCTTGATCTCGCCGGCCTCGTGGATCGTAGATCCGACGGACCAGGCCGCCAATTTCGGGTGGTCGGTCTCCTCCGCCGGCGACGTGAACGGTGATGGGTTCTCGGACGTGATCGTCGGTGCCCTCTGGTGGGACGGAGAGGCGACCGACGAGGGACGGGCATACCTGTTCCTCGGCTCCGGCACCGGACTAGGTGTGACCCCCGCGTGGACGGCCGACCCGACGAACCAGGGCGGGGGCCGCTTCGGCTACTCCGTTTCCTCCGCAGGTGACGTCAACGGAGACGGCTTCGCGGATGTCGCAGTCGGTGCCCCTCAGATGACCGGCGAGTTCACGAACGAGGGACGCGTCTACGTGTACCACGGTTCCCCGACCGGGCTGCCGGCCTCCGCGGACTGGACCGCGGACTCCGCGGACCAGGGCAACGCCTGGTTCGGACGGTCCATCGCCTGCGCCGGGGACGTGAATGGCGACGGCTTCGGCGACCTGATCGTGGGGGCCGACTACTGGGATGGGGCGCAGGTGAACGAGGGGCGAGCATTCCTCTTCTACGGCTCCGCGTCGGGCGTCGGCGCGACACCGGTGTGGTTCGCGGACCCCACGGATGTAGACAACGCGCGGTACGGGGTGGCGGTCTCCTCTGCGGGCGACGTCAACGGCGACGGGTTCTCGGACGTCGTGATCGGCGCGCAGGGGTTCGACAACCAGGCGGACAACGAGGGGGCCGCGTTCGTGTACTACGGCTCCGCGGGCGGCCTCCCCGCCTCGCCGGGCTGGCAGACCGATCCCACGGACCAGCTCAACGCGGAATACGCGAACTCGGTCGCGTCTGGCGGTGACGTGAACGGAGACGGATTTTCCGACGTCGTCATCGGAGCGTGGGGCTTCGATGCGGAGGCCAACTATGAGGGCCGTGCGTACTTGTTCCTGGGCTCTGCCACCGGCCTCGCCACAACCGCTGCCTGGGCGGTCGATCCGACGGATACCGGGCTCGCCGAATTCGGGCAATCCGTCGCGTGTGCCGGGGACGTGAACGGCGACGGCTTCTCCGACGTGATCGTCGGCGCGCAGACCTGGTGGGACGGAGTCTCCTTCGCGTCGGAGGGGCGCGCATACCTCTTCCTGGGGACCTCGGCAGGGCTGCAGACGACGGCGGCGTGGATCGCCGACCCGAACGACCAGACCGGCGCGCGGTTCGGCTACTCGGTATCGGGATCTGGAGACGTGAACGGCGACGGCTTCTCCGACGTCATCGTCGGCTCGATGGGCTGGGACGGCGAGGCGGCCAACGAGGGGCGCGCGCACCTCTTCCTGGGCTCGTCGAGGGGGCTCTCCCCCGCCCCGTCGTGGAACACGGACCCCACCGACCAGCTCAATGGGCAGTTCGGCAACACCGTCGCTTCGGCGGGGGACGTGAACCGGGACGGCTTCGACGACGTGATCGTCGGCGCGCAGCTCTTCGACGCGGAGCAGTCCAACGAGGGACGGGCGTACCTGTTCCTCGGGTCAGCCTCGGGGCCCTCGGGGACGGCGGCCTGGACCGCGGACCCGACCGATCAGGCGGACGCCGAGTTCGGCGGCTGCGTGGCGGGCGCGGGAGACGTGAATGGCGACGGCTACGCGGACATCCTCGTGGGGGCCTTCCTCTTCGACGCGGAGGCGATCGATGAGGGGCGCGCGTACCTCTACCTCGGGGGGCCCGGAGGTCCCTCGCTTCAGCCCGACTGGACGATCGACCCGACGGATCAGCTCAACGCCGAGTTCGGATACTCGCTGGCAGGAGCGGGCGACGTGAACGGCGACGGCCTTGCCGACATCGCGGTCGGGGCGTGGCTGTGGGACAGCGGCTCGGCCAACGAGGGTCGCGTGTTCGTCTTCCACGGCTCGCTCGCGGGCCTCGCCGGCGCGGCCGACTGGGTCTCTGATCCGACGGATCAGGCCGGCGCGCGCTTCGGCTACTCCGTGGCGGGGGCGGGTGACGTGAATGGAGACGGATTCTCGGACCTGGTGGTCGGCGCAAACCTCTGGAACGGTGCGCAGACCGACGAGGGGCGCGCGTTTGCATTCCACGGGTCCGCGACGGGGCTGGGGGCGGCGCCCGCGTGGACCGCGGACCCGACCGATCAGAATACCGCCGAGTTCGGCGCGTCGGTCGCCGGAGCCGGGGACGTGAACCGCGACGGGTACTCCGACGTCATCATCGGTGCGCCGCTCTTCGATGCGGAGCAGGTCGACGAGGGACGCGCGTACCTGTATGCAGGATCGGCCGCGGGGCTGGCAGGTGCCGCCCTCACCACGCTCGACCCGACGGACCAGCTCACCGCCCGCTTTGGGTGGAGCGTCGCCGGCGCCGGGGACGTCAACGCGGACGGATTCGCGGACGTGCTGGTCGGAGCCGACGGGTACGACGCGGAGCAGGTCGACGAGGGGAGGGCCTACGTCTACCACGGCGGCCTCTTGGGCCTGCCCGGCACCCCGTCGTGGACGGCGGATCCGACCGACCAGGCCAACGCGCAGTTCGGGTACTCGGCCGCGGGCGCCGGGGACGTCAATGCGGACGGGTTCGCGGACGTCGTGATCGGGGCGTTCAAATGGAACGGCGAGGCGACCGACGAGGGACGGGCCTTCGCGGTCCTGGGGGTCGGCGACACCGGCATCCCGCCCCGCGGGCCTTCTCTGCAGCAGTTCCGTGCCGACGGGACGACTTCGATCGACCTCGGCGGGATCGGCGGGGCGACGATCGTCCTGCGAGGGAGCCTGATCAACAACGGTCCGATCGGCGGCCGCCTCAGGCTGCAGGCCGAGGTCAAGCCGATCGGCACCCCGTTCGACGGCACGGGGCTGAGCACAGGCTCGGCCGCGGCCTCGGGGAGCATCGGCGAGGTCAGCGTCAGCGGCCTGACGACCGGCGCCAGGCACTGGCGCGCGCGGGTGGCCTACCCTGGGGCGGGTTCTTCCCGTTGGCATGCGTTCGGGGCGAACGACGAGGGCGACGCCGACCTCCGCGTGGAAGCGACTCCGCCGACGGTGCCGAGCCTGACCTCGCCCGCGGACCTCGTGGTGACCGGGGACACCACACCCGCGCTGGACTGGGCCGACTCCACGGATGCGGGGGCAGGGGTGCTCGACTACGACGTCGAGGTGGACGAATCGGCGGCCTTCACCGCCCCCGTCGCCTGGTCCGCGACGGTGATTCCGAGCGATGCGACAGCAGCGGTCCTGGCGGAGGGGACCTGGTTCTGGCGCGCCCGGGCATCGGATGGTGTCGGCAACGTCTCCGCGTGGTCCGGGAGCCGGAGCTTCACCATCGACACGACGCCGCCGACGGTCCCCGCGGGCGTCGTCCTCTCCCCGAACGGAGGGGGCTACGTCAAGGGCGGGGCCACTCTCGGCATCTCGTGGGACTCCTCGGCGATCGCCGACCCGAACCTCGCCGCGCTGCCCATCGTCCTCGAGTACACCGTCGACGGCCTGAACTGGATCCTGATCGCGACGGGCGAGGCCAACGACGGGGCGTACGACTGGACGGTGCCCCTCGTCAACTCCGCGCTGGTGCGGGTCCGCGTCTCGGCGGACGATTCGGCCGGCAATCGCGCGGGCGACATCAGCGACGCGGCCTTCATCGTCGACTCGACCGACGCGGACGAGGTCGTCGCGGGCCTGGGTTCGGGAGGGGGACGAGGCTGGCTGCAGACGTTCACGAACCTCCCGGTCGGCCTCGCGAACACCGGCTGGCAGCAGGTGCCGTGGGTGCCCTACGCCAACGCGAACGGGGAGACGCGGCCCGCCTGCGGCGACGTCGACGGCGACGGCCGCGACGAGCTCGTGATCGGGTTCGGCTCGTACCCCGCCTCCGGCGGATGGGTCGTCATCCGCGACGACGCCGTCGCCGAGTACGCGGTCCTGCGGTGGATCCGCGTCCCGTGGACCGCCTACAACGCGGCCGACGGCCAGACGCGGCCCGCCTGCGCGGACTTCGACGGAGACGGCCGCGCCGAGATCGCCGTCGGGCTCGGCCCGTATCCCACGCAGGGCGGCCGCTGCGCCCTGTTCGAGGACGCCTCGGCGGGGAACGCCTTCTGGAGGTGGGTGGATGTCCCGTGGGCCGATTACAACGCCGCGAACGGCGAGACGCGTCCTGCTGGAGGGGACCTCGACGGAGACGGGAGAGCGGAGCTCGTCGTGGGGCTGGGGACGTATACGGCGGCGGGCGGCAGGGTCCTCGTCCTGGACGACGGCCCGTCGGGCTTCGCGTTCGTGAGGTGGGTGCAGTTCGCCTGGGGCGCCTACAACGCCGCGAACGGCGAGACCTGGCCCGCGGTCGGGAACCTGGACGTTGACGCCCGCGAGGAGATCGTCCTGGGGCTGGGGACCTACACGCCCGCCGGGGGCTGGTTCCGAGCCTACGACGACACACTCGCCGGCAACGTGGCCGTCGGGTGGGGGAGGGTGAACTGGACCGACTACAACGCGGCGGACGGCGAGGTCCGTCCCGCGTGCGGCGACCTGGACGGGGACGGTCGCGCGGAGGTCCTCCTTGGCCTGGCCCGGTACCCGGCCGTGGGGGGCTGGATCAACGTGCACCGGGACCTGACGGGGAACCTGGCGTCGCTCCGCTGGGTGAGGGAGAATTGGTCCACCTACAACGCCGCGAACGGCGAGACCTGGCCCGCGGCCGGGGACGTGCGGTAGTCCGGGTCTGCGCGCGTCGCGGATCCAGCTCGCGGAGGGACCCATGAAAGGACGGATCGGACTGCTGGCGTGGATCGGGCTGCTGCTCTGCGCGACGGCCCTGCCCGAGCTCTTCGCGGACGACCCGGAGAAGAAGCCCGAGCGAGGGGCGACTGTTGCGGACCCCGACGCCCCCATGCGCGACAGGCTCAAGACGATCCCCTGGGACAAGCTGGAGATCCTCGTCGTCGAGGGGGAATTCGACCATGTGGAGCTCGTCTTCGCCGCGCTGAAGATCCCGCACAAGAACATCGCGTTCGAGGGGTTCCAGGACCTCTTGAACGGCAAGAAGACCGGGCTGCTTGACGACGACGACGAGAAGCCCGGCGCGGCCTCGATCGAGAGGCTCGACCCGCGTCGGCACATCGTCGTGATCAACTGCACCGGTCAGGAGCTGAGCAGCAAGGAGGAGAAGTCCCTCGAGGCGTTCGTGACGAGGGGAGGCTACCTGCTGACCACGGACTGGTCCCTGGCGATCCTGGCGGGCGCATTCTCGGAGTACGTCCGCGTCGACACGGGCGACGAGCTGGACGGCTCGCACCAGGTGAAACTCAAGGCGTCCTCGCTGAAGCACCCGCTCCTGGCCGACATGAGGAAACCCGACGCGGCCTTCGACTGGTGGTTCGAGGGGGCGACCTACGCCGCGAAGGTGAAGAACAAGCAGGCGGTGACGGTCCTCGCGTTCTGTCCCGACTTCGAGGACACGCCCGTCGCGCTGACCTGGGAGATGGGTGCGAGCGTCTCGGGGGGCGCACGAGGCAGCCGTGGCCGCGTGCTTCACTTCGTCAGCCACCTCGAGCAGCAGGAGTTCGACGAGGACGGCGCCTACAATCTCCAGATGGCGTTCCTCAACTTCGTCAGGCTGAAGGGGCGCGACGTCGCCGGCTCGAAGTAGCGTCCGCCTCGGACGGGAGGACCTGATGCGGCGACCTCGTCGTTGCGGCCTTGGGACGGGAGCCGCGCTCCTCGCGCTGATCCTCTCGGGCGACCTGCGCGCCGAGGAAGAGGCGCTCCCCGCCGCGCCCGAAGGGAAGGCCTGGAAGCTCGCCTGGAGCGACGAATTCGAGGGCGACGAGCTGGACGCCGCGAAGTGGGAGGTCCCCGAGTGCCGTCGCCGCGACGCGTGGTGGTCGAACCGCGCCGTGTCGCTGGACGGCGAGGGGCACCTGCGGATCCGCTCCTTCGTCGAGGGGAAGGAGTACTACGACGCCTGCGTCCGGACGCGCGGGCGCTTCGAGCACGCCTTCGGGTACTACGTCGCGCGGATGCGCCTCCAGAAGCAGCCAGGCCACTGGAGCGCCTTCTGGCTCTACGCCGACTCGGTGGGCGGCCTCGGGGAGGAGGGGCGCGACGGGACCGAGATCGACGTCATGGAGAAGCCGTGGCTCGACGACCGCGTCCAGCACACACTCCACTGGGACGGCTACGGCAAGGAGCACCGCTCGGAGGGAACCCGGTCCACGGTGAAGGGCGTGATGGAGGGGTTCCACACCTTCGGCCTGCTGTGGACGCCCGAGGAGTACCGCTTCTATGTCGACGGCAAGGAGGTCTGGCGGACGCGCGCCGGGGGCGTGTGTCAGGTCCCGCTCTACCTCAAGGTCTCCGACGAGATCGAGTTCAACGGGTGGGCGGGCGACATTCGGAAGGCTGAGCTCCCCGACGAGTTCCTGGTCGACTACGTCCGAGTCTATGACCTCGTGGATCCCGAGGCTCCCTCACCGGACCCGAAGTAGCCGACGGCGGCACTACCCCGACGCCCCTGTCCAGGAGGCAACATCGACATGGAATCGCTCACCGCCCTCCTCCTGTTCACCGTCCTTGCGCAGGCCCCGGACGCCCCGCTTGGGGGAGAGGCGTGGCGAGCGGGCCTCAGGGAACGCGTCGCGGGCGCCATCAAGGACCTCTCGTCGGACGAGTTCGAGCGCCGCGACGCCGCCAGCCGCTCGCTCCTCGCCCTCGCCGAGTTCTGCGAGGCCGACCTCGAGGCGGCGATCGAGGGGAGCACCGACGCCGAGGCGTCCTCGCGGCTCCGAGGGCTGATCGAGGCCCGGAGGCAGGTCCACGACTTCGTGGTCCGCTCGCTCCTGCCGAAGGAGCCGTTCGACCACCGGACCGACGAGCCGCAGTCCATTCCCGCGGGGATGACGGAGGCGGTCGTCACGCACCGCCTCCTCCTCCGAGGCGTCGCCTGGGGGGAGGTGCCCGAGCAGAGGATCGCCGGCGCCCTCCGCGACGCGCGGCCGGACCTTGCGCGCGACGCCCTCGTGCTTCGCCTCTCCGACCCCTCCACGCCCGTCCGCGCGGGCGCTTGCTGGATGCTCGGCGCCCTCGGCGTGAGCGAGGCCGCGCCGGTCCTGCGGGAGAGGCTTCGCGATCGGAGGCGCACCCTGCGGAGGTGGGCGGCCCAGGCCCTCTTCCGGATCCCCGACCCGGGGATGGCCGACCTCCTCTTCGATGACACCACGTTCGCCGCGCTCCTGGAGGATGACCGGCGCGAGGTCCCCGCCTGGCGGCGGGAGTGGCTCCTCCGCGTCTACGAGTGCGGGGGCATCGCCGCGCTCGCGGGGGTCCTGGAGGGGAGGCCCGGGGTTGGGGAGGACATCGGCAGCGCCCTCCAGCCGAAGTTGGCGGAGCGGGCGCTCTCGGCGGCCGACCTCGCGGTCTGCGAGAAGGTGATCGACGGCGACTACCCGCGGTCCCTCCAGCACGCGGCCGCCTCGATCCTCGTGGAGCGGAGGGGAGGCGATCCGCGCGAGCGCCTGCGCGCCGGGATGGCGCACCGGTGCCCGGAGGTGAGGAGCTTGGCGGTCGGCTCCGCCCTTCGGCGTTGCGAGATCGACGACGAGGAGCTCATCGTCGCGGCGAGGACCCTGCTGGACGACACCGACCCGCTCGTCCGCAAGAACGCCTTCTATCATTGCCTCAGCCTCGGAGACCTGGGAGTGCTCGATCGCGCGCTCTCCGAGGCGGACCCCGCAGACGCGCAGGCCTTCTCCTCAGTCATTTCCGCGGTCCTCGACCTGGACCGCACTCGCCGATTTGCGGGGAAGGCCTTCGGTCTCCTCGAGAGGGCGACGACTGCGCAGTTGTGGTCTCGGTTCAATCCCTCCTCCGGCTCCAGGGCCGCCGAGTACTGGATGGGGGACGGCCGCGTGGACGACCTCCTCTGGAGACGCCTCGTGGAGGAGAACGACCCCCCGAGGACGAGGGACTACCTCGATGCGGCCCAGCGCCTCCTCGCCCCCGGTTCGTCGGCGCACGCCCTGGCCCTGTTGCACTCCTCGGATCCAGTCATCCACGACGAAGCCGCACAGCTCTTGTGCCGGCTCAAGCCCGAGGCCATTCCGCCAGAGCTGGACATGTACGTGAGCGCCAACGACTCCCTCGGCGAGCTGGCGGTACAGTCCCTGGTGGACTCGGGCCGCCGGGAGGTCGTGCTCGCGCGGATCGACGGGTGGATGAAGGACGACGACACACGGTGGAGGGCGCTCAGGGTCATCGAGCGCCTCCACGTCGTGGAGTGGGCGCCGAAGGTGCGTCGGCTGCTGGCGGAGGATGACCCGCACTGGCGCATGGACATAGTGCGGACGCTCGCGTCGCTCGACGACCGCGAGTCGCTCCCCGCGATGCGCGAGGCGTACCTCGGGACGAGCGACCCCGCTTCGGACCGGGTCCAGGACCTGCCCCGCGCCGCGATGCGGATCGGCGGGCGGGACGAGGTGAGGGCGTGGATCGCGGAGGCCGACGGCCGTCCGACGGGGGCGAGAGTCGAGCACGTCGGCCCCCTGTGCGCGCTCCTCGGCAAGGAGGGGATCGAGCGCCTTGCGACCTTGAAGGCACCCGACGATCAGAACACGATCCTGGCCTGCCTCGATCCGCGCTTCCCGGACCCGTCGCTCGAAATCGTCCTCGAGCTCTGGCCGCATTCAGCAGGGGCTGTGCGGGAGCCTGTCTGGCTTGTCCTGGCCAGCACGGGCGACGAGGAGCTCTACCGGAAGTTGCTCTCCGCGCCCGGGGGCGCAGACGCCATGTCGGAGCGCACGCTGTTTCGCGTGCTTGCCGTGTACGTCGGGCAAGACGGCGTGGGAGACGCAATCGCGCTCCTGGAGGCCGACCCGAAGAGGCACTACGGGGCCTTCGTCGAGGTCTTCCTGGAGACGGAGGACATTCGGCTCGACGCCGCGATGCGGTTCCTCTGGAAGGCGATTCCGGGCGAAGAGCGCCGCTCCGTGCTCACGTGGCTCGAGGCGAGGACCACGATTACGCCCGAGCGGTGGGCGCTCCTGGGGGACCTGGAGAAGGACTGCGCCCCGGGCCACCTGTACTGGCTGCGCGCGGTCGGGCGGGCGTGGCGGGCCAGGGAGCCGTAGCGTCGACGGTTTTCCGTCCGCGCCCGGCGCGAGCGACCTGGTCCCCCTACTCGCGGGTGGTCCACACGAAGGCCTTGACCTTCGCGGCGATTTCCCGCTGCCCGGAGCCGTCCGGGGCCATGAGGCAGAGCCTGAGCTCCCAGCCGTCCTTCTGGCCGTAGGCGAGCCAGGCGCCGCTCGGGGCCCACTTCGGTTGGCACTGCTCCGAGCCCCACGCGTTATCCGTGAGCCGCCGCGCTTCCGAACCGTCGGCCCGCATGACGTAGACGCTCTCCGAGCCGCCGTCCCGCACGGAGCTGAAGGCGATCGACGCACCGTCCGGCGACCAGCAGGGCTCCGAGTCGTACGAGTCCGCCTTCGGCGTCAGCTTCGTCGGATCGCCGCCCGACGCCGAGACCACCCACAGCTCGCCGGCCAGGAGCAGCCCCTCCTGGTCGGGCGACATCGGCGACAGGACGTACACGAGGCTCGCGCCGTCGGGTGACCACGCGAACGCGCGCACGTCCCCGGTCCCCGACGTCAGCCGCGTCGGCTCGCCGCCGGCCGGGTCCACGACCCACAGGTCTCCCAGGTTGTAGCTCGTCCCGCCGTCCGACTTGACCGGCGACGCGCCGCGATACGCGATCCCCCTTCCATCGGGAGACCAGGACAGGGCCGTCTTGTGCTCAGGACTCGAGGTGATCCTCTGAACTCCCTGGCCGCCCGGGTCCACGAGGCACACCTGCTCGTCGAACATCATCTTCGAGCGCAGGAACGCGAGCTGCGCGCCGCCCGGCGACCAGCTCGGCGAGGAGCTCGACTCCATGCCCTCCTGCTCCACCGTGACGGGCGAGGAGCCGTCCAGGCCCGCGATCCGGAGCTCCGCGCCGACGGTCGCCTCGAAGAGGTACGCGACGCGCGAGCCGTCCGACGCGGCAGCCAGCGAGCCCATCTCGTTCCGCCGCCCCGCCTCCTGCGCGTTCTGCGTGATCCGCTTCGCCTCGCCGCCGGCCGGGTCCAGCACGTAGACGTCGTCGGCCCCGCCCTCCCCTCCGATGTAGACGAGCGTGTCGCCCGCTCTCGACGGGCCCGCGCACAGGAGCAGGACGAGGACGGCGAACTCGGCGGTGCGGACGACCATGGGGGGGGCTCCCTCTTGGCGGGGACGCCCAGGAAGGCTACCTCCGCGGTCCCCGGGACGTCAATCGAAGGGACGGTCGGTTCCGCGTCCATCGCCGCAGTCGCGACGCCGTGCTGAAGCCGCTCAAGGGGAGCCGTAGCGTCGACGGTGTTCCGTTCGCACCCGGCGCGAGCGACCTGGAGCGGGCGTCTGGGTCGGCGCAGGAAACGGGCAGCCATGCGCGCCGCCGGCTGGCACCGATAGCGGCTCGGCGCCTGGCGGTGGTGGGGCACACGTGCCTGCCCTGTCCCATGTTGTGCGGATGCGTGACCGTTCCGCTTCCCTGGCGAAGCGCTTGCCCATGTGGGGCGGATCGTAGCGCTTCGACGTGGATCCCGCGGTGGACGTGCGTGGCCAAGGCTTCGTAGCGAACGGCCCCGAGTTCCTTGCCGCGCCCGAGGTGGGAGGCTATCCTGCGCGTGATGCCCGCATTCCGTTGCTACCACTGCGGGACCACGCTCGAGCGCGCCTCCCTCCGATGCCCCTCGTGCCTCGCCCCCCTCCAGCCGCGGGTGATCGAGAAAGCCGCCGCGATCCGCGACATCCTCCAGCAGGTCGAGACCGCCCTGTGGCGAGGCGACATCGAGGCGGACTTCGCCGCGGAGGTCACCCGGCTGTGCCAGGAGCGGATCCGCGCGCTCATCGGCCCGCAGTCGCGATCGCATGAGGGCACCTTCGCGCCGCCTCCCGCCGAGGACGACATCCCCGTCGCTCGGCTCGCCGAGGACGAGGAGCCCTCCGCGCCCGTGCCCGCGCCCGTGCCCGACGCACCCGTACCCGTGCCCGTGCCCGACGCACCCGTGCCCGTGCCCGTGCCCGACGCACCCGTGCCCGTGCCCGTGCCCCTGCCCGTCCCCGGTCAGCCCGTGCCCGTACTCGCTCCCGCTCCCGCTCCCGTGCCCGTCCCCGTGCCCGTCCGCCGCCCCGTCTCCCCGCGCATCGCCCGGTACCTCGGCCAACCGGAGCCCCCCCTGGAGCCCCCCGAGCCCTCCTCCCCCAGCCTCTGGGACGAGAAGGTCAAGCCCTTCCTCCGCGACACCTACCTCTGGTTCCTCGGCGCCTTCCTCGTCGTCGCCGGCTCCCTCTACATGGTCGTGACGACCTGGTCCTCCATGTCCGGCGCGACCCGCCAACTCGTCGTCCACGGAGGCCTCCTCGCCCTGGCCCTCGGCTGGTTCGCCCTCGGCCGCCTCGCCGACAAGCGCCTCGGCCTCGACGTCGCCGCCAAGGTCTTCTACGGCGTCTTCCTCTCCGGCGGCCCGCTCCTTGTCCTCGTGGCGGGCCAGATCCTCCCCGAGGACCACGCCCTCGGCGGCGGGATGGCCGCAGTCTCGCTCCTCGTCTTCGTCGGCCTGGGCGGCGTCGCCCTCTCGCGATTCGACCGCTCCCTCGCATGGGCGACCTCGATCGGCTACGCCCTCCTCTGCGCCACGCAGCTCGCCCCGCCGCTCCTCAAGGCCCCCGACGCCGTCCTCTTCTTCCGCCTCTCCGCGTACGGCGCCTCGGCGGTCTTCCTCCTCGCGACCCTCCTCCCCGCGCGCCGCCTGTTCCCGGGGGGGATCCGATCCGCCCACGGGGCGAGCTGGCTCCATCTCCTCCTCCTCACCTACGCGCTCCTGGGCTTGCTCGCCCACCTGTATGTGGCCTGCTCCGTCCTCCACGTCCGCGCCTCGGAGACGTGGAGCGCCCCGGTCGCGGCGATCGTGGCCTTCGTCCTCGTCGAGCTGGAGCGCCGCGTCGCGCGTCGCGAGCCGTCCGAATCGCACCTCACCGCGGTCGGCTTCGTCGGCGTGTGCCTCGCCATCCTCGCCGTCCTCCTCGGCCTGCGCGACCTCGACGACCTCCTCGTCGCGAGCCTCGGGGCGACCGTGGTCCTCGGCATGTCGGCGCGGGAGCACCGCCGCGGGCACCTCCTCCTGGCCTCGCTCATCGCGAGCTTCTTCGCCTTCTCGCTGCTCCACCGCGCAATGCCCGAGCTCACCCATCGCGTGCGCGGCGGGCTCGCCGTCTGGCTCGGGTACGCGAACCGGGCGGCCATGCCGCCGAGCTACCTCGCGCTCAAGTATCTGATCTACCTCGCGGGCGTCGCGTGGCTGGCCGTTCGATGCCGCGACCTCGGCCGCAGGCTCGCCTGGACCTCGACCGGGTGGCTCTGGCTGATGTCGATGGGCGTCGCCGGCGTGGCCTCGTTCTGGGGGCACGACCCGCGAGCCGGGCTCCTCGTCCTCCCCGTCGCCTCGGTCATCGCGCTCGGCGCCGGGCGCGGCCTGCGACGCGTCGAGTTCCTCTTCCTCGCGTGCGCGGAGGTCGCCGTGGCGGCGTGGTTCGCCTCCGCTCACCTGGCGTGGTCGCTCGAACAGCGTGTGCTCCTCTTCACGGCGCTCGGCGCCGCCTGGCTCGCCGGGGCGGTCGTGCTCAGGCGGCGCGAGGAGGGCCACCTCCTCGGCCGCGCGCTGTGGGGCTCCGCGAACGCCCTCCAGCTCCTGCTGACGGCCGCGCTGGTGCTCGTCTACGTGACGCGCCTCACGCCGACGTCGGGGTGGGCGCTCCTGGCCTACGCGGCGCTCGGGACGCTCCTCGCGCTCGCGGGCGCGGGTCCGATCCCGTGGCACGGGGCGGTCCTCGCGCTCGCCGGCGCGGCCTTCACGTGGACGAGGCTCCGCTGGCCTGGAGACGCCGACGCCGTGACCGCCTGCGCCGTGGCGAGCGGGTTCGGCTTCCTCGGCCTCGGAGTCGTGCTCCTCAAGGCGATTCGGGGCGAGGAACGGCGCGAGCTGTTCGCGGGGCCCCTCCCGATGTACGCGGTCCTCGCGACGACCGGGGCGTGCCTCGGATCGGGCTGGCTCGCTGTGGAGAGGGGAATCACGTCGCGGCTCCTGTGGATCGTCGCCGCGGGCGCTGTGAGCTACCTCCTGGCCGCGGCCGAACGCGGCCGGCGTGCGCTCACCTACGCCGCGCTCTTCGTCGTCGGAGTCGACCTCGCACTCGCGCTCCGCTTCCACTCCCCCGACTCGAACCCAGCCGTCTACGGAGCCGCGCTCGCGGCGTACGCGCTCCTCCTCGCGCTCGGCTCCTCGGTCACCGCGCTGTGGCGCGATCGCGAGGGCGTCCTCGCGACGTGGTTCGCGCCGCTCGGGCCGTTCGCGCTCTCCGTCGCGGCGATCCTGGGAGTCGTGTCGCTCGCGGCGAGGGTATGGCAGCTCGCCGCGCCGCACGCGGCGCTCGGAGCGGGGTTCGCCTCGTGGTTCCTCTGGACCCAGCTCCTGCTCGTCGCGGCGAACGCCGTGATGGCGGTCGCGCCCGGGGCGTGGCGGGAGGGGAAGGGGCTCGCCGTGGCGATGGGCGTCCTGGCGATCGTCCTCTCCGTCGTGGGCGCGCTCGATCGCGCCGCGGCCCCGAACGCGGCGTACGCCTTCGCCTTCGCGCTCCTCTCGGGCGGCCTCGTCTTCCTCGCGCCGCTCGCGGGGGAGGCCACCGACGCCGTACGCAGGGGCGGCGTAGTCCTCTGGGCGCTCGCGCTGGTCGTGGGCGCGGTCGCCTGGCCCGGGGCGGCGACGAACACGGAGCAAGCGGGGCTGCTCGCCGGCGGTGTGGTGCTCTCGCTCGTGGCGTTCCTCCTCTCCGAAACGGGAGGCGTCGGATGGGTCTACGCGGGCTTCGTCCCGCTGACGCTCGCGCTCGACCTCTGCCTCGGGCGCCGGCTCCTGGGCCTGGAGGACGTCCACCAGCCGCTCATGCTCCTCGCCCTGGCGAACGTCTACGCGACGATGGCGACCTGGACGCGAGGCTCGCACGAGGGATTCTCGGAGTCCTCGGACCGCGTCGGGGGCCTGCTGACGACGGGGACCGCGCTCTTCGGCCTGGGTCTGTGGGTGGCGGAGGCCGTCTTCCACCCATCGTGGTTCCTCGACCGCCCGGAGCTGCACGTGGGGAGCGCGGCGCTCCTCGCCGCCACGGCCGCGCGCCTCGCGCTGAAGCGGCCCACGCCGCGCGCGGTCGAGTCGCTGATGCTGGGCGTGGGGCTGCTGGCGGCGTATCTCGCTCCGGTCAACCGCCTCCTCTCGGGGAGCGAGGTGAGCGAGTTCGTCCTCCCCGACATCGAGCTGGCTCTCCTGGCGGTGGGCGGCGTCTACGCGCTCAGGTTCGCCCGCGGAGGGGAGGAGGGGACCTTCGCGCGCGCCTTCTCGGCCGCGGCGGCGAAGTGGAACACGTGCTTCGCGTGGGTCGCGATCGGCCTGACGAGGTTCGTGCTGCCGAGCGAGCAGGCGGAGCTCTCGACGCCGCTGACGATGTTCCTGACGACGTGGTACTTCTTCCGCGACGCGATGGATCGGGAGCGGCCGCGGCTCGCGTGGGTCTACTCGGGGAACCTGTTCCTGGCGATCCTGCTCTCCTGGGCCTGGCAGCGGCGCGTCTACGGGCAGCTCCTGCCGCCGGGGACGATGCTCCCGCTCGCGGCGATCACGGTCCTCGCCTACGCGCTCTTCCTGCTCTACCGCTCGGAGAGGCTGCTGGCGCTGCCGGAGGGGGAGTTCCGCCATCGCCTGGGGAGGGAGCACGTCCGCATCGCCCACGTTCTGGCGTTCGCCGTGGTGGGGATGCAGTGCGCGGCGTACCTGATCATCGACGAGCCCGCGGCGAAGCTGCTCGACTACCTGCCGCCGGTCGCGGGGCTGCTGCTCCTGGCGGGGATGACGCACGCGGCGGTCTCGACGGACCGCTCGTACTTCCTCACGCTCGCGCAAGGTCTGGGGCTGGCGACGTGGGTCTTCGTGCGGGCGCGGACGGACGTCCTGGCCTTCGCGGAGGGGTACGACGCCATCGCGATGATCGTCTTCGGGTCCACGGCGCTCCTGGCGGGGATGTTCACCGACGCGTCGCGGTCGCTGCGCCGCGCGTTGGCCGTGTCCGCGGGGCTCTGGCCGCTCGTGGGCGCCTTGTACCTGTCCCTGGAGCACGCGACGCTGGGGAGCGCCGCCGGGTTCCTGCTGCTGGCCTCGGTGCACTACGCGCTCGGGGCGGCGGTCTGGAGGAGCATGGGCGTCGGCTACCTGGCGGGGGCCCTCTTCAACGCGGGGCTGTGGGCGTTCTGGATCGACCGTCACCAGATCGATCCGCAGTACTACGGAATCCCGTTCGGCCTGACGGTGATCGGCTTCGCGGAGCTGAACCGGAAGGAGTTCGAGGAGGCGGGCCTCGGTGCGGCGCGGTCGTTCGGGCTCCTGTGCATCTACGGGTCGAGCGCCTGCCAGGTGCTGGTGAACCAGGACCTCATCTACGCGGCCGTGCTCGGGGTCCTCTCGCTGATCGGCGTGGTGGCAGGCCTCTCGCGCGAGGAGCGCTCGTACGTCTACTTCGGCACGGCGTTCCTGGTGCTCGACGTGCTGGCCCAGCTCGTGCGGATGGGGCTGAAGCTGAACATCGTGGTGCCGCTGGCGATCATCCTGCTGGGCGGCGCGATCCTGGGCCTCTCGCTCTGGGCGGCGGCGCGCAAGAAGCGCCGCGAGGAGGAGGCGAAGCGAGCGGAGTGATGTCGCGTCAGGCGCTATCCTGTGGGATTGCATGGCTGCCCGCGCTCTAGATCCAGATCCCAAATCCCAGATCCCAGCGAGATCCCAGATCCCAACACAATGCCTGCGCGCTTGTTAGGATCTGGGATCTCGTTGGGATCTGGGATTTGGGATCTGGATCTCGGGCGCGGGCAACCGCCGTGCCCAATGGACATCGCTTGACCCGAAACTACTTCCCCGTCGGTGCGCGCTTGTCGGTCTGGCGCTGACGAGAGGCGTCGAACGAGGCGTTCTGGTCCTGGATGTCCTGCTGGACCGCGCCCTGGGCCTGGTTGGCGGCATCTCCTGCCTTGTCGAGCGCCTGCTCGGCCTGCTTCTTCCCGCCGTGGAAGTACCACCAGGCGGCCGCGAGTCCGACGACGACGGCGAGGGCGATGCATGCGATGTGCTTGAGCCGGGCGTTCCCTGAGCAGGCGGTTAGATTCATCGGTGGGGTCCCCATTCAAATGGCCCTTTGATCCGAGGGGGCATCGTACATGCCGGGGGCACCCAATCCCAGCGACATTCCGGCTTGAGTTTCCTAAAGTCGTACTTTAGGATTCTCACCATGCGGTTCATCCCCCGACTGATGGCCTCCGAGGTCCTTCGGGCCTCGCGCGGCTTTCCCGCGCTCCTGGTCACGGGCCCTCGTCGCGCGGGGAAGACCCTGATGCTCCGGAGGCTGTTCCCGAAGGCGGATTACGTCCTGGCCGAGGACCCCGACGTCGTTGCGCGCATCCGGACCGACCCGCGCGGCTTCCTCGATGAACTCCGCCCACCGGTGATCCTGGACGAGATTCAGAACGTGCCCGAGATCCTCGGGTACGTCCGCACGCGCATCGATGCCGCGCCGCGACGGACGGGGCAGTGGATCCTGACGGGGTCCCAGGAGGCGCCGATGATGCGGGGCGTCTCGGAATCGCTCGCCGGGCGAGTCGCGGTGTTCCAGCTCCTGCCACTCTCCACTCGGGAGACGGAGCGTGTGACCCTGCTTCGAGGGGGGTTCCCCGAGGTGCTGGCCAGGCCCGCTGCGTCGGATGTCTGGTTCCGCTCCTACATCCAGACGTACCTCGAGCGCGACGTTCGGGCCGTGAGCGCGATCCGGGACCTGTCCACGTTCCGCCGGTTCTTGTCGATCCTCGCGAGCCGCTGCGGCCAGATTCTGAATCGAGCCGACCTTGCCGCGCCGCTCGGCGTCTCGGTGCCGACGCTCTCGCAGTGGCTCGGCATCCTCGAGGTCACGGCCCAGATCCTGCTGGTCCCTCCATACTTCGAGAACTTCGGCAAGCGGCTGATCAAATCGCCCAAGCTCTACTTCGTCGATTCGGGGCTCCTGTGTCACCTGCTGGGGATCGAGTCGGTCAGGTCGCTCGTCCGGTCCCCCTTCCTCGGTCCGGTCTTCGAGGGGTTCGTGGCTTCCGAGATCGTGAAGCAGCAGGTCGGCTCGGGCCACAGGCGGGAGCTCTACTACTTCCGAGATCAGCAGGGGCTCGAGGTGGATTTCGTGGTGCCCGCAGGGGGCCGCCGGCTCCTGCTTGTCGAAGCGAAGGCGTCTCGGACCGTGATGCCCGGCATGGCGGGGTCCGTCCGTCGCCTGTCGGCGGCCATCACGGGCCATGAAGTGGAGGGGTACGTCGTGCACCAGCCCCCGGCGGAGACGGCGGGGCTCTCCGCGTTGGCGCCCGGCGTCCGTGCCGTTGGGCTGCGGGAACTGCTCGCGCGCCTCCGGTGAGGCCGCCCCGCGCCCGCTCAGGCTTGTCGATGAGATTCACGGCGCGTACGATTGCGCGCATGAGGGCGATTCGCATGCGAAACGGCAGCCTCGCGCGAAGGGAAGGCGGGGAGATCGTCTACCCCGAGTCGGATGGCAAGCCCATTGCGGAGACGGACGAGCACCGGTTCCAGATGAACTACCTGATCGAGGCGCTCTGCCTCTGGTTCGCCCGCCGCCGGCGGATGTACGTCACCGGGAACATCCTGCTCTACTACGAGGAGCGCGACCCGCGCAGGCGCGTGAGCCCCGACGTCATGGTGATCAAGGGAGTCGAGCAGAGGCGGCGAAGGGTCTACAAGCTCTGGGAGGAGAAGAAGGCCCCGAGCGTCGTCATCGAGGTGTCGAGCAGGGGGACGCGGCGAGAGGACCTCGTCACGAAGTTCCAGCTCTACCGCGACGTCCTGAAGGTCCGCGAGTACTACATCTATGATCCGCTACGGGAGTACCTCCCGGGGCGGATGAAGGCCTGGGAGCTGAGACGGGGAACGTACGTGGAGCAGCCCATCGAGGGGGACCGCATCAAGAGCCCGTCGCTGGGGCTCGACCTCGTGGATACGGGCCGCATGCTGCGGCTCGCGGACCCTTACAACGGCGACGAGCTGAGGACGCTCGCCGAGGAGTCGGCCGCCCGTCGGGAGGCCGAGGCCGAGGTCCGCCGGCTGCGCCGGGAGCTGCAGCGAGCGCGCGGCGCGCGACGGTCGCGATAGCCGCCGCGAGCCGGGATAGCACGGTCGAGGCTTGAGATTCCTAAGGTGCAAGTTCAGGAGACTCAGGCCACGATCGATCGCCGCCGGGCGTCGCCGTGCGCCCAACCGGGGCACGATCACCTGCCTTCGACGTCGAGTTCCGCGATGAGGCGGCCGATGCGGTCCAGGACCGCCGGCGTGTCGACGACGATGAGGACGTTGCCATCACGGAAGTAGTCAAGCCTACCGAGCGTCCGACGAGGCGGGGCTGAGTTGTCTGCGCGCGTCAGCATGTAGCGGAGCGCCTCCACGAGCGTGATCCCCTCGGCGGGGCCGCGGAGCGGCGGCCCGCCGACTCCATTCCCCGAGATCCTCGCCTCGTGCCACTCAGCAGGACGGATCGACCCCAGGTTGAAGTTCTTCGCCCCCATCCGGCCCTGCGTGACCTCTGGGGATGGTGCGGCGACGACGAGGTGCCCGAACCCCTCCTGGAACACGTGCCCCCCGGCCCGCGCGGCGAGCGCTTCGAGGGCCTGCCGCCACTCCCAGTTGACGAACCCCGTGGAGACCTGCCCCTTCACCTCGGGAACGAAGGCGACCTCGCAGTCGCCGTACGCCGCGAGGGTGCGGATGGCCTGCGCGAGGTCCGCCTGCGCGAACTCGAGCGTGACCGGCCCGGGGCGCCGGACCAAGAGGCCGGCTTCGGTCTCGCGGACCGTGCAACGCGCCGACATCGCCGCGATCTCCGCCGCGAGGCGCCACGGGCAACCGCGGAAGTCGACCGACACGCGATCCACGATCCCCGCTTCGACGACGATCGTGCGGTGCGCCTCCGTCGAGATTGCCTCCATCACGTCCCTGATCGACGCGTCACGGAACGTCGAGGTGATGCTCGCGTGATGGTAGTGCCGAACGAACGGCGCCGAACACTCGTGTCGCGGGTGCGCGCAGGCGAGCGGCAGCAGGCAGACGGAGGCGCAGAGCAGCAGAAGCCAGCGATTCATCGACATCCCCCCTCGAATATCGCAGCGAAGGATGCACCGGGCGGGCGCGCGGACGCCAGAAAAACCGCTCTCTCCCGACGCCGCCGTGACGGTGAAGCAAATCGCGGCAGGGCGATCGCGCACGCCCCGGCCGTCGAAGGTCCGTTGCAAAGCGCGTCGCAGCGCGCTAGATTCCTCCCCGTCGCGGGAGGGACCTATGCGCTGCTTCACTGCCTTTCTCCTCGTCTGCGTGGCTGCCTGCGCCGAGGAGCCATCCGTGTGGACACGGCACCAGGTTGATGGGGGCGGCGTTCACAGCATCCAGGTGGATCCCTCCGACGCATCCCACGTCCTGGCGATGGGCGGTCCTGTGCAGTACATGAGCGGAGACGGGGGCCGCACCTGGCAGCCCGTCCGCCCTCCCGCCACGCCCGAGGGGGGAACGGCGCACCTGCTCGCGGGCGGTGCTCTCTGGAAGGGCGTGGGATCGAGCCTCTACCGCAGCGGCGACCTCTCCAAGACCTGGTCCCTTGAGAAGGACTTCAAGCCCCTCGCCCTGCAGGCGATCTCCCCGTGCGGCCGCGAGGCGAAGGACGTCCTGGCGGTCCTGTGCGCAGAGGGGTCGTCTGGCCGCAGGGAGTGGTACTCGGCCCGCACGTCGGACGGCTGGAACCCCAATCCCATGCCGACCCCCGTAAGCGATCCTGGCCAGCCTGACATGGTGATGGTCTTGCTGAGCAGCGCGGCGAACGACCCGAATCGGCACGCAGCCAGTTTCAGCGCCATTGGAAGCAAGAAGGGGGACATGTTCTTCACCCGCGACGGCGGGAAGGAGTGGTCGCGGATCGACCTGCCAGGGAAAGTGAATGAATTCGGGTTCGACCCGCGAGACCCACACGTCATGTTCGCCGCCTTCTTTACGACGGAGGGGGAGTACGGCGAACTGCTGCGGTCCGATGACGAGGGCAAGACATGGAGGCCCTTCCCAACAGCCCCGCAGGGAGTGGGCATCAGCGCGATCGCGATCCCATCGAAGGGTCCGCGCATCTACCTGGGCACGAGCGATCGCGGCGTCCTCGCAGTGGACGGCGGCGAAGTCCGCGAGTCCAACCACGGACTCCACAACCTCCGATGCAATTGCCTCGCCGTCCTCGACGGCAGCGAACTGCTGGCAGGGACCGGACACGGGCTGTTTCGCTCGACAGACCAGGGAGAGAGCTGGACCCCCTCCGACGCGGGGATGTCGAATCTTGATGCGTGCGGCGTGACATTCGACGCGTCAGGTTGGATGGCGTTGTGTGATCGCGAGTATGGCGTGCGCACCAGCGCCGACGGTGGATGCACATGGTCTCCGATCGAGGCGGCTTTCCCCTTCGATGGGGCCCAAGAGTTGCACGGCTCGCGCTCCTCGATGATCGCCCTCGCCCACGGCGAGCTTTGGTCATCGAGGGACGGGAAGGGATGGGAGCGGGGGAACAAGATGCCAACCGAGGTGGAGACCTGCGCGTGGGTCTCAGCGAGCGAGATGTACAGCGTCCTCGACAAGGGCCCGGTGTACTCGAGCAAGGACGGCCGCACGTGGGAGCCGACGGGCGGCAAGGTCGACGTGCGCGCGATTGCGGGACATGGCCTCCTCGCGCGCCCAGGTCTGTTGGTGGCCTATGGGGCCAAGGGGCTCGCGCGCTCGACGGACGGCGGCAAGACCTGGGACCAGAAGACGCACGCAAAACCGTTACTCTGCTGCTATGAGGCCGCCCTCTCGCGCGACTGGGTCCTGGTCTGCGACATGGGCAAGGTGCTTCGATACGACTGGGCGAAGGACCAGTCTTCAACCTACTATGACTCGGGGAGCGAAGATGACTGGGTCTCCGGTCTCTGGTGCAGCCCGGTCGACCCGCTGCGGGGCCTCGTCGCGCTCATGCCGGACCGGCTCATGTACACGGCCGACGGTGGGAAGACCTGGACGAACCTCTATGATGGGCTGCCCCCGAACGCCTTCCCTGGGCCCTTCGTCAGCCCGGACGGCCGCGTGTTCGTCGGATGCGCGGGCACCCTCTACTCGCGCGCGCTTCCGAAGTAGGGCTGGGCTCGACCTGTCGGAACTGTCCACACCTCCGCGGCGGCCTTGACCTGCGGCGCCCGGCCCGTAGACGTCTTCAGGAGGGAACCATGCGACGGTGGACGCTCGGCTTGCTGTTCGCGTGCGGAGTCCTCGCCGCCCAGCAGGCGGACCCGAAGGCCACGATGGACGCGCTCCTGCCGAGGCTCGACTCGGACGACGCCGCCACCCGGGAGGCGGCACAGGCCGAGCTCGACCTCTTCGTCGAGGAGAACTTCGAGACCGCGGGCAATCTACTCCGGGTGCGACAGGAAGGCGCCAGCGCGGAGGCAAGGCAGCGCATCCAGACCGAGCTCGACTACATCGCGCAGGTCGAGGCCCTCAAGAAGCGACTCGAGGTCTTCGACGGGCTCGACCTCCCGAACGTCCCGGGAAAGACGTTCGTGGTATTCAACACGGGGGGCGCCTGCTACTACGGCGGTGGGCGCGAGATGCGGTTCCAGTATGCGCTCGGCTGGATCCTGTCGGAGTCCGAAGGCGAGATCACTCTTCTCGAGAACACTCTCGGCGTGCAGACCTACAAGCGCGCCCATGCCCTCCCCGAGGACTGGGAGAAGTACAAGGACGCCCATCCCAAGGACGCGCCGCTACCCGGCGACCGCGTCGAGGTCGACTACGCCGACTTCTGCAAGAAGTACGTAGCCGCCGACGTGCAGTCCTATTTTGGCGCCCTGGAGCACTTCAGCGGGGGCGGCATGCCGCACGGCGTGGAGGCGCACCTCTACGCGCGTTGGGCGATGCAGAGGAAGATGTGGCGGTGCGCGATCGAACTCGCCGCACTCGGGGAGAAGTCCATCGGGCAGGAGCAGGCTCAGAGCCTCCAGAAGGGGAGCCCCAGGACGATCGAGGAGACCCTGGCGGACTCGATCGCCTCCAATCTCCGATGGCGCGTGATCAACGAGGCCAATGCGGGGACTGCGCGAACGGACCTCCTCGCCACCTGGAAGCGGATCGGCGGCCTCCCGCCTCACGAGTGGACCGCGGAAGCGAATGGCATGGTGGGGGCGTACGAGTCGCTCCTGGCGGAGGACGAGGCCTGGCGCGACATCGAGCCGGACGCCCTCTCGAAGCTGCCGCCCGAAGAGCAGGCGACCTATTGGATGCACCGCCTCCGCGACCACGACGCGATGCAGATGATGCAGCCGGGCGAGTGCGATGTCCTCGGGGGCTGGGGCCGTCAAGACGACTCGCCCAATCCGGCCGATCGGCTGGTCGAGCTGGGTTGGGACGCGATCCCAGTGGTCATCGCCCACCTCGACGACACCCGCCCCACGCGCTGCGTCGGCTACTGGCGCAACTTCGCGATCGACTCCTACTACCTCCTGCGGTACGCCGACTGCTGCCAGCAGGTCTTCGAGGCCATCGCGGGCGTGGACATCTACGATCGCTCCTCGACGAGCGGGTCCATGGTGCGCGACGGGATGGCACCCAGGGCGAAACTGGCGGCCGAGGCGTGGTGGGAGGAGAACGGCGGCGCGGGGCGTGAGGGGTACTTCGCGCGGATCCTCGAATCCAAGGAGACCGCTCGCCACCCCTTTGCCGCCGAGGCGCTCCTGAAGCTCGACGCGACGAAGTACCTTCCGCGCGCCATGGAGGCTGCCAAGCGCCCTGACGCATCACGGCGGGCGGAGCTTCTCGACGTGATGTGCGACCTGCTTGGGAAGGAGCACCGTGCCTGGATCGCCGAATTCCTTTCCGATCGGCAGCCCGACGTCGCCGTCTCCGCGGCACGGTGCCTGTGGAAGGCGTGCGGCTCCGACGAGGGCGCCGCGGAGGTCGTGAAGCGGCTGAAGGCGCTCCCAGTCGAGGACGACCGTTCGTTCCTGTTGCACGGCGGCGTCGGCCTCCTGGTCACGATCGGCGGTGACGCAGGCGTCGGGGGAATCTGCGAGCTGATGCGGGAGTCGCCGAAGAGGGTGCGTTACCAGGCGATCTCCGATTCCTACCGCCTTCCCGACCCGCGAGTCGCGGAGGGGCTCGTCGCGCTGTTTGACGACGATACCGATACGGGGTGGACTTCGAGTTTCTCGATTCGAATCTGCGACCAAGCGGCTCAGTCGCTGACCAGGATGCTGACCACGCTTGGGCCGCCCGAGCCCGCGACCCAGGATGAGGAGCGCGACGCAAAGGTCGCCGAAATGAAGTCCTGGTGGACCGAACACAAGTCCGCCATTGACTGGACGGCCCTGCGGGCCGCGCGGAAGTGAGGGCCGGAACGCGGCGCCCCTTGTGCTGGGACTCGATGCCTTGACTCGCCTCCAGGCCGGGGGTAGAGTGCCGAGTCCGAGGAGGGAATCGTGTCCGGTCTCGCGCCCCTGGCCTTCTGGATCTTCCTCATCGTCGCCACCGGCGCGGGAATGATCGGCATCTCCGCCCTCCTGGGCCCTCGCCTGCGCCGCAGGCAGAAGCTCGAACCGTACGAGTGCGGCGTGCCCCAAATGGCCGGGAGCCGCGACCGGTTCCCCGTGAAGTTCTATCTCGTCGCCATCCTCTTCATCCTGTTCGACATCGAGACCGTCTTTCTCATCCCGTGGAGCGTCGTCTACAAGGGACTCGGAATGGCCGGGTTCGTGGAGATGCTCGTCTTCATCGGTATCCTCGGTTTCGGGCTCTGGTATATATGGAAGCGCGGGGCTCTGGAGTGGGAGTAATGTCGGGCCTGCCCGACATCCTCCTCACGCAGATCGACAAGCTGGTCGCGTGGGCGCGGAAGAACTCCCTCTGGCCCATGCCGTTCGGCACCGCCTGCTGCGCCATCGAGATGATGGCCACCCTCTCCTCCCGCTATGACCTCGCCCGCTTCGGCGCCGAGGTCATCCGCTTCTCCCCCCGCCAGGCCGACGTCATGATCGTCAGCGGCCGCATCTCCATCAAGATGATGCCCGTCCTCACCAGGATCTGGGAGCAGATGCCCGAGCCCAAGTGGTGCATCTCCATGGGCGCCTGCGCCTCCTCGGGAGGCGTCTTCGACACCTACACGCTCATCCAGGGGGTCGACCAGTTCATCCCCGTCGACGTCTACGTCCCCGGGTGCCCGCCCCGCCCCGAAAGCCTCATCGACGCCATCCTCAAGATCCAGGAGAAGATCGACAAGCGCCAGCCCTCCGCCGCCGAAGTCTGGGCAGAGGACTTGAAGGCCAAGGCGCCCGCAAAGGCATCCTAGATGGACTACGCCCCCCTCCAGGCACGATTCCCCGGCGGCGTGCTTGCGCTCCACAAGGAGTGCGGGCAGGACGCCCTCGATGTCGCCCGCGAGGCCGCCCACGAGGTCCTCCAGGCCCTCAAGGACGACGGCTTCGACATGCTCGTCGACGTCTGCGGCGTCGATTACCTCAAGCTCGATCGCCCCGAGCGCTTCGCCGCCGTCTACCACCTCCTGAACACCAGGACGCTCGCGCGCGTCCGCGTCCGCGCCTATGTCCCCGAGAGCGACCCGCGCGTCCGCACCGCCAGCGACCTGTGGCCCTCCGCCGCGTGGGCCGAGCGCGAGGCGTTCGACCTGTACGGGATCGTCTTCGAGGGGCACCGCGACCTGCGCCGCATCCTCATGCCCGAGAACTACGAAGGCCACCCGCTCAGGAAGGACTACCCCTTGAAGGGCCGAGGCGAGCGCGAGGATTTCCCCAGATACGAACCGGTGGAGAACGTTTGACGATGGCCGTCGCGACCGGCGAGCTCACGACCAAGACCATGCTCCTCAACATGGGGCCGCAGCACCCGGCCACCCACGGGACGCTCCACCTCAAGCTGGAGCTCGACGGGGAGCGGATCGTCGACTGCAAGCCCGAGATGGGCTACCTCCACACCGGTTTCGAGAAGCTCGGCGAGTACCGCAGCTACAACCAGTTCGTCGTCGTCACCGACCGGATGAACTACATCTCGCCGCTCAGCAACAACATCGGGTACTCGATCGCCGTCGAGGAGATGATGGGCGTCGAGATCCCGCCGCGGGCCAGGGTCCTGCGCGTCATCCTCGCCGAGCTGTCGCGCATCGCCGACCACGTCCTGTGCGCGGGCCTCCAGGGGATGGACCTGGGGGCCTTCAGCGTGATGCTGTGGGCCTTCGTCGAGCGCGAGCGGCTCTACGACATCTTCGAGTGGGTCACGGGCGCCCGGCTGACGACCAGCTACACCCGCGTCGGGGGCCTCGCGCGCGACGTCCCGCCCGGGTTCGTCGAGCGCGTCCGCGCCGTCTCGACGAAGGTCGGCGACGTCGCCGACGAGATCCAGCGCATGCTCGCCGACAACCCCATCTTCTGCGAGCGGACGAAGGACGTCGGGACCTTCACGCTCCAGCAGGGCGTCGCGTGGGGCCTGACGGGCCCCCTCGCGAGGTCCTCCGGCGCGAGGAACGACGTCCGGCGCGATCGGCCGTACAGCGGCTACGAGACCTACGAGTTCGACGTCGTCACGCGGACCGAGGGGGACTGCTGGGCCCGCTTCATGATCCGCCTCGACGAGATCCGCCAGGCGCTCCGGATCATCCGCCAGGCCCTCGATCGCGGGATCCCCGAGGGGCCCGTCATGGCCCTGACGAAGAAGGTGAGCCTCCCGCCGAAGGACGCCGTCTACGGCAGCATCGAGGGGCTCATCCACCACTTCAAGCAGATCATGCCCGGGAAGGGGCACGGCGTGCACCCTCCCCAGGGCGAGTACTACTCGTCGACTGAGGCCCCGAACGGCGAGCTCGGCTTCTTCCTCGTGAGCGACGGCTCGGACAAGCCGTACCGCCTGAGGATCCGCCCGCCGTCGTTCTACGCCTATCAGGCGCTGCCCGAGATGCTCCGCGGACGGATGCTCTCCGACGTCGTGGCGATCCTCTCGAGCCTGAACGTCATCGCCGGGGAGCTGGATCGATGATCACCTTCAAGCCCGAGACGCAGAGCGAGTTCGAGTGGCTCCTGAAGCGCTATCCGACAAAGCGCGCGGCGCTCCTGCCGACGCTCCGCCTGATCGAGCGCGACTTCGGCGAGGTCTCGACCGAGGGCCTGCAGTACGTCGCGAAGCTGCTCGACATGGCGCCCGCCACCGTGTACGGCGTGTTCACCTTCTACACGCACTTCCGCCGCCCGGGGACGGGGAGGTACCACCTCCAGGTCTGCGCGACGCTCCCGTGCGCGCTCTGCGGCGGCCGCGAGATCGTGAAGCACCTCGAGAAGCGCCTCGGCGTCCGCTGCGGGCAGACGACGAAGGACGGGAGGTTCACGCTGTCCAAGGTCGAGTGCCTCGCGAGCTGCGGGACCGGTCCCGTCGTGCAGGTGAACGACGACTACGTGGAGAACCTGACGATCGAGAAGCTCGACCAGCTCATCGATCGCCTGGAGAAGCGATGAAGTACGAGCGGCTCCTCACGAAGTACGAGGGGAACCCCGACGGCCCCAAGGTCGACTTCTACGAGTCGCACGGCGGGTACGAGGGGGCGCGGAAGGCCCTCGGCATGCCCGCGGCGGACGTCCTGAAGACCGTCAAGGACAGCGGCCTGCGCGGGCGCGGGGGGGCGGGGTTCCCGACGGGGATGAAATGGTCGTTCGTGCCTCCGCCCGACGGGAAACCCAGGTACCTCGCGGTGAACGCCGACGAGAGCGAGCCGGGGACGTTCAAGGACCGTGTGATCATCGAGTGGGACCCGCACTCGATCATCGAGGGGGCGATCATCGCCGCGTGGGGCGCGCAGCTCACCGACGGGTATATCTACATCCGCGGGGAGTTCGCCCACGGCGCGAAAGTGCTGAAGAAGGCGATCGACGAGGCATACCAGAAGGGGTACCTCGGGAAGGGGATCTTCGGGACGAACTTCAACTTCGAGCTGACCCTCCACCGCGGCGCGGGGGCGTACATCTGCGGCGAGGAGACCGGGATGCTCACCTCGATCGAGGGTGGGCAGGGGTATCCGAAGATCAAGCCGCCGTTCCCCGCGGTGTCGGGGCTGTTCAGGCGGCCGACCGTGGTGAACAACGTGGAGACGCTCGCGAACCTCCCGCACATCGTGACGAAGGGCGCCGCCTGGCACAAGTCGTTCGGGACGGAGAAGAGCCCGGGGATCAAGCTGTTCAGCGTCTGCGGGCACGTGAAGCGGCCGGGGAACTACGAGGTGCCGCTGGGGATCCCGCTGAAGGAGCTGATCTACGACCTCGCGGGGGGGATCCGCGGCGACGGGAAGCTGAAGGCCGTCATCCCAGGCGGGTCGAGCGCGCCGGTCCTGACCGCCGCCGAGGCGGAGAAGATGACGATGGACTACGAGGCGCTCGCCGGGGCGGGGTCGATGCTCGGGAGCGGCGGCGTCATCGTCATGGACGACACGGTCTGCATGGTGGACGCGCTCCTGAACCTGGCGAAGTTCTACCACCACGAGTCGTGCGGGCAGTGCACGCCATGCCGCGAGGGGTGCGGGTGGACGGAGAAGATCCTCGACCGGATCGAGGACGGCCACGGGCGGCAGGAGGACCTCGACCTGCTGCTGGACATCGCGGGGAACATGCGCGGGAAGACGATCTGCGTCTTCGCCGACGCGCTGGCGATGCCGGTCCAGAGCTACGTGCCGAAGTTCCGGGAAGAGTTCCAGTTCCACATCACGAACAAGGACTGCTTCGCGCGGGCGATGACCCGCGCCGCGGCGGCGACGACGTAATGGCGAAGTTCAAGATCGACGACCGGGAGTTCGAGGCGCCTGTGGGGACGAACGTCCTCCAGTTCGCGCTCGACCACGGGATCGAGGTCCCCTACTACTGCTACCACCCGGGGCTCTCCGTCGCCGGGAACTGCCGGATGTGCATCGTCAAGGTCATGAGCGGCCCGCGCCCGGCGCTCATGTCCTCGTGCACCATCCCCGTGACGGAGGGGCTCGTCGTCGACACGAAGTCGGCCGACGTCAAGAAGGCCCGCGAGTCCGTCCTCGAGTTCCAGCTCATCAACCACCCGCTCGACTGCCCCGTCTGCGACCGCGCGGGGGAGTGCTGGCTTCAGGACTACAGCTTCGACCACGGCAAGGACCACTCGCGGTTCACGGAGCACAAGGTCCAGAAGCACACGAAGGACCTCGGCCCCCTCATCAAGATCTGGGGGAACCGCTGCATCGTCTGCACTCGCTGCGTCCGGTTCTGCCAGGAGGTCACGGGCACGAGCGAGCTGACCGTCGTGAACCGCGGCGACCGCTCGGTGATCGACGTCTTCCCGGGGATCCCGATCGACAACCCGATGTCCCTGAACGTCGTCGACATCTGCCCCGTGGGCGCGCTCATCAGCAAGGACTTCCTCTACACGGCCCGCGTCTGGCACCTGGACGGCGCCGACAGCGTCTGCGCGACCTGCTCGCGCGGCTGCAACCTCCGCGTGGACGTGCTGGAGGACGAGGTGAAGCGCCTCGTCCCGCGCCGCAACGACCCCGTGAACGGCCACTGGATGTGCGACGAGGGGCGCCTGAACTACAAGTACGCCCGCGAACCGAAGCGCCTCCGCGAGTTCCGCCGCGCGGGCGAGGACGGGAGGAAGTCCTCGTTCACGGGCGTGATGGCCTCGCTGGCCGAGCGGCTCCAGGAGGTGAAGCGCTCGGGCGGGGCCGTGGTCGGCGTCTGCTCGGCGTGGATGACGAACGAGGAGCTGTGGCTCTTCAAGAAGCTCGTCGTCGACGGCCTCGGCGCGAAGGCGGTCGGGTGCCTCGTGAAGCCCGACGGCCCGTCCTGGAAAGCCCAGAACGGCTTCCGGATCGAGGCGGACAGGAACCCGAACCGCCGCGGCGTCGAGGCGATCCTCGGGAAGGACGTCCTCGTGGACGGCGTCGAGAAGGTCATCCGCGTCTTCAAGCACCAGGAGGTCGCCCTCGCCTACGTCGCGAACGGAATCCCGGGCTTCGCGGGGCCGAGCTACCTCGTCGAGGCCCTTCGATCGGCGAAGACGAGCGTCCTCCAGGACATCCACGACGGTCCGCTCGCGGCCGCGGCGCAGGTGGTCCTGCCCGGCGCGACGCCGTTCGAGAAGGACGGGACGTTCGTGAACGTCGACGGGCGCGTCCAGCGGCTGCGCACGGCGTGCGACCCGCCGGGGCAGGCGACGCGCGACATCGAGATCTACCAGGCGCTCCTCCGCGGGCTCGGCGCGGCCGATCCGGTGGTCAGCGCCGAGGGCGTCTTCCGCAAGGTGGCCGAGGAGGTCCCGGCCTTCTCGGGCATGACCTACCGCCAGATCGGGACCCAGGGGGCGATGCCCACCGCCGGCCCGGAGGGCACCCCCGCCCCGGCAGGAGCGGCGAACGCATGATTCTGGACCTGATCAAGACCGTCGCGATCTTCGCCGGCCTGATGAACGTCGTTCCCGTGCTCGTGTACGCGGAACGCAAGATCAGCGCCGACATCCAGGACCGCATCGGGCCGAACCGCGTCGGGCCGTGGGGGATCCTCCAGCCCATCGCCGACGCCATCAAGTTCTTCTTCAAGGAGGACATCATCCCCCTGAACGTGGACAAGGTCCTCTACGTCCTCGCGCCGTTCTTCGCCTTCGCCCCCGCCGCCGTCGCCTTCGCCGTGATCCCCGTGGGGAACGCCGTCGAGATCGGCGGACAGCTCGTGCGGCTCCAGGTCGTCGACCTGAACGTCGGGGTCCTCTTCATCTTCGCCGTGGGCGCGATGAACGTGTACGGGATCGCCTTCGGCGGGTGGGCCTCGAACAACAAGTTCTCCCTCCTCGGCGGGCTGCGCAGCTCCGCGCAGATGATCAGCTACGAGATCCCCCTCGGCCTCGCCCTCGTCAGCGTCATCATGACCTCGGGGTCCGTCTCCCTGAACGACATCGTCGCGGAGCAGACGAGGACGTGGTACGGCGTCATCCCGAAGTGGAACCTGTTCTACCAGCCGGTCGGCTTCGTGATCTTCCTCGTCGCCGCGTTCGCGGAGACGAACCGCCTGCCGTTCGACCTCCCCGAGTGCGAGCCCGAGCTCGTCGGCGGCTACCACACCGAGTACTCCAGCATGAAGTTCGCGCTGTTCTTCATGGGCGAGTACGTCGCGATGGTCGTGATGTCGTCCCTCCTCGTGACGCTCTTCCTCGGCGGGTGGCACGTCCCGGGGATGGACCCGCACTCGTACACGTGGCTCTCCGCGGCGCTCTCCCTGGGGGTCTTCGCGGCGAAGGTCGGCCTCGTCCTCTTCTTCTTCATCTGGGTCCGCTGGACGCTGCCGCGCTTCCGGTACGACCAGCTCATGAAGCTCGGCTGGCAGGGGCTCGTGCCCCTGGCGATGCTGAACATCATGGTCACCGGCGCCGTGCAGATGTTGACGCGGTAGATGGACCTCCTGAGGTTCGCCCGCCAGTCCGTTTCGGCCTCTCCCCTGCGCGCGCTCGAGTACGAGCGGCTCGCCGCCCTCGGGCTCTCGGGCCGCGTGCTCGACTTCACCGGCGGCGAGAGGTCGAACTATCACGCCCTCCTTTCCGGCTGCCGCATCGCCTCGATGGACCTCGACGCGGGACTTCGGCCGACGGTCGTCGCGGACCTGACCCGCAGGCTCCCGTGGCGCGACGGGTCGTTCGACGCGGTGACGTGCCTCTCCTGCCTCGAGCACCTGGCGGACTACGAGTCGCCGATCCGCGAGGCGGGGCGCGTCTTGAGGCCCGGGGGCCGGCTCGTGCTCTGCTCTCCGTTCCTCTACCAGATCCACGGCTCGCCGGACGACTACTGGAGGCTCTCGGCGTCGGCGCTGAGGCGAGTCATCGAGCGGTGCGGCCTGCACGTCGTGAGCCTCGACCCGGTGGGGAAGGGGGTCTTCGTCGCGCGGTACGGCCTGCTCTTTCCGGCGATCCCGCGCCTCGTGAGGCCGCTCTTCGCGGCGTGGGCGTGGGTCCTGGACGGGGTCTGCTCGACGATCTCCCCAAGGTTCCGCGAGGCGTACGGCGCCGCCGCCTTCCCGCTCGCCTACTTCGTCGTGGCGGAGAAGCGGTCGCTTGCCTCCCCCGGAGGGGCGTGATAGAGTGGGCGGACGATGACCGAAGACAAGAACTGGTTCGACAAGACCGTCGGCGAGATGGCGAGGGGGCTCGCGGGCACGCTCCGCCACATGCTGCCGAGCCACCCCACGTTCACCACGCAGTACCCCGAGCAGAAGCTCCCCGTGCCGCCGGGGTACCGCGGCGAGCATGTGCTCAAGAAGGACGAGCAGGGGCGCGTGAAGTGCGTCGCCTGCTTCATGTGCGAGACGGTCTGCCCCGCGGAGTGCATCAAGATCGTCGCGGGCCCGTCCCCGTGGCCGGACCGCGAGAAGTTCCCCGCCGTCTTCGAGATCGACATGCTGCGGTGCATCTATTGCGGCATGTGCGAGGAGGCGTGCCCGGTCGACGCGATCGCCCTGACGGGGACGTACAACGTCGTCTCCCAGACCCGCCAGGAGAAGATCTACGACCGCGACCGCCTCCTGAAGGGCGCCCCGTACTCGCAGCACAAGTACGACCCCGCGCTCTCCAGCCAGGTGCGCTACCCCCTGCCTTCCACGGAAGCTCACTAGCTTCCCGTCCCGCACGACCCCGCTACCGGGTCCGCGAGAGGAGGAACCGGACGCAGGCGAAGGTCAGGACGCCGAGGAACGCGCCGCCCGCCCAGGATGTGAACAGCGTCGAGCCGATCTCCCTCTCGGCCTCCGCCTTGTTCCCCGGCGCCGTGCGGGTCTCGTCGACGAGCTTCGCACGATGCTCGTCCAGCCTGGCGATCTCGCGCAGGGCCTCGGGGGAGGGCGTCGGGCCGGCCAGCTTCCTCGCGTGCGCCAGGGCGGCCTCCTGGACGCGGATCATCCCCTCTCCGCCGGTCTCGAACGCGATCGCGACCCTGTGCCTCTCCTCCGCCCGGCGAAGGCCGTCGGCCGACCAGGCTCGGATCGCTACCACGCCGAGCACGAGGTCCAGGACGCCCAGGAGGAGGGGCAGGAAGACGATGCGCCCGCGGTGCGGCTCCGTGGGGGCCTCCCGGCGCTCGTCCCCGGACCGCCGATCGACGACCTCCCGCTGATCGACCGCGGGGATGCCGTCGTCGGACTTCCTCCGCTCGCCGACCCTGCGATCGAGCCCCGTTCGGTGAAGGGGGAGGACGGGCCCCTCGGCCGGGGCGCCGCCCAGCGGCGGGACGGTCAGGACGAAACCGCAGGTGCACTTGGCTTCCTTGCCGGCCATCTCATCGGGCACGACGCCGGTGTCCTTGCACTGCGGGCAGGTGAATCGGACGGGCATGGCGGATCTCTGTGAGGGCGAGGCTTCGGACAAGGGTCTCCGGATCGCCGCGGGGCGTCAAGCGAAAGCTCTCGACGCCCCGTAGAGGCAGGTCTCCAGGCTGCCGGACGTGCCTTCGAATCCAGGTGCGCCCAGGCGGAGCAGAAGCGCATGGGCGTGAGGTGAGCGGGGGTCCGCGTGGATTTCTCTTTACTATTGTCCGCATTTCGAGGACAAGGTGCCATTCGTCATCGCTTCTAGGAAGGTGAAGGAAATGGCCGAAGGCACGATCAAGCGGATCACGGACAAGGGTTTCGGATTCATCGACACGGGCACGGGCAAGGACCTGTTCTTCCACATGTCGGCCGTCGAAGGCACCACCTTCGAAGAGCTGAAGGTGGGGCAGAAGGTGCAGTTCAACGCCGGTCAGGGTCCCAAGGGCCCCCGCGCCGAGAACGTCCGCCTCGTCTAGCGGCCGGGCGACGCCCGACCGGCGTCGCGCAAGGTCCGCAGAGGGGTTGCACTACGACACGCGAGCGCCCCGGGCATTCCGCATTCCTGGACAAGGTCCGTGCCCGGGGATAGACTCCCCCCCCTTCGAGAGTCAGGAGAGTTGGGGGGTGCCGATCCGGGCCCCCTCCGTCCACGCCCCGCCCGGAGCCGCATGACGTCCGCACTGTTCCTCCTCTGCACCGTCGCGAGCGTGGCCTGCGCCGTCGCCCTCGTCACGCGCAAGAACCCCATCTACAGCGCCTTTTTCATGATGGGGCTCTTCGTCTCCATCTCCGTCCTCTATGCCCTCCTCGCCGCGCCGTTCCTCGCGACGATGCAGCTCCTCGTGTACGCGGGAGCCATCCTCGTCCTCTTCCTCTTCGTCATCATGCTGCTGAACCTCTCGCCCGAGGAGATGGGGAAGGAGCCCGGAGGCAAGGTCAAGGCCCTCGCCGGCGGGATCTGCGCCCTCCTCTTCGCGCTGATCGTCGCGGCGATCTCGCGCGTGAAGACGACCGCGTTCCCCGAGGCCCCCGCCGACGTCGGCTCGACGAAGTGGCTCGGGGCGGCGATCTTCCGCGACTTCGTGCTCCCGTTCGAGGTCGTATCGATCCTGATCCTGGTCGCCGTCCTCGGCGCCGTGGTCCTCGCGAAGAAGAAGCTGTGACGCTCACGAACTGCCTGGTGCTGTCGTCGGCCCTGTTCGCCATCGGCGCGTACGGCGTCCTCGCGAGGCGGAACATCCTCGTCATGCTGATGTCGGTCGAAGTGATGCTCAACGCCGCGGGGCTCGCCTTCATCGCGTTCGCGCGCTTCCGCCCCTGGCAGAGCCAGCTTGCCGGGACGCAGGACACCGCCGCGGGGCAGTCGTTCGTCCTCCTCGCGATGGCCGTCGCCGCCGCGGAGGTCGCCGTCGGCCTCGCCC
>CAZYRM010000008.1:67041-71849 GCA_964649705.1 uncultured Planctomycetia bacterium
TTCGTCCTCCTCGCGATGGCCGTCGCCGCCGCGGAGGTCGCCGTCGGCCTCGCCCTCCTCATCGCGTTCTTCCGGAACAAGAAGACCGTCGACGCGGGCGAGATGGACCTGTTGAAGGGATAAATGGCGACGATCGAAGCCCTGCTGCCGTGGATCCCCCTGTTCCCGCTGATCGGGTTCCTCGCCAACGGTCTGTGCGCGAGGCGCTCGAGCGAGGGGCTCGTGTCGTTCCTCGGGTGCGCCGGGCCGTTCCTCTCGTTCTGCTACGCCGGCGCCGCCTTCCTGTCCCTGACGGAGCTCGACCCGGCGCAGCGGCACGTCACGAGCGTCCTCTACACCTGGATCTCCGCGGGGGACTTCAGCGCCCGCTTCGCGCTCACCCTCGACCCGCTGTCCGCCGTGATGGCCCTCGTGGTGAGCGGCGTGGGCTTCCTCATCCACGTCTACTCGGTCGGCTACATGCACGGGGACAAGGGGTTCGGGCGGTACTTCTCGTACCTCAACCTCTTCCTCTCCTCGATGCTCCTGCTCGTCCTCGGAGACAACCTCGTCCTGATGTTCGTCGGCTGGGAGGGCGTCGGGCTCTGCTCGTACCTCCTGATCGGCTTCTGGTTCGAGGAGGAGGCCAACGCGAGCGCGGGGAAGAAGGCCTTCATCGTCAACCGCGTCGGGGACCTCGGGTTCCTCCTGGGGATCTTCCTGACGTGGCTCACGTTCAACTCGGTCGACTTCGCGCAGCTCACGAAGGGCGACTTCACGCCGTCGCAGCTCGAGGCGGTCCCGTGGATCGCCCTCTTCCTCTTCATCGGGGCCACGGGGAAGAGCGCGCAGATCCCGCTGCACGTCTGGCTCCCCGACGCGATGGCGGGCCCGACGCCCGTGTCCGCGCTGATCCACGCCGCGACGATGGTCACCGCGGGCGTCTACATGGTCACGCGCATGGGCGTGTTCTACGAGCACGCCCCCGTGGTCGCCGGGATCGTCGCGACGATCGGGGCTCTGACCGCGCTCATGGCCGGGCTGATCGCCTTCGCGCAGAATGACATCAAGAAGGTCCTCGCCTACTCGACGATCAGCCAGCTCGGATACATGTTCCTCGCCGCCGGGTCCCTCGCCTTCGGCGCGGCGATCTTCCACCTCGTCACCCACGCCTTCTTCAAGGCCCTCCTCTTCCTCGCGGCGGGCGCGGTTATCCACGCCCTCGGCGGCGAGCAGGACATCCGCAAGATGGGAGGCCTCGGATCGAAGCTCCGCTTCACCGCGCTCGTGACGGGGATCGGGGCCGTGGCGCTCATGGGGATTCCGCCGTTCGCCGGGTTCATGAGCAAGGACGCCATCCTGTGGGGCGTCTTCGAGCGCTTCCACGCGACGCACAACCCGCTCTGGATCGTGCTCTACGGTCTGGGGTTGCTGGGCGCCCTCGCGACAGCGTTCTACGTGACGAGGTGGTACGTCCTGATCTTCCTCGCGAAGCCCCACGAGCACGGGGAGGAGGGCCACGCCCATCCGCACCCGCCGGGCCGCGCGATGTGCTTCGCCCTCGGGACGCTCGCCGTCCTCACGATCGCGGGCGGCTGGCTGTCGCCCCCCGCGTTCCTCGGCGTCACGGACAGGCTGGGGCGTTTCCTGTCGCCGTCCATCGTCGCCAGCCACGGCGAGGGGGCCTCCCACGCCATGGAAGTCGTGAGCTCGCTCCTGGCCCTCGGGGCGGCCCTCGCCGGGGCCTTTGTCGGATGGACGATGTACTTCAAGCGTCCCGGGGCGTCGAAGGTCTTCGTCGAGCAGAACGCCTTCGGGAAGAAGGCCTACCCCGTGGTCCTTGGGAAGTTCTACTTCGACGAGGCGTACGACGCTGTCTTCGTCCGCGGCGTGAAGCGGCTCGCGCTCTTCCTCTGGATCATCGTCGACATGGTCTTCATCGAGATGTTCGTCAACGGCATGGCATTCCTCGCCGGAGGCCTCTCGCTGGCCGCGAGGCGCCTCCAGACGGGCAAGATCCCCGCGTACGCGACGACGCTCGCCGTGGCGACCGTGGCGATCGTCATGTTCCTGCTCCTGAGGGGCTGGTAGCGGATGCACTTCCCGATCCTCACCGCGATCCTCCTCGTGCCGCTCGCCGGAGCGGGGCTCGTGCTCCTCCTCCGCCGCGAGTACGAGACGGAGGCCCGTGCGACGTCGCTCCTGGCCACCGTCGTCGCGCTCGGGCTCTCGGTGCAGATGTGGGCAGGATTCCCGACGGGCGACCCCGGGATGCAGTTCAAGGAGACGAGGGAGTGGATCCCGTCGATGGGCGTCCAGTACGCCCTGGGCGTCGACGGGGTGGCCATGCCGCTCGTGGCGCTGACGTGCCTCCTCGGGCCGCTCGTCGTGCTCGTCTCGTGGAAGAGCGTCAAGACCAGGGTGAAGGAGTTCCACGTCGCCGTGCTCGTCCTGCAGTCGGCGATGGTCGGCGTCTTCGTCGCCCGCGACCTCTTCCTCTTCTATGTGTTCTGGGAGGCGATGCTCGTCCCGATGTACCTCCTCATCGGCGTGTGGGGAGGGGACCGCCGCGTCTACGCCGCCGTGAAGTTCTTCGTGTACACGATGGTCGGCAGCCTGCTGATGCTCATCGCGATCCTCGTCGTGTACTGGAAGGCGGGGCAGACGTTCGACGTGGAGGCGATCACGCGGACCCTTGCGGATTTTCTCGCGGACAAGCCTGGCCTGCAGAAGTGGCTCTTCGGGGCCTTCGCGCTCGCGTTCCTGATCAAGGTCCCGATGTTCCCCTTCCACACGTGGCTCCCGGACGCCCACACGGAGGCCCCCACGGCGGGGAGCGTGGTCCTCGCGGGCGTGATGCTGAAGATGGGGACGTTCGGGTTCCTGAGGTACGCGATCCCGTGGTTCCCCATGGCGCTCGAGGCGTTCTGGTGGCTCCTCGCGGCGCTGTCGATCATCGGAATCGTCTACGGCGCGCTCATGTGCCTGGCGCAGGACGACGTGAAGAAGCTGATCGCCTACTCGAGCGTGTCGCACATGGGGTTCGTCATGCTCGGGATCCTGGCGATGAACGAGGAGGCGGTGCAGGGGGCCGTGCTGCAGATGCTGAACCACGGCCTCTCGACGGGCGCGCTCTTCCTCCTGATCGGGATGATCTACGAGCGCACGCACACGCGCCACATCGAGGACTACGGCGGGCTGGCGAAGATCGCCCCGCGGTATGCGACGCTGTTCGTGATCGTGACGCTCTCGAGCATCGGCCTCCCGGGGCTGAACGGATTCGTCGGGGAGTTCCTCATCCTGCTGGGCACCTTCCGAGCGGAGCCGTGGCTCGGCGCGGTGGCAGGGCTCGGCGTGGTCCTCGGCGCGACGTACATGCTCTGGCTCGTGCAGAAGGTCTTCTTCGGGCCGATGAAGGTCCGTCATGCCGAGCACGTGACCGACCTCGACGCGCGGGAGGTGGGGCTGCTCGTGCCCGTGGTCCTCCTCATGGTCGCGATCGGGGTCGGACCCGGGTTCGTGCTGTCGAAGACCGATGCGAGCGTCAAGGCGATCGTCCAGGGATACGAAAGGGCCCCGAAGTAGATGCAGTTGGTGACGTCGAGCGATCTGGCGGCCCTGCTGCCCGTCCTCCTCCTGTCGGGGACGGCGATGCTCGTGCTCGTCGCCGACCTCCTGTTCGGGAAGGAGGGGGACGAGAAGGTCGGGCTGCCGTTCCTCACGCTCGCGGGGACGCTCTCCGCGATCGGCGCGCTCGCCGCGCTGTGGGGGCGGAAGGAGGCGGCCTTCGGCGGGTCGCTCCTCGTCGACCCGCTCGGGCTGCTCGCCTCGGCGGCGATCTGCGGGGCGACGGCCGTGACCGCGCTCGCGAGCGTCGGGTACCTCTCCCGGCGCGGGGCGAACCACGGGGAGTACTACGCGCTCCTGCTCTTCGCGGCGTCGGGGATGGTCCTGCTCGCGATGAGCGGCGACCTCGTGATGATCCTCCTCGCGCTGGAGACGCTCTCGATCGCGGCCTACGTCCTCACGGGCATGGCGCGCGAGAGCCTGAGGTCGAATGAGGCGGCGATCAAGTACTTCATCCTGGGCGCCTTCGCGACCGCCGTGCTCCTGTTCGGGATGGCGCTCGTGTACGGGGCGACGGGCTCGATCCGACTGGACGAGATCCAGGCCCGGATCGGCGGGGCGGGGGAGATGATGTCCCTGGCCCACGTGGGGATCGGCCTGATGTTCGTGGGCTTCGCGTTCAAGATCGGCGCCGCGCCCTTCCACATGTGGGTCCCGGACGCGTACGAGGGGGCTCCGAGCCCGGTGGCGGGGTTCATGGCGAGCGCGGTGAAGGTCGCGGCGTTCGCGGCGCTGGTGCGCGTGCTCCTCAAGCCCTTCCTGCCGTTCGCGACGCAATGGGGCGAGCTGGCGTGGTGGATCTCGGCGATCACGATCGTCGTGGGGAACCTGTTCGCGATCACGCAGACGAACGTGAAGCGCCTCCTCGCCTACTCGAGCATCGCCCATACGGGATATGCGCTGATCGGCGTCGCTGTCGCCTCGGTGGACCGCCAGGCGGCCTCGGGCGTGATGTTCTACCTCGTCGCCTACAGCGTGATGACGCTGGGGGCGTTCGCCGTGGTCTCCTGCCTGGCGCGCGAGGGGGGCGACGTGGAGGACCTCTCGAAGTGGTCGGGGCTGGCGTATCGTCGCCCGATGATCGCGCTGGCGATGACGGTCTTCCTCGTGTCGCTCGCCGGCATCCCGCCGACGGCGGGGTTCGTGGGGAAGTTCACGCTCTTCCGCGACGCGGTGAACCGCGGGTTCACGGGGCTCGCGCT
>CAZYRM010000009.1:0-44197 GCA_964649705.1 uncultured Planctomycetia bacterium
CTCGGGTGCCGCGGCGGTCCCACCGTCGCGGCCGGCGCGCTGCCCCCGGCGAGCGGCCAGCCCGTCGCGCGCAGCGTCCACCGGACGCTCGTCGCGGCGGGGTCACCCGGGTCGCCGGCCCCTGGCCGATGACCCGGGGCCCGCGGCGGTCCCACCGCTGCGGGCGGCGCGACGCCCCCGGCGTGCGCTCACCCGTCCCGCCCCCTTTGCTGCGAAGCTCCCCCGCCCGGCCCCCGGCCGTCGGGCGCGCGTTCGCGGCCCTTCGGGTCGCCCGCGCGGCTTCGCAGCTTGTATAGCTGTGTGTATGTATGTATCGCCTACGACAGCTGATACGCTGTCTGCCCCTATCGGGGCTGCTCAGCGCGTCTGCCTCCGGCATCCTCGCTGGCGCAGGCCCGCGTGCGCTCACCTGAGCGCCACAGGGAGAGCCGCACCGCCGCCCACCTGGACATCGGCGCGGCATGGATGCAGGCACGCATCCATTTTCGGCGGCGGGCGCGGTCGTCTCGCGCGCGGGACGACTGCCCCGATTACCTCCACGCGACGACGACTTCTTCCGATGCCTCGTCCCCTCGCCCCGGGGCCCGTCCATGCCCGCCGCCTTGACTGTCGAATGCCCGCGGATCTGGGCCCGTCGCGTCACGATCTTCTTGAACCTATTGCGGGTGGATCTACGATCGTGCCTTCACGCTCGTGTTGTCCTGGCGGACCACCGCGGGCAGCATGCACGAGATTGGAGCGCAGGAATGAGGACGGTCTACATCCTGGGCGCGGGCTTCTCAAAAGACGCGGGTCTGCCGCTGCTCGACGACTTCATCGGGTCGATTCGCACGGCGTCTACTTCGAGCGATCTTTCAGAGGAAGAGCGTCGGTGGTGCACCAGGGTTCAGTCGTGCCGGGAACGCATGTCGAGGATTAGCGACAGCTTCAAGGTGCGGTTGGACAACCTTGAGGAGCTGTTCTCGCTCTTGGAACACGAGGTCCAGCTTGCCGTGGCTGGCGCGGAGGAAGACCGTGATGCGTTGGTGCTCGCGATCATCAGGACCCTGGAGCTGCGTCTCGAATCGGCCTACCGAAGGGACACACCCATGGTGACTGGGCGAAGGTTGGGCACGGAAGCGGCGGCCCGCATGAAGGAGATGTTCGGCCTAGAGTACGCGGAGACGGCAGGCAGCTACCTATATCACGCCTTTGCCCGCGCCGTGGGCGCGACATGGGAAGACTCGAAGGGCGAGTCGGATTCCGTGGTGTCGTTCAATTACGACCTGGTCCTCGACCGTGCGTTCTACGAGGTCGGCTACCAGATCGACTACGGCTTGGACTTGGCTTCCACCCCAACGGCGGCACCGGATCGTCCACGTGCCACCCAACCCATCCCGTTCTACAAGCTTCACGGATCTGCCAACTGGTTCAGATGCTCGAAGTGCAAGGATCTCTTCATCGCGCCGCCGCGGTTGAAGATGGGTGCGATGGAGAAGAGCCTGTTGGAGTTCTCAAGAAGGGCCCCGTGTCCCAACTGCAAAGCCGAACCAGTCTCCGGGAAGGAGCACGAACATGCTCCTCACCTTCCGTTCATCGTCCCGCCCACTCCGACGAAGGGGGCATACGCAGTACATCTCGCAGGGCTCTGGGAAAAGGCGCTCGGGAGACTGCATCACGCGGATCGGATTGTCGTGATCGGGTACTCGTACCCGGAGACGGATTCGTTCTTTCGATACATGCTCGGTGCATCAGTGCGGGTAGGCGCGGGCGTGAAGCTTGTGCTGGTAAACCCCGAGGAAACAGTGTGCCAGAGGTTCAGGACACTCCTGAACGAGGAGTTCGCCCGTCAGCACTTCGTAGATGTCCGCACGAAACATCCGGTGCTCGCGAAAGGATTTGACCGCGAATCGTTCATCCGGTTGGCCGAGTACCTGCAGCGGTGAATGTGCTCCCCCCACTTCCGACTGAAGAAGAACACTCGGACCCGTCTTCCCCGACTACGGGGCCGACGGGCCATTCAAGCATCCATCCATCTATGCTGAATGAGGTCCGTCCCGGCTCCCGCTTCGGCCGCTGGACCGTAGTCCACGAGGCCGCGCCGCTTGACGGCGTGCGCCGGGTCCACTGCCGCTGCACGTGCGGTAACCGCGTGAACCTGGTGGTCGCCGACCTGGCCCGCGGCGAGGTCCCGGCCTGCGAGCCGTGCGAGAAATCGGACGCCGCGAACACCGCGCGCCCCCCCTCCCCTCCCTCATTGCCGCCGGAGAGGCGGCCGTCGCGGCCCGAGCCGCCTCCGCATCGCGCGCAGATCAGGGTCCCCTCCGTGAAGGTGACGCTCCCGCTCCGCCCTGAGCAGCTCCCGCTCGAGGTGCTGCCGCGTGAGGGTGGTCCGAACGTGACGATCGAGCTCACGATCGAGGTCGAGGCCGGCGTGGGCAAGCCTCCCCTCTCGCTCCGCGCGTCGTTCAGCAGCCGGAACTACCGCCGGGCGGTGAAGGCGATCGACGAACTCGGCGGGAACGCGACGGTCCTGATCCAGGGGCGGATGACGGGGAACGGCGAGCTGCTCGACGCGGGGATCGCAGTGCAGGCGAGGGCGCCGGTGGCGACGCCCTTGGCGGCCACGTAGTCCGCGGCCCATTGCAGAGGATGGACGCATGGACCCAGAGAAGCTGATGGCTGCCGAACGAACGTGCGAGATGGTGTTCGGCCCTGGTGGCTGGTCCCGAGTCGTTGCGGCGGTTCAGGAACTCGCGGAGCAGGCGAGCCTCGATGTCGAGATCCTGGACGTCACCCTCCGGGGCGGACGCTTCAGGGTCCAGACCGCGTCGAGACCGAGGGCCTCGACAACGGCGGAGAGACTGATCGCCTGGTGGCCGATCCGACCGAGCAAGAAGGGTAGCGGTATCGAGGTAGATGGCGCTCGGTAGTCCAGGATGAAGCTCCTTCTGATCGTCGCGGTGATCCTGAGCTGGGCCGTAATCGACATGATGCTGTGGCGCGGAAGGATGGGTGCCTTGGAGTGGGCCGAGGTTCTCGGCCTGGGGGTTGGAAGTGCCCTGATCCTCATGGACGCGTTCCTACGACGGCCGTCTTCGTAGCCCCGCCGCGGCGAATGCTCGCCGCGCGGGGCGAAGCATCTGCCCATCTACAAATCGCGGGGGACCTGGGGCGGTCCCCCGCTCAACCCCTCCCCCACTTCCCGCGGCACCGCGCGCCGAGTACGATGCGTCCCGATGACTTGGTCCGACCGCGCCCGCCAGCTCCGTGACGACGCCTACGCGCTCTGCCTCGCGGGGCGCGACCCGCGAACGCCGCAGGCGGCGAAGATCCTGATCGTCTGCGTGGTCGCGTACTTGGCGAGCCCGATCGACCTCATCCCCAACTTCACTCCGGTCCTCGGCCTCCTCGACGACCTGGTCCTCCTCCCCCTCGGGATCGCCCTCGCGCTCCGGATGATCCCTCCGGAGGTCTGGGCGGACTCGCGCGAGGAAGCGCGGACCAGGTTGCGCGAAGGCAGCCCTGGTGGGCGGGCCGCCGCGGTGGTCGTCGTCGTGACGTGGATCGGCCTCGCCGCGCTCTGCGTGTGGCTCGCCGTCCCCCTATTCCGCTGAGGGCCCCCTCCTCCACTTCCCCTTGCCCTTCGCGCTGCGCGCCGGTATCGTCCACAAACTGGCGACTGGGGCGTAGAATCGGCGGTTCCTCAGCGCGGGCGGGAGTCGATGACGACGAAGCAGCGGCTGAAGCAGTACACGGGCCGGCTGTCCGCAGCCGAGATTTCCGAGGGCATGAACGCTGCCGGCGAGAATGCGCTGCGGCTGCGCCGCGACGCCGAACGCCTTCTAGAGGCCGGCAGCTTCGCCACCGCCGCGTCCCTGGCCATCCTGTGCGTCGAGGAGGCTGGAAAGCTGAGCATCTTGCGCGGACTCGCCGTCGTGAAGACGCAGAAGGAGCTCGCTGCCCGCTGGAAGGACTACCGAACGCACACTGCGAAGAACTCGCTCGTGTTCCTCCTGGACCGAGTTGCGGCGGGAGCACGGTGCCTCGAAGGATTCCGACCGCTGTTCGCAACGGACTCAGAACACTCGCACGTCGCAGAGAACCTGAAACAGATCGCTCTATACACGGACTGCCTCGGGCATCGGCACTGGTCGAAGCCGATCGACGTTGTCTCGGAGTCGCTGGCGCGGACGCTGGTCGAGGTGGCCCGGGTGATCACCGCCAGCGCATCGCCGGTCACGGTGCGCGAGGTGGAGTTGTGGCAGCAGCACATGGGGGCAGTGTGGGGCAGCTCAGAGTCGGAGATGAAGTTGGCGCTGGTGCACTGGCACGACGCCCTCGTCGCGGAAGGCATCAAGCCGAAGGACGAGAGCGGTGAGATGGAGTCGTTCGTGTTCGGGCTCCACAGCCGTCATCCCAGAGTCTCGTGACCGGGGTAGGATGTCCAGGTGCTTCGAGGGGCAGTGCTATCAGCGCGTTGCAGGGCTACTCGCCTTCGGCGCTCCCCGCATGTACAAGAGCGCGCCGACTTCGCACAGGTCGCGCGTGATGTTGAGCACCTGGCACTATGACGCGCGATGACGCACACCGCGCACCTTGACGCACCACGCCTGGGCGCGGTAGCGTCTCTCTCGGCGGTAGACCCCGCCCCGCCGATGCACCCACCCGGAGGCTCGCGTCGTCATGCCGTCCCCCCAATCTTCTCGGGCCCCTTCCCCCATCCTGTTCGCTGGACGAGCCCGGTCCTTCGCGCTACCCTCCTTCGCCCCCTCGCCCCCGACTGCGGGGCCGACGGGCCAGTCAGATACCCATCCATCCAAAGCTGAGATTGTGACGTTGGGCTCCCGCATCGGCGAGTGGACCATCCTGGAGGAGGTCCCCTCGCCGGACGGTCGCCCGCGTGTCCGCTGCCGTTGCTCGTGCGGCACCGAGGCCGTGCTCGCGGCCGAGACGCTGCGCTCGGGCGCGAGCGTTCGCTGGACGAGCTGTGCGCCAAGTCCGACGCCGCGAACGCCGCGCGTCCTCCCTCCCCTCCCCCACCGCCGGCGGCGAAGCCGAAGACGCGGCCCGAGCCGCCCCCTCGCCGGGCGCGAATCTCGGTCCCCTTCGTGAAGGTGACGCTCCCGCTCCACCCCGAGCAGCTCCCGCGCGAGGTGCTGCCGCGTGAGGGTGGTCCGAACGTGACGATCGAGCTCACGATGGAGGTCGAGGCCGGGGCGGGGAAGCCCCCGCTCTCGGTCCGGGCCACGTTCAGCAGCCGGAACTACCGCCGGGCGGTGAAGGCGATCGACGAGCTCGCCGCGAGCGCGACGGTCCTGATCCAGGGACGGCTCACGGGGTACTTCGAGCTGCTCGACGCGGGGATCGCGGCGCGAGGGCGTGGGTGGTGGAAGACGTAGGTCGAGTGGCGGCGGAGACGGCTACGATTGACACGCCGTAGGGGTGAGGCGAGAATCTGGTGCGCGTTGGCGGGTGTGATCGAGGTTGAGAATGAGCGCATCTGAGAACAGGACCGAACCGCGAGCACCGCGCTTCTACGAAGCGCTGCAAGCTCGGTTGGAGCGGCCGGCACGTAGGCTCGATCTGTACTCCATCTCGGCATGCTTCGGCTTCTACTCGCAAGGTATGAAGGTCTTTGCGGACGTCTTACGTGCTCTGAGGACGGCGGTGAAGACGCCCGAACCATTTGGGGTAAGACAGCTCCGCATTCTCCTGAAGGCCGACGACCACCTGATCGACACATTCGGCGTCGAGCGCTTCCACGGATTCCTGGAGGATCCTGGGGTGGTCATCCGGGAAATGGCTAGGCCGGAAAGCCTGGATGATTGGATCCAATTCGCGGTGTTTGACGAGAAGGAAGTGATCTACACGACGTCGCAACGTGGATTCCGGGACGAGGCGCTCGATCTTGGGATCAATCAGTTGTCCGAAGCCCACATCGCGGATGTAGCGAGCGGACCGAGCATCGTTCAGCAGCACGTCGATCTGTTTTCAGAAGCGTGGAAGCGGAGCGTCCGGTTCGAGATACCGCGCATGCCCAGCATGGATGAATTGGTCCAGAGGCTCGAGAAGAGCTTCCCGGTCCGGGCAAAGCCGAACATGTCGGAAGAGGAGTATGAGGAGCAGCTTGAGGTCTTGCTGCACGGAATGTACGATCCCGCTTTGATTCGTCGCCAGTATCCGATCGGCGATCATGTTCTCGACCTCGCGATCGGCGATCCTAAGCGCAGACTCGTCGCCATAGAAGTGAAGCTCGCCTCGAATGAAGAAAAGGCGCTCAAGGCCTGGAAGGGCCAAGTCGCGAGCTATCGCGAGGTCGTCAGAGAAGTGCTCTTGGTGGTGATTGGAGAAGGGATCAGCCCTCAGAAGCTGCATGATCTCCAAGAGCACTTCGAGACGGATGACGGCGTTCGCGTGATTCACAGGCGGTAGACGGCCGTGGTAGTGGATCCCGCCGCCCGCTTCGGCCGCTGGACCGTGGTCCGCGAGGCCCACTCGGCGGACGGGGGCCAGCGCGTCCACTGCCGCTGCGATTGCGGGAACCGCGCGAACCTGGTGGTCGCCGACCTGGTCCGTGGCGAGGTCCCGGCCTGCGAGCTGTGCGCGAAGTCGGACGTCGCGAACGCAGCGCGGCCCACCTCCCCTCCCCCACCGCCGTCGGAGAACCCGAAGACGCGGCCCGAGCCGCCCCCTCGCCGCGGCCGGATCTCCGTCCCCTCGGTCAAGGTGACGCTCCCGCTCCGCCCGGACCAGCTCCCGCGCGATGTGCTACCGCGCGAGGGCGCGCCGGCTGTCTCGATCGAGCTCACGATCGAGGTGGAGGCCGGCGACGGGAATCGGCCGTTGGCCGTCCGCGCCACGTTCAGCAGCCGCAACTACCGCCGGGCGGTGAAGGCGATCGACGAGCTCGTCGGGAACGCGACGGCCCTGATCCAGGGGAGGCTCACCGGGAACGGCGAGCTGCTCGACGCGGGGATCTCGGTGCAGCCTAAGGCGCCCGCGGCGACGGGCTCGCCGGCCGGGCCGGAAGTCTGCGCCTCTTGATGTCGGCGCTCATTCAGTTTGACACTGCGGCAGCGCAATCCTATGGTGCGTACGTCGCGGTGCCCTCCGAGGAGCCGTCGGTGTCATCCAAACCAGAAGATACGAACACAGCTGCGGGATCGCAGATCTCCTTGTCCCAGTCCCGCGTCATCGGGACCGTGCGGTCTCCGCTAGGTTTCTTCACGCTCGCTTTGCTGATCGTGGAATCCTTCCTGTTGGGCGCCGGCGCTGGATTCAACCTGGGAGAGGACTCCCGTAGAGTCTTGATCTGGGTCGGGATCGCCTTGTTCCTGATCGTGTTCTTCTCCGTGTACCTCCTCGTCGTAAAGTGGCCGCAGAACTTGGTCTTCACCGAGGAGTCGCACATCCGGTTCGCGGCGATGCAGGTCTACGGAGAGAGCAAAGCGCCGGTCACCGGCTACGAGCTGGTGCTCAAGAATATCTCGGCGGCCCTCCCAGCCCCAGGAACGCAGCCTCCGGCTATCGCGACGGGCGGGGAATCTGCCTCTCCCGAGGAGCCGAAGTAGAATGCCACTCCCATATCCCTACCCGTACATCGTGAGCTACAGCCTGCGCGCTCCTGATGCGTACTACGCGCGCTTCCTTGAGGAACTGCGCAGGTCAGAAGATTGGTGGCATTTTTTGGAGTCCACGTGGATCGTACTTCGCCGGGAGACAATGGTGGAACTGGGCATCCGGCTGCGGCCACTGGTGCGGCCTCAGGACTTCCTCCTGATCCTGCCTGCGAAGGGGCCTGCCGATGGCCAATTGCCAGCCGAGGCTTGGGAGTGGATTCGGTTGAAGTTGCCGAAAGAATGGTAGCCGATCCGGTACGTCGAGAGCGTCCGATAACGGGCCTTCTGTCCGATGCGCTGCTCTCTCTATCGAACGCGCCGCTGCGGCGAAGTGTCGCCGCGCCGGGGGAAGCATCCACGCATCGCGGGGGACCTGGGGCGGTCCCCCGCTCATCCCCTTCCCCACTTCCCGCCTGCCCGCGCGCCGGGTACGATGCGCCCCGATGACCTGGTCCGACCGCGCCCGATAGCTCCGCGATGACGCCTACGCGCTCTACCTCGCGGGGCGCGACCCGCGAACACCGCCGGCGGCGAAGATCCTGATCGTCTGCGTCGTCGCGTACCTCGCGAGCCCGATCGACCTCATCCCCGACTTCATCCCGATCCTCGGCCTCCTCGACGACCTAGTCCTCGTCCCCCTCGGGATCGCCCTCGCGATCCGTATAATCCCTCCTGAGGTCTGGGCGGACTCGCGCGAGAAGGCACGTGCCACCATGCGGGAAGGCGGCCCAGGAGGGCGAGCCGCCGCGGTCGTCGTCGTGCTGATCTGGCTCGGCCTCGCTGCGCTCTGCGCGTGGTTCGGTGTGCGCCTCTTCCGTTGAGGCTCCCCTTCCCCACTTCCCCCTTGCTCTCGATCCCGACCGGGCGCTACGCTTGCATCGGGAGAGGAAGATGGCTCGTATCCTGCTCGCCGCCACTGACGCGGCCACTGCGGACATCATCGCGGGCTGGCTCAAGCCCGCGGGACACGAGGTCGTCCGCGCTCAGGATGGTGCGGCCGCACTCGTGGCACTCGATCAATCCCCCGTCGATGTCCTCATGACGGACCTTCACATGCCATACCTCGACGGCATCCGTCTGGCGCGTCTCGCCCGCGACACGCCGACCCGTCCCCGAGTTCTCCTCGTCCTCTCTGAGAGCTGGTCGTCTTCCGAGGAGGCGCGTGCACGCGAGGCGGGCGTCGACCGTCTCGTGCAGAGGGACGCCCTCCGCGCCGAGACCCTCGTCAAGGAGGTGGAGTCCCTTCTCCGCCCGTCCGCGGGCTCGAACCCGCGATAGCGCTCCACGGGCGCACGGGAAGGGCTCGCCCTCGAATCGGGGGGCGTGTACAATTCGCTTGACGCAGGAGAGAACCAAACCGTGGACCCGCTGAAGCTCCGTCATCTGATGATCGTCATGGAGCGGAACCAGGAGTCCAGCCAGGACACGCCCTGCGCAGCATGCGGCGACGTCGTCCTGCCCATCTACGGGTGGACGGCGAGGGTCGAGCGAGACGTCCTCAGGACAGACAAGGTGATCTGCGCCAAGTGCGTCAAGTACCACGCACCTGATCTCTACCTGTTGCTGCAGGGAGCCGTCGGGGGCGAGGTCCCTGAGGCGCTGCGCCGGTCCGCGATCGGCGTGGAGCTCGCAGTGAAGCTCGGCGAGCACGGTCTCGACGTCACCGTCTGATGGCACTCGAGCCGTCGAAGAGGACTCACCCCCTCCTGTTCAGGGATTCCCCGACTGGACGACAGTCGGTCGTGCTGGCACACTCCTCGGGTTAGAGTGCCCCACGCGCGGCGACGTTCGTCCTCATGGACCGCTTTGGAGGAGGGCCATGTCCACGCCCATCCCGCCCATGCGGTCGCGACCGCCGAGAATCGACGAGCCGTGGGGATTCGTCTACCTCTGTCGAGTCTGTCGCGAGAAGCCTGGGGCTCTCCTGGCACAGGGCGACGGAATCGTCTGCGCCGAGCACCTCGTCGCCTCGTCGGAGAATGCGGTCCCGCTCGAAGCGGCAGCGCTGGCGGCGTGGTCGGATCTGACGAAGGCGCAGCACTTCGACCGGGTGGGGACTGCCCTCGTCGTCCTACATGCCCTCGCCAGTGGCGCGTGGTACTTCTCGCGCGAGGGGCTGGCGTGGGCCTGGGCGCTCTGGGATGCCGCCTCGCGCATCCGGGGCTGCACGGAATAGCACGGAGGCGCGAGTTCTGGGGGTGACGGATGCCCTACGCGTGCCCGACCTGTCACGAGGAGAGCGCCCGTCTGTGGGTCGCCGAGAACCTCGTCGAGCCCTTCGGCTGTACAGGGTGCATTCGAAAGCGTGGCGTACAGGCGGTCGAGGTGCCCCTTGCCGCGCGACAGGCCTGGCCCGACGAATCGAAGGAGGAGCTGAGGCGGAGGATCCAGCTGGCGCTCTCCGCGGAAAGCAAGGCCCCGGCGATGTGCGGTGGAATGACCCGGGCGGCCGCAGGCGTGGCGCTCGTCGAGGCCGCTGCGTGCCTCCTCGGACGAAGACGGGGTGAGCCTCCGTCCGACTCGTAGCGATGCGGAGAGACGGTAGGCCTGCTTGAACCGTGTGTAGTGGAGCGATCCGAGGCTGGGACCGACAATCGTCGCTTCGTACACCTCGGCTCACTTGACGCGGTCGGGGGAGCTTCATACCCTCCCGGCGGACGAGCGAACATGCGCGCTCGTAGCAGGCCCCCCGTCATGCACGGAAGACCTGCCCCGCCGCAAGGAGGTACACCCTGGGTGTGCTCCTGATCACGACCAGCCTTCCCGAGTGGGAGCCGCTGTTCGAGAAGGTCCTCGACGCCGTGAACGCGCCCACCAGGGCGCACTATCTTCGCGAGGCGACGTGGTTGGTCTCGACCATGGAACCCGCGACGGCGTGGTCCGAGCGGCTATGCCGGATCGTAGGCGAGAAGGCGCAGATCCTGGTCGTCGAGCTCGCGCCGGGCTACGCGGGCTCCCTGCCGCCCAAGACGCGCAGATGGCTCAGGCGGCACCTCGGGCCGGGCGCGTCGTAGGACGCACCGCCCTGCCGCGCCTCGGACACTGTCCGCGAGACGGGGCTTGACGCCCCACTCCAGAGATGGTCCGCTGAGTGCACCAGGGATTGGTCCTGAGGGCTCTGCCGTGCGGCCTCCGCCAACCAGAGCCGTCGGAGGGACCAGTCATGGCGCAGCTCCTCGTCGTCGACGACGACCCAGTGATCCTTCGCTTCCTCAGCAGGTACCTGGAGGACTGCGGGCACCGGGTGGTCACCGCCTCGAACGGCATCGAGGCTCAGGTCCTCGTGGAGACCGTGCGGTTTGACGTGGTGATCGCCGACCTGCGGATGCCCGGCCTGGACGGCCTCGGCCTGCTCGCGTTCGCGCGCTCCCGCCCAGAAGCCGTCCGCGTGATCATGATCTCCGGGGCATGGACGCCCGAGGCACGACAGCGCGCCATCGCCCTGGACTGCGATCGCTTGCGAGACAAGCCAATCGACATGGTCCAGCTCGAGAAGGACGTCGATGAGCTGACTCCATAGCCGCCACTTTCAATCGCTGCCTCCCGGAGGCATGTATGGCCAGAGTGCTCGTTGCCGATGACGACCCCCTCGTCCTCGAACTCGTCGCGGAGTTCCTGACGGCGAGCGGGCACCAGGTCGTCCGCGCGAGGGACGGCGGCGAGGCCCGCGAGGTCTTCGAACGGGGCGGGGTGGACATCCTCGTCACGGACCTGGAGATGCCCGTCATGTCCGGGCTCGACCTTCTCGCGCACGTCCGCTCCTCGGCTCATCCAGTCCCGGTCATCATGGAGTCCGGCACCTGGATGCACGGCCAACGTCAGCAGGCTCGCGACCTCGGCGTCGCGCGCGTCCACTCGAAGCCTGTCGATCTGGTGCGGCTCGCCCGCGACGTCGAGGAGCTCTCGCGGTAGACCTCCCGGATCTACCCGAGGACCTCGGCCACCTTCTTCGCCAGGGCATCGGGGGTAAAGGGCTTCTGGATGACCGCGACCTCGCGCGTGGACCCCTCCGCGGGCGGTTCCGAGTAGCCCGTCATGAACAGGATCCGTGCGTTGGGCCGAATTCCCCTGAACTCCTCCGCGAGGACCGTGCCCGGCATGCCGGGCAGCCCCATGTCGGTCAGAAGGAGGTCGATGGTCCCCGCATGCGCCCGCGCGACCTCCAAGGCCTGGTTCGCGTCCGCGGCCTCCAGGACCAGGTAGCCGTCGTTCTGCAGGAACTGCCTGGCGACGGCGCGGACCGCCTCCTCGTCCTCCACCAGGAGGATCATCTCGGTCCCTCCTCGCTTGGGCGGGGGCGCGACATCAGGCGCTACCGCGGGCGCAGGTCCCGTGGAGACGGGGAGGTAGATCTTGAAGGTGGTCCCGCGGCCAACCTCGGAGTAGACCCATACTTGCCCTCCGAGCTGCTTTACGATCCCGTAGACGATCGAGAGGCCCAGGCCCGTCCCCTTGCCGACAGGCTTCGTGGTGAAGAACGGCTCGAAGATGCGCGCGCGGACCTCCTCCGTCATCCCGGAGCCGGTGTCGGTCATCGCGACGAAGGCGTACCGGCCGGGGCGCAGGTCCAGCCACTGTCGGATGTAGGCCTCGTCGAGGTCGACGATGTCCGTCTCGATCGCGAGCCGCCCTCCCTGCGGCATCGCGTCACGCGCGTTGATTGCGAGGTTCATGAAGACCTGCTCGAGGAGTCCCGGGTCGGCCGTGACCGGGGCGGGAGACGTGGAGAGGCGGGGGACGACCTTGACGGCCTCGCCGAGCGTTCGTTGGAGGAAGGCGACGAGGCCCGAGACGATCTGGTTCACGTCGACCGTTGCGGACGAGATCGGCTGCTTCCGGCTGATCGCGAGGAGCTGCCGGGTCAGGCCGGAGGACTGCTCTCCGGCCCTGCGGATCTGGTCGATGGAGGCCCGGATCGGGTCGTGCTGCCCGAGGCGAGGGAGGATCAGGTCGCACGTCCCGTTGATGACCGTGAGGAGGTTGTTGAAGTCGTGGGCGATGCCGCTCGCGAGGCGCCCGATGGCCTCCATCTTCTGCGCATGGCGCGCGGCCTCCTCCGCGCGATGCAGTTGCGCCTCCCGCTCCTGCAGGTGGACGGCCATGTCGTCGAGCGCTCGCGCGAGGAGGCCGAGCTCCCCGGAGGGCGCGATGCCAGTGCGCGCCGTGAGATCCCCCGACGCGACACGCTCCGTCATGCCCAGCATCGAATGGACCTTCCCCACGACGACCCTGCCCGCGGAGAACCAGGCCACGAGGAGGCCCGCGAGGACGACGAGCGCCATGATCAAGAGGGCGACGAGCTCAGTCTCCCGGGCCTTTCTCCGGATCGAGTCCGTCGAGGCCCCAATCGCGAGGAAGACGACTCCCTCCGCGGGGTGCCCTCCGAGAGCATGAACGGCGTAAAGGCGGCGCTCACCGTCCACGCCCTCCGTCTCTGCGGAGTCCTCCTTCGCACCTTCGAGGAGGACGCGCCCGAGTGGGCTGTCCGGAAAGCTCCTGCCCACCCACTGCTCGGGGTCCGGGTACCTCGCGAGGACGGTCCCGCCGCGGTCCATCGCGATCAGGACCACGTCCGAGGGGAGGTTGATCTCGTGGGCCCTGCCTTGGAGCCACGAGAGGGACAGAGCTGCGAAGACGACGCGCTTGACCTGCCCTGCCTCGTCGAGGACGGGCATGCCGAAGTTGATCGTCGGCTTTCCGGTGATCCGACCCACTTGGTAGTCGCCGATCGAGAAGCCGCGCGTCTCGACGGCACGGCGGAACCAGGTCCGATCGGCGAGGTTGACGCCGGGCGGGACGGAAACGGCGCTCGCGAGGACCGCTCCCCTCTCGTCGCAGACGCCGAAGTTCGCGTAGCGGTCCTCTCGCGCCAGAAGGTCTGAGAGGATTGGATTGCAGGTCTCTGCACTCCCTCCGCGGACCTGTGGGAGGTGGGACAGGAGGAGGAGCGTCTGGCGCGCCCCCTCGACGCCCGCCTCGTGCTCCGCGCTGGCCATGCGTGCAAGAAGCGCGAGCTGCTGGCGGAGGTTGTCCACGGCGAGGCGCGCCTGCCACTCGCCGAGAAGGACGATTGCGACGATGGCGGGCGTCATGCAGGCCGCGACGAGGAGGCAGAGGCGGACCCTCAGACTCGATCGGAGAGGGACGCGCGCCATCACGCCCTCCCCGGCAGTGAGGGCAGCATCCCCAAGTCCGAATTGGCGGACGGGCAGCAGATCATCTCGACGTCCCGGCAAGGGTGGCGCGGTCCGGGTATGCAGCGCGGATGCCAGACCTGAGCCGGGGTTCCGCCGGCTCTGCTGGGTTGAGGGATCGAGGGGCGCGTTCTTGCGACCGGGGGCGGATTTGCGCGGTGCATGCGGTGAGCGGCGCTCCCTCGGGGGAATCGGCGGCACGGCCGACCGACCACGGGCATCGTGTGTTCGAACGCATTCTCCCGCGACACCCCCTGTGCCACTTTCGTACAGACTCCGGCCTCGGCTGCCGGGGACGGTCAGCTTGGTGCATACGGAACCCGAGAGCGAACTTCCGGGGTGGCAGGCCCTGAAATCGTCGGGAGCCGACGAGCCGCCCTCCTTGCCCGGCTCCTCCCTACCTGCGAGACTCGTGTTCGACATGGAAGGGAGGTGGCTGATGGGCGTGCTGCTGATCTGCACGGATCTGCCCCCGTCGGACAGGCGTCACGCGCGGTTGGAGGCAGAGCTCCAGGGAGACGACGCCACGTGTCGAGTCCTGGGCTCGACGTGGGCCGTCTTCACGAGCGAACCGCCGGCGAAGTGGTACGCGAGGGTTCGTCGTGTCCTGGGTGCGGAGTATCCGGTGCTGGTGGTCGCGGTGATGTCGAAGCTCGCGGGCCAGCTCCCCGTAGAGACGATGGCCTGGCTCGATCGGCACCTGGGGTCGGGAGGAGGATAGGCCCCGCCGCGGCGAAGGGTCGCCACGTCGGGAGCAGGCATTCACCTATCCATGATCCGCGTGGGACCTGGGGCGGTCCCCCGCTCAACCCCTCCCCCACTCAGGTCGGCGTCCGCCTGCCAGGCCGCCGTCCGATCACGGGTTCCGCCCGCGCTTTGGGTTCGCGGGCTTCGTGTGGATGCGCCGGACCAGGTCGATCATGACCTGGGTGGGGTCAGCGCGGCAGGCCTGGCAGAGCCAGAGGAACTCGACGACGTCGAGACGACGCTCACCCTGCTCGATCCGGGCGACGAAGGAGTGCTCCCGTCCGAGCAGCTTCGCGAGGTCGCGCTGGGTGAGGCCAGCGCCCCGACGCATCTCTACCAGGAGGGCGCGCAGAGGCGCGTACTCGCGACTGAATACTGACTTGACCATGCTCGCAGTATGCGAGCAGAATCCCGTTGCTCGCAAAACGCGAGCGGGCTAGAGTGCACCTCTTCGGAGGTGCGAATGGCGCGAGTCCTGGTCGTCGACGACGACCCCGCCGTCCGCGAGCTCGTCGCGGAGTTCCTCGCCGCTCGGGGCCACGAGGTCTTCCGCGCCACGAACGGCGCCGAGGCCCGCGAGGTCCTCGACCAGGCGCCGCATGGCACTGTCGCCGTTGACCTGGTCGTGACCGACCTGCAGATGCCCGTCCTCGACGGCCTGGCCCTCCTCGCCCACGTCCGCGCGAACGCGAAGGCCATCCCCGTGATCGTCGTCTCGGGCTCGTGGACGACGGACCAGCGGCAGCGCGCCTGGGAGCTCGGCGCCGCGCGAGTCCTCGGGAAGCCCGTTGACCTCGCGCAGCTCGCGCACTACGTGGAGGACTTGGCCCGGTAGGCCCTGCCGTGGCGAAGCGTCGCCGCGGCGAGAACAGATACGCAGACATCCATGATGAATAGCGGGGAACTTAGGCCGTCCCCCGCGTGCCCCCTGCCGGACCGCCTCCCGGGCGTCCGATAACGGCTGGTATGTGACATCCGTCGCGGGCGCCTACCCCGTCTCCGTCCTCCACGTCGTCTTTGCCCTCCCCTCCCCCACCGTCGGGCTGGTCCGCCTACGTCCGCACGGCAGGCCTTGCCGACGTCGGCCTCCGAGCCGGACGATCCGCGCGTCGAGGTCGTCGAGCGCGCGGCGGAGACGATCTCGCTCCTCGGCGAGGACCTCGACCTGGACGCGGCGGACCTGGTCGAAGAGGACCTCGGCGACGTGATCGAGTCCAAGGCGACGATGGACGGTGCGGTTCATCGGGATTCCCTCCGGGCACTACCTGTGAAAGCGATTGGAGGGATGAACCGGTAACCGGAGGGGAGGTTCGCAATCTAGCCCTCGCCCAGCCCCGGGGCCAGTATCGAGTGAGCGAATTCGGCACGAAGGCGGGTGTGACCGTCCCACCGTGGTCGGGGGTGACCAGGGTTGCGGCACACCGGAACACCGTGCGCAGCGCGTTCGGTCACACCCAACTACCACTCGCATTTCTCGGCTGTGCGCTTTTTCGCTGTCCCGTGCCGCTTAACGGCGGCCCGGGAGGGTGGAACCACTCGGTGTGACCTGCACGAGGTCACACCGCCCCCGGGCGTGACGGTAGGACCCTCGCAATGGCGTGCGCGCACACCGTCATACCCGAACCCCTCAAGTCGAGACCGTCCTGCGGTCGATAGTTCGTGTGGCCAATCGAACGCCTCGCCGGGAGTGCGCATGCGGACTGTCGCGGTCTTCAATCAGAAGGGTGGGGTGGGCAAGACCTCAATCGCTTTCCACCTGGCGTGGTATCTCAGCGCGGTGGGGCGGCGAGTTCTGGTGATCGACCTCGATCCTCAGGGAAACCTCTCGTCCTTGTTCGAGGTCGACGGCTGTCTCGCGTCCGAGATATTCACGAGGCAATTCGCGGATTCGATTGAAGCCCGCGAAGTCGAGCGCGTGGCCCCCAGCGGCCGGTGCCGTTTCTCGGTGATCACCGCGGACGAACGACTGCAGGCCCTGGAAGCCACGACGAACGGACTCGCGGGTCTGACCCGGTTGCGAAAGGCGCTGCGGACGGGGGACGGCAGGTGGGACGTCACGGTCGTCGATTGCCCGCCCTCCCTTGGCGGATTCAGCGCGAATGCGCTGGTCGCCGCGGATTCGGTAGTCGTGCCATGTACGCTGCGTCAGTTCAGCATCCACGGACTCGAGCATGTCGCCGAGACCATCCAGGCGACGAGAGAGGAGGGCCTCAACCCGGACCTCCGCATTCTGGGCATCGTGCTGAACCAGTACCGCAAGGACGCAAAGCGCCAGACCACCTTCGAGAGAGACATCGTCGGAGACGTGGAAGCGAAGTACGGGCGGATCGTGGTCTCGACTACGATTCCCCAGAGCATCAAGCTCGAAGAGGCCCTCTACGCGAAGTTGCCCATCTGGGAGTACGACATCTTCCTCGGGAAGGACCGCTCGGCACAGATCGTTGCGGACGCCTACCGGGGGGTGATGAAGGAGCTGACCCACAGGCTGGAAGGGGAGAGAGATGAATGCGCCGGCCAAGCGATTCTCGCTGACGCGGATTCTGGGAGGGGCCAGTCCGACGAGTCAGGGAGCCTCGTCCACCCCGCAGACCAGCCCAATCCCGACGCAGCATAGCGGGCCCGAGTCGAGGCCGGCGGAGGCCGTCGCGGACGCACGCTCGATTGCGACAGACACGGAGGTCGCTGAGCAGGGGAGTGCGGTCGCACCGGAACCCGGTCACACGGTCACACCGGAAGGTCCGGCGCGGCCGAAGAAGAAGCGCAGCTACTCCGTTGACGCCAACCTCTGCTCGGACCTCGAGCTTGTGGCGTGGTGGTCCCGCAAGAGCGCCTCGTCGGTCGTCGAGAACCTCGTGAGAGAGTACCTGCGGCAGCATGCGCTCGAACTCGATGAGGCACGATCCATCGCGATCGCCAAGGCCCGGATTTCCGTCGGGAAGGGCGCCACGCTGCCGGCGCACCCACCGAACGAGCAGTAGGCCGCCCGCCCGGTGGGGGAGTGGACGGCCCCGTGCCCGATGCCAAGGACATGGTCGCGGACGTCGCCCGCGCCGAGCGCTGGACGACGGCGGAATTCGTCGCGCAGGCGACCTTCGAGCTCGGCACCCGACCCGAAGAGCAGACCGCGCTCCCCTTGGACGCTGCAATCGGCAAAGGGTCTTTGGTGGGGCAGGGGAGTGGACCCTACCTCGCCAGCTCCTCGCGGATCTTTCCGGGGTTGAACACGAGGCAGGCGCCCTGCGATTACGTCCGCGCGAGATCGTAGGCCCTTTTGCGGAGCCAGGCCTCGATCTTCTCCGTTCACCGCGGGACGCCGATAATCGTCGCCCAGCAGGGGCGTTTGTCGGGGTTGAAGACGACGGCGAGAACGTCGCTCCGGGCCGGATCCGCGTCCGAGGCTGTCGTGCGTATCTGCGAGGTCAAGCACTTTTCACGGAGGACCACGAAAAAAGACGGCACCCGGATAGTGGACGCACGTGCGTGCGCTCACCCCGCAACATCAGACCGGCCAGTCGGTTCTTGCGAGCTTGCTCAGGGACAAGGAGTGAGCAAGCGAGAAATCCGGGAGACCGCACAGAATTCCTGTTGACCCCGGGGAGAAGCCCCGCGTACCCTCGGCGGCACGTTCGAGGGTCCAGTCCTCGGCCACCTCGGACGGATGGAGATGGGACGTGGAAGCTCGCCTCCGAATCCGGTTGCTCGCCTTCCTCGGAGTCTCCTTCCTCCTCCTCTTCGGGCTCGGACCCCTTTCTGCCGATAGGGACAATCCCGGCAGGGATCGGGTCCGGCTGGTCGTCCCACCTGTGATCGGTCAGGGCGACGACAAGATGATAGGAGTCCAGCTCTCGCAGGACCTCCAGGCGCAGATGCGGAACCGTGGGGGGAATCTTGGCCTGAAGGTCCAAGGGTCCCGCGGTCACTCCCGTAGTGCGCGGCGCCGCGGGAACGACGCTCCGCGTGACGGCAGTGGCGATCCGTTCGAGGTGACCTACTCAACTGAGGCTCTCTCTCCAGGGTCGGTGACCCTCGTCGCGGAGGCGACCGTCAACGAACCCAATGGTCAGGTCACCACCTTCGTCTCGGACCCGGTCACTACGCTCGTTTTCGGAGTCTCCATTTCGGGGCCCGCGTCAATCGCCCAAGGTGCGGAGTACTCGTTCCACGTCACGACGAACACGGATCAGGTGACCATTCTCGGGGGTGCTTGGGCCCTCGAATCCTCGTCAAGCCTAGTCCTTCAGAGTGGCTCGCTCTTAGCTGGTCAGTTCATCCCCAACGGATTGGGGCAGTCGGAGGCGACGGTTCTCGCGACCGGACCCACGACATACACGGGCCCTGCTTCGCTCAAGGTGGTTGTCGACGCGCAGACTCTGGACTTGCTGGGCGTCCCGACATCCACGCAGGCGACGACGGTCTTCGCCACTGAGGTCGTCGCGGCACCTGTCACGGGGTTGTCGGTGGCCATCTCGATCGTCTCGCAGCAGGCCCATGAGGTTGGCAGCCTCGCGGAGTTCCTTGTCGTCGTCGAGACGCCAGATTCAACGAAGACCTTGGCCACGTACTCGATCATGGCGGACGGGGTGCCACTACTTGGCGGATCAGGGACCGTGCCGCTGGTCGAGGTGGCGCCGAACCGAATGGAGGCGGTAGTTGGCTGGACGATCACCGCTGAGGCCGCCGGACGAGTCAACACGTTCGCGGTGATCGCCCAGGTCGCCGGCCAAAGCGCCTTCGGCTCGGTTGCCTTCGCCGTGAGCGTCCCCGTAGGCGCGACCGTGGCCTTCATCACGCCCGAACCGGTACCTCTGACGGCCGGCCAGTTCGTTACCGCCGAATTCAGGGTAAATGGTCTTGCGTCACTCGCCGGAGTGACCCTGCAGAAGGACATCTTCCTCGGGGGTACGCACGTAATCGGCCCCGTGATCCTCGATTCAACGGTCCTGCAGGCTCAGCCGGACGGGTCGTTCCTCGGGGCCCTCTTGTTCACCATTTCGGGCGATCTTGTCCCGGTGCTGACGGTGGGACAGGTGTCGCTCTCTCTCATGGTCGACGGGAGTGCTGTGGCCTCCGACCAGCTCGACTTTACCGTGCAACCAGCACCCGCGGCCGCGCTCACGATCCTCTTCACGACGGATTGGCGCGCGGGTGCCTCCAATCCGGTGACCTTCAGCGTGAGCAATATGGTGCTGGTGAATGTCCAGTCTCTGTCGTGGTCGCTTCTTGACGGCGCAGGGAACGTGCTCGTAGTCGAGAGCCTGCCGATTGCAGTTCTCTCGGCCATGAACGGATCCCTTGTCGGAAGTGCCTCCCTGTTCCTGCCAGGCGAGATCATCCCAGGGGATTACGTCCTTCGTGTCGCGGTTGAGCGCACCGACGGGACAATCGTGTCGGGGGACCACGGAGTCAGGACCCTAGCGGACATTCGCCTGAGGCTCGGCCCTGAGGTTATCGACGGACACATGGTGGAAGGGGCCGCCGAGCAACTGGGGGTGATTGCCCGCCTCGATAGAGTCGACTTCGGTTCCGTGAATCACTTCATCACGGACATATTCGGGGTTGTGGTTCCGGGAACGCCCGTCGTAGAGATGGGCGTGAACGAGTTCCAGGAGCGGGTAGACGATGTTCCCCCGGAGCCCGCTAGGCTTGCGCAGTTCGGTTCTGCCACCTACACGGTCCCTCCGGGGACCTTCGCAACGGAAACCCAGGTCCGCTGGACGTTCGTCCTCACCGATTCACTTGGCCGTGTTGTCGTGCGGACGGAGCTCGGGTACACGGTGCAACCGACTGCTGCGGCGGGGCCGCGGCTTTCATCCTTGTCGCCATCATCCGCCATTCCCGGAACGGCAATTCAAGTCGTTGGAAGCCAGCTCGGCTCGGTTGGCGCCACGGAGTTCGAGTTGGACTACGGGACTGCCACCGTTACGGTGCAGCCATCGAGCGTGTCCGGGGATGGGACCTCGGCGACGTTCCGAATTCCGCCAGACGCGCCTGCGGCCGATGTTCTCGTGCGCGCAGTCGTCTCCGGTACGCCGAGCAATTCGCTTCCCCTTCGCGTGCTCTCCATCCAAGCAGACGCCTTGGCGGTAGCTGGGGAAGCCTCCGCCCTTGCCCAGGACTCGAGCCTGCCCACTGGTGCGCGGCGCCAGCTGACCAGCGCGGCCGAGTTCCTCAGCGGACAGGCCGGCTTCACAGTAGCGCTGACATCGGGTCGCCTCGAACAGGCTCTTCAGAAGCTCGCCCAAGCGGCTCGGATGTTGCGCGATTCCGAACGAGCAGGAGCGGGCACTGCCGATCTTCAGCGTCGCGTCATGCTCCAGGCGAAGACAATTGCCGAGGCGGAGCTGGCTGCGCTAACGCGAACATTTGGCGCCGGCGACGGGTCGGTCGTTCGTGCCCGCACCGCGTTCCAAACCGGACTGGCCGCCGAAGCTGCAGGAGACTTGCTGGGTGCAACTCTCGCCTATGTGGAGTCGACGCGGCTCCTAGTCCAACTCATGGGACGTGCGGCAGATGTTCCCGAAGAGGACCGCTTCGACATCATCATGCCCATTGCACGTGGCATTTTCGATGCATCAGACGCAATCCGTCGCGAGCTCCTGCATGAACGTACGCCCGAACAACGCGAGTGGGCTGTGTGGGATAGGATTGATGCACGACTTCTTGGACAGCGTGTTGATCTGGAGCACACGTTGCTTGGGGACCTGCTAGCACTGCCGGATCTGGGCTCCTACTATGAACATCTCTCACACGTCACGCGGGATCTCCGCGAGGCGGGTGGTCGATTCGGGGTCTCCACACAACAGATTCAGGACACACTGCTCCTAGGCGCACGGGACGCGGTACGGGCACATCTCGCCATTCTACAGGGGCGCATCGGTCCGTTCGCCCCACACGCCATTCGCCTCGAAGAGGTCCTCAAGACAGCTCTGCCACCCCGGGTGGTTGAGGCACTTGCGGAGCTCGCCCGAGTTCTCGTCGGCATCGGATTCGCCAACAGCAACTTGATTCCTGAGAAGTGCACACCGACTGCCAAGATTCTGGATGCTCCACCATTGTGCCTCCCTCCTGACCCTGGGGACGAGTCGCTGATCGAGACAGCTGTTGGTATGCAACCACCCGGATTTGGTCTCTTTCTTCTCGAAATCGTTTCGCCCGGGGGTACTGCAGGCCGTCGTCGCCTCGTTTTCGAAGTAAGACCTGCCAATAGGGTCTACTATGACTTGTGGGACGGCCTTGATGACCAGAAGACACTTGTCCCGGTCGGTAGGGGGTATTACCAAGTTCACCTCTGGTACTTCTGTCTCGCGAAGCGCGTCGAATGGGACCATGACTCTTGTCTGCTCCAAGTCGCCGATGCTCGCAAGCTGAAGGTCTTCCCCGTCGACGCATCCGGAGACCGCCTGCGGACACGCGGGCGGACTCCGGTCTGTGCTGGCCAAGTACAGCGGTTCAGAGCGGTCACGTGTGTTGCAGGCGCTCGCGACGAAGATGTGACCGGCGTGGCCGCCTGGTCCGTAATTCCTCGCTCTCTCGGGAACATCGATATCCCGGGACTCTTCCTAGCCAACGCTCGCTCTACAGTTGCTTCTGGAACCATTCGCGCGAAGTACAAAGGTCGGAAGGGCTCCACGGGGGTCACAGTCATTCCTGCCGGCACGGAGGACATTGTTCCAGCCAGAGAGGTCGTGTGTCCTGGTGGAGTTGCAGACTTTGATCTCTATGCCTGCACCACCCATCCGCCAAAGGAGACATCGACGCGCTGGTCTCTAGATCCGGCCGCACAACGACTCGGTGTAATCGATCGCGAGAATGGGATCTTCTACGCCACGACTGGGATAACTGGCTGCGGCATAGTACGTGCCGTTGATTCATCTGGAAAGTTAAAGGTGGCGGAGATCGTTGTGGCGGAAGTCGACAGCATCACTATCGAGGCACCTGTTGCGATGTGGATTGCGCAAGGGGAAGCTGCGGGAGGTGGCGTGGATGCTCAGAGCATCGTCATCGAGGCGCAGTGCGATCAGAAACCAGTAACTGGGGCACAACTCATCGTGTCTCACACCTCTGCGTCCACGGGCAGGTTGACTGATCTCCCTGCTACCGTAGTCACACAAGGAGGAATGGCGATCATTGGAGTTTCTGCGGCGACCGAGAGCGATTCGCATCTCGGAACGGAGATTGGCGCTACCTACTCCGTGCCTGGATGTCCGGAGGGGGTTAGTGGAATTGCGGATCTGACGGTTGTGAGATTCACTCTCCGAGCATTCCCCGGCTCGCTGACCCGTGCAGAGCATGGTGCTTTCGGCGTTGAAGTCCGTCCACTCGACTTTGACTCTCATGCAGCCGACGTGCATTACTTGAACTGGCGATTCCAGGGACAGAACACTGTGCTTCATCCCGAACGCAATGAGGGCCCAAATACTTGGCGCGGGACGATCGTCGATTCTGGCGCAGGGTTTGTGTCGATCCAAGTTGGCTCCTCTCGTACGCCAGAGCTATCCGCAAACGTGAGAGTCGCTGGACGCGGATCAAGATGGACGGATGAGATGGTGCCCCCTCGCGCAATCGCCTCGACGCTCCCTCTCTTCCCTCGTCTTGCGAACCACCTCGGACAGAGCACAGCCTCCTTCGAGCCTGACCCGATCTCTGTCAGGGCTGCCCCAGTCGTGACCGGCCCCAATGCCGGCTACGTGTACATACAAAACCCTCTCATCACGCGGTATACTGGCACCGCAGAACTCAATCCGGCCCTCACATCGGGTACGCATCCATTCTTTAACGCTCAGGGTGATGCAGGCGAGTTTACCCTGACGCAAATCTACGAAGACGTGCGACTGCATGAGGGTCTCCTGGAGGAGCCTCCGTATACCTCCCACTGGGGCCAGGGTCGAACATACCTCGAATCGAATCCATTCAATCCCGATTTCGAAGATGATCTGGCGTTCTTTGAACCGCTGCGCCAAGTCGACGTCATCGCGTTTCGGACAGCCGAGCTGACAAAAGTCGGGACCCTATTTGCTGCGCTCCAAGCTGCGGTGGCGCCTCATCCTACGAACAAGAACGGGTCTCTTAACCCGGTCTTGGTCATTGATTTCTTGTACCCGGAGATATCGCCGCGCACCGTGACTGTGGCCGCAGGAGCAAAGGTTTATGTCACGCTCCAAGTGTTTGGCGGCAGAACTGGTCGCTCATTTCTCCCGCTAGATCCGACTGTGGCCATTACTGGCCGTGACGGGACTGGGGTGTTCGTACAGGGAGTGACTCCCGGGGCGACGACGAGGGTCGCACTGGAGGACTCTACCGGCGACGTTGACATCGTGGATGTCGAGGTGACCCCATGAGATGTCAGCGACCGATGATGCACGAGCCACGGCTGCTGGACATGACACTCGCGGCACCGTGTCTCCTCGCCTTTCTTATGCTCGCTCTCGGATCGAGTGTGGCCCTTGGTGAAGCCCCCGAAAGTGACAGGGAGCTACGTCTGTTCCTCGAGAGAATCACATTGGGATGGCGCCCAGAGTCGTGTGACGAGCTCTCACCCCTAGACGAACAGCTCCGCACTGCGACACCCCACATCGACTTGCTACTTGAGGTGGCACGCGTTGCGCGGACTCAAGATCCTGCGAAGCTGCTTTCCCTTAGGATCCCCGGCGTCGGTGAATGCCGCGAAGGCGTTCCAGACCCTGACCATCCCGGGGGTCTGAAACTGACCGGCGTCGTCCCGGCGGTACGTCCATCCTATCTCATGCTAGAAGTACAGTATCGGCTCTCGCTGTTCGTGTCGCCCGAAATCTGGAATGCTGCGAAGGAGTGGGCCCAGGATTCCACACTGCCAGTCGAGTGCCGAATTCAGGCATTGCGCATCATGCGCTGGCACGTCGAAGCATGCTATGCAAGCCTTGCGTGGGATGCGACGATGCGACGAATTCCCGGCCTCCGTGTAGTCTCCAAGGATCCACAGTGGCACTTGACGGATACGGATCTCCTTGAGGCTGGGGGAATCCTCCGGAGTCTACAAGGGGGTAGGGACGGCGGAAGTGCTGGCGTTCTCGAGGGGTTTCGAGACACTACTGTACAAGCCTCGGCCGACAGCGAATTGCAGGCGCTGCTACGTTGGGGTGACGTGGCAGCGGCAGCAGCTATGGTCGTGCCGAAGGCTGACGCAAACCCCGATCGTGACGATGCGATCCTCCGCGCCATTGGAGACAAGAGCAGGGCTCCGATTGATCGACTGAGGCTGCTGGATCGACTTGCCACGAACGGCGAGCATGGCCTAGTCTCACTACTCGCTATTCTTGACTCAGACTTATCGTCGGGGTCTCTTGAGGAAGTGCAGATTCCGCTCCCATCGGGCCTGGGGGGCGCTTCCATTTCCGTGGATCCACCGCTGTCGGTATGGGGAGTTGAGCGTGATTCGGATAGAACATGGCTGTCGCGGGAGGTACTGAGACGGCTACGTCGGTTGTTGTCTGCACGCGTATTCTCAGCCGCACTGAGTGTACTGTGTAACGAAGTGCTTCCGATTGGTGTGCGATGTGCGGCTCTTGACTGTGTCAGCAGCCTCTATGAAATCGCATGCGACTGTGGTCCGCAAGGGCTAGTCACCCCTGTTGAGAGTTCGCTTTGGTCATACGTGTGCTACAACGACTTTCCAGGGCTTCCGGATGCGGAAAGGAGGGCCGCGTGGTCGTACCTTCAGTCACTTGCCGCCGCCCAAGAGGCCCTCGTACAGCCACCCGCCGGTTCCGCTGAGAGTGCATTCATCATGAGGGTGCGCAGCGCCGTAGAGTTCATGTCGCACCATCCTCCAGAGGGTGGCTGGTAGATCGAGCCCGCTCACCCCGGTGATGGGTGAGAGAGGTGGCAGCAGTTCGACAGCGGTTTAATCTGTCCACGAACAGTTAATCGAGCATTGTCTCTCCTAAGTACCCTGTCTGGGGCGATATCGGCAGAGGTCACGCCGGTGGCCTTCGTTCCCTGGCCACGACCTCCCCTCGTCCGCACTCTCCCGTTGCGTCACTCCATCGTCGCGGCACGAGGCCGGGTTGCCCAAGTCTCGCGTGAGACGAAGGTCTCGGGTCCACCCATCCCCGTCAGCTCACTCCATTCCGGATAATTCGTACTTTACGATTCCTTGACGCGGCTCCCCGGACCGGTACCATTACGGCACCAACGGTCAACGAGGGTCCGCGATGGTGCCCACCCAGACGAAGGTCACCGAGCACGCGCTGAACGTGCGCCTTCCCGCCAGCCTCCACCAGGCCGTTCGCGTGTTCGCACTCGAGCGCCACATGAGCATCGCCAGCGTCTTTCGCTGGGCGGTCTCGGAGCATCTGAAGCGCTACGGACAGGGAGAGTCTGAACCGAGGTCCAATCGGAGGGCATCGACCGCGCGGAAGCGCTGATGGGGCAGGGGCCCGTGCGGGTGACGGACCCGCGTTGAGGTCCAGGAACGGAAACGGCCCGCAGCGTTGGTAGCGCCGCAGGCCGCGATTCGAAGGCTTGGTGGCCCCGTGTACTGGCCACATCTTCCCCGGGGACCCCTGGGGAGTCAAGCATTTCTCTCCTCCGTTCCACCCGAAATCGTCCCGAGGATGATCTGCCCGGAAAGGGGGGCCAGCCGAGGTGGGGGACTGAAGACTTCGACAGCGCCGATGGGGCGCGGGGGAATCACGAGGTCTGGTAGGAGGGTCTGAGCGACGCTGAACGAGTAGTGGGGGATAGGCCTCCGCGGGAACGACGGACCCGCGAGGGGCCCTAGAAACGGCCGCGGCCGCGACGCTGCTAACGTCGCGGCCGTCAGGAAGACTTGTGGTCCACAAGGCCGACCACATCTTCCCCAGCGATGCTGGGGACGTCAAGTCTTTCTTCCCGCCGTTTTTCCCTCCCGAGCGTCCCGCGGGGATAGTGTCGCCTGACTTCGCCGAAGCTCCGCTGGGCGGACCGCGTTGAGGTGGGGGGCCGAATTCATGAGAAGGGTCCTTCTCATGAGTCCGCGCGGGACGACCCATCCGTCGATCGTGACGCTCGGGGTCTGCCCGTAGCTCCGCCTGGTTCGTTGAACCGGTAGGGGACTGGGGGCGCTCGAGCAGGTGGGGGAGAGGTCCATCCCGAGTTCGACCCCGATCGGGTGAAGGACGGATGAGCCGAACCCCCGCTCCGAGATGAATGAGCGCGTCATGAATCGGAGAGACTCGTCGGTACTCGCACGCGGGCGAGGGAATGCGCGAGCTCCCGATTCCAATCGCCCTGGGATCCGCGTGAATGCAAGTGTCCGGCGTGGAATCGGTTGCGCGCGAATGAAGACGTCACGAGGTTGCCGGATGCCGGGACTTCGGCACGTGAAAACGCGCTGAATTCCCAGCCGTTGGGCGAGTGAGCGAGTAGAAAGGAGAGTGCCGGGATGCCATCAGGGACGGTCGTGTTGAGGAGCGGAGGGTCGTTCTCGATTCGCGCGGGGAGGATCTCGTCATCGCTCTGCCGGAGGGCGACGGCGGCAGCCTGGACGCGCGGTAGGGGAGTGGAGTCTCCCCTCGGCGGGGCGGAGCCCCTGCGGGGACGCACTCTATCCTCCGAGCTGGTCCTCTCCCGCGCTCTCTTCGAGAGCGAGGTCCTGCCTGCCGACGTCGGTCGGCGCCGCGGCCGTCGACGAGTTCGCCGTCCTCGGTTCTCGCCCCTGCTCGCGAGCGTCCACCACCTCGTCCGTCGGAGCCTCGATCCATCCCTCGCGAAGCACCAAGTCGCGGCGCACGGCCGGGGCGCCCGCGCGCGTGACGTCACGCAGCCTTCGCGATGGGGACCTTCACACTTCAAGCACTCGGACGGAATGCTATTGTGCCTATACGCCCGTATAGTGTACTGTCGACCCGCCTCGGGGGACTTCGCCAGGTCTTCCGAGGCGATGGAGCGCGAGGAGACTCCATCGTGACGGAGGTTCGGTACAAGGGGAGCACGCCCGCGGCAGGCATGGACTGGCCTGCGGTCAGCGGGGCAGCGCAGGCACGGGGATCGTCGGCCGGTCGCCTGAGCGACGGGGCGGATCCGCGGACGGGGCGAACTGCGCCCACGCCTCCCGCGATGCGGGTCGTCCCCGCGCTACACCCGAAGACGGGGGCGCCTGCCCCCCAGCACAAGGAGGCTCTGCCCCCCGACATCGAGGCGGCGCTCAGGAAGGTCCCCGCCGACGACCGCGACTCGGTCCGCGCCCTCGTCGAGGCCCTTGCGAAGCAGGGCGCGCCTCGGGACCTCCTCGCCTGGCACATCGCTCGCGCGACCCCAGGCGAGAAGCTCCCGAAGGTGTCGAGGAAGGAGCGGCGCAGGGCCGCGGCGCCCCCCTTGATCACGCCCGCGGTTCAACGGGGGCTCCCCGGCCGTATCGAAAAGGCCCTCGCGGCCCTGACGCCCGAGGGGCGAGCCCGCGTCGAGGCCTTCGCGAGGGAGATGGCGCTCGCGGGTGCCGACGAGCAGGCGATCGCCTGGCAGATCGCCCGCCACCTGGGCGTCGCCCCCGACATCGACCCCCGCACGGGGAAGCGCCGCCGCCAGCGCCGCGCCCTGCGCGACCCGTACATGACGACTCCGCGCCAGGTCCTCCTCGCGCGGATCGCCATCCAGGCGGGGCGGACGTGCGACGTCGCGCTGGCGGCTCATGTCGAGTGGCGCACGGTGTACAGAGGGATCGTCGGGCTCGCGAAGCGCGGCTACATCGCCTCGCACGAGGACGAGGCGGGCCACAAGGTCTGGGCGGTGACGAAGCGGGGGACCGCCTGGCTCAACCGCCTCCCCGAGATCGAGCAGGGGAAGGCGGAGGGGCCGGTTCAGGCCCTCTTCCTCATCGAGGAGCGAGCGGACCTCCGCGTGGAGCTCAAGAAGCTCGGCTGGAACTACGACCAGTGTCGCGACGTCGTCCCGCACCAGACGATTGACCACCTGACGCGCCAGCTCCACGAGGTCGTCCACCTCCACCAGGTCGGTCAGGTCTACAACCCCGGCGGACTCCTCTGGTGGAGGCTGGGGATCGTCTCGCAGTCGACGAGGCGGGCGAAGATGCTCTCGGGGCTGGTCCCGAAGGAGGCGCGGATCCGCTTCGTGGCCGAAGGCATCAAGCTGGGGGAGGAGCAGCAGAAGGCCCTGCGTCTTGCGGGGCTCGCGTCGAGTGTCGTCCCCGACGGGCTCGGAGGGGTCTTCCTCGAAGTGGTGAAGTCCGAGCCGTTCGCGATTGGGCGGCGGCTCGCCTACACGCTCAGGAAGCAGGCCAGGTCGGGTCGGATGATGAAGGTGACGGACGTGCACGAGACGCTCCACTGGATCAGGAAGGAGCTGGCGGCGAGGAGGAGACCGACGCCCCAGCAGCTCGGGGAGGCGCGCGAATGACGCGCAACGCGCGAGTGGCCACGCGCAGCGCACCGGAGACTCGAATGGGGGCCCGAGACCGCGGGAGGGGTGGGGGAAACTTCGCCCCGATCGCGGCCCGGGCGGGCAACAACCGGCCGGGAGCCCTGCCGAGGGGTGCTTCTGCACCCGGCCCCGGCCGGTTCACGCCATTCAGCGAGGTCGACGGGGACTCGTAAGCCAACCGGATAAGGACGGACTTCGCATTTTGACCCCGCGAGGGGCCTTAGAGAGACTTTGTCTCGGTCGGGTGGACCGGGTTAGGATGGGATCTCAGTCATCTCTACCAGATCCCATCCTAATCCGGCATATCCCCACCACCAGCGACCCGGTGGACCCCGACGGCCTTGAGGGAAAGGAACGAGGCAAGGACGAAGGTGAGAGCCTACCCAGGAAGCAGAGGCTCAGCGGATAGAAGACGCCAGGCCTCGACCGGGGGCGAGGTCCTCGTCCTGAACGAGCAGGGTGGACCCGAGAGTTCGAGGTGAAGGTCCGATGACGACGGACCAGTTCGCCTGACCGCGGCGCGCTGCACCACGTCGAGGTCTACATCTCCGACCTGGTCCGGTCGAAGGCGTTCTGGGGGTGGCGCCTCGAGCGGATAGCGCCCGAGCCCGGCGACGAGCGTTGCGCTGCCACCTACATCGTCTTCGTCCAAATCGAGAAGCGGTTCCGTGAGCCCGGCTACCACCGGTGCCGCGTCGGCCTGAACCACCTTGCGTTCCACGCCGGGTCCCGCGAGGAGGTGGACGAGCTCGCGGCGGAGCTCCGACGTCGGGGCGTCGAGGTCCTCTACGAGGACCGGCATCCCCACACGGGGGGACCTGGCAACTACGCGGTCTTCTTCGAGGACCCGGACCGGATCAAGGTCGAGGTCACGGCGTGAAGGCGGGGCGCGTACTTGACGATACATCATGTATGGCGTAGACTCTCGGTTGGAGCCTGAACGGGAGGGTGTCTTGGACGTGCGTCGCGGGGTCGGCGAACGGGCAGGGAAGGGGGAACCTCGCCTTGTCGATTGCTACTTCCTCGTCCCCATCCGTCGGAACTCCGACCGGAAGCTCCACAGTCGCCTCCTCTGGCGGGACCTGCGCCAGGCCCTTCGGGCGTCCTTCGGAGGGTCTTCCGGACCGCGCAAGATCTTCGCCTTCCGAGAGGTCGAGCTGATGCCCGGCGAGTGGGTCCAGGGGCAGACGGGGAAGGTCATCCAGGACGAGAGCAGGAAGTACCACGTGGCCGTTCCAGAGGAGCACGTAACGACGCTTCGTGGGATTCTGCGAAAGGTCGCGAACTCCTTTGACCAGGAGTGCATCTTCCTCTCGGTCGCGGGGATCGTCGAGTACGTGGAGCGGAGGCCCGAGGAGGGCTTCCTGGAGGGATAGCGGACATGAAGACCGCCGAACGCGAAGCCTATCACACCATCACGGGCCGTCCGATCGACCTGACGGGGCTCTCCGCCGCGGAGCTGAAGTTCCTCGCGGCGGTGCGGCGGAAGTACCACACCCGCCCCGAGTGGTCGAAGTTTGCCTCGTGGTGGACCGTCGAGTTCGACCGCGCGGGCCTCGCGGACTCCTCCGTCGTCTACCGGATCTGCGATGACCTGGAGTCGAGGCTCGGCATCGCGCAGGGGAAGGTGGCGACGCCCGACTATCGGGACTTCCTCGCCGACGTGATCGAGGAGCGCTACAAGTCGCGATACGAGTTCTGCAAGGAGGTCGGCTTCGACCAGGGGTACTTGAGTCGGGTCCTGGCGGGTCAGGCCGACCTCTCGATGGCGATGCTGCGGAAGCTCCTTGACGCGCTCAAGGTCTCGCTCGTTCTCCGCCCCGAGAAGGCCCTGCTCGAAGAGGCGAGCCCGGAGGAAGCAGACAGGGCGCTGGCGAAGGTCGGGAGGTAGGCGGCGACGACAAACGACGGTGCGGGAGGAGGGTGGGGTCTCCAACTTCCCCTCGACCGACCTCAAGCGACGCCGCATGGCCCCATCGTGGAGGTTTCGCTACTGTGCCACATCGCATTCGGATCCCGATCAGCTTCCGCCCTGCAACGACCGAGGAGACGGCGCGGGCCCTGAAGATCACGCCATCGGAAAGGAGGGCGGCGGAGGCCATCGTCCAGAGGCTCCTTGAGACGCAGAAGAAGGCGGGCAGGAAGAGGAGGCGCGCGACGAGAACGAAGCGATAGTCCAAACAGCACAGCGAGGCTTTGCGCATGAAGGGAAAGCACGCGCCGACGGCCCGCCACTCGACCGACGCTTCCGATGGCCTCCGGACCCTGGGTCCAGAGGGCAAAGTCACCGATCCGTGAAGCCCACGGAAGGCCGATTCGCGAGTGAGAGGGCGCCGCCGCGTGAGTGGAGGAGTGAGCGATGGAGGTCGTCCTCGGGATGGCGAAGAGCCACCTCGACCTGAAGGGCGGCAAGAGGCACGCGCTCGAGCTCGACCTCCTCCGACTGGTGTACGCGAAGCAGCGGATCGAGGCGCGGGGCGACGTCGTCCACGCCTTCCTCGCGGCGATGACGCAGGACCTCCGCGAGCGCTGCGAGGCCTGGACGGCGAAGTACGAGGCGCCCGGCGCCGTCGAGGTCCTCGTCGTCGAGTGCACGCCCGAGCAGGCCGAGGCGCTCCGCGGCGAGAAGGCCCGCAACGTCTCCGGCATGATCGCCGGCTCGCAGGGCCTTCCGGTCGGCGACGACTCCGAGGCGGGGCTCGGGAAGGTGATCGCGGAGGACTACCTCGACTGGTACATCGAGAAGCGCTTCGGGCCGCTGACCCGCGTCGAGCGCGAGTCCGAGATGCCGTTCGGGGTCCGCTGGGACTACTGCGGCCGAGCCTGACCAGTGCGGCGCCCCAGACCCGCCTCGGGGCGGGAAGGGCGGTCGAGGACCCGACCGGCGCCGTCCGAAAACGGTCGGGTCGGCGCGCCGCGTGGTTATCGGACGTTCCGCGTGAGTTCCCGGGATGCAAGCCCGGGGCGGAAACCGGGTTGAGAAGCGGGCTTTGCGCGTGAGGGATAGGTTCCGAGAAGGGGGATTCTCAGAACCTATCCGTCCCGCCCTCCGAGAGAGGCCGCGGCGGGCCCTCGCCCCGCAATCCACCGGCCAGGGCGGCAGCGCCGCCCGGTCCGACGGCCCCTTCGGGGCCGTTCACGGAAGGCGAACTTCCCCCTCAGAACCCTGGCCCCGAGGGGTGAACTTGCCCTTCTGTAGACCGGTCCGAACGCTTCCGAGGCCGGTCGGTCGATAGATCCGGGTCGGCAGCGACGCTGCCCCAGAATGGGAGGCGCTGCCTCGGTCGGTCGGCCCAGCCGGTGTTTGGCGACTTCCGGATGGGCCGGCCGGCTGGTACCATCTCATGTAGGCGGCGCTGCCGCCCATGAGAGTGGCGTTGCCACTGCCTCGAGGACGCCATGCCGGAGAACCGCGACCTGGTCCCGAACGACCGGGGAGAAATCCCGGCCGAGAACGCGCCCCCGCCCCGCGCGTCGCTGACGGAGTCCGCCGCGGAGGACGGGACCGGCTTCCGCGAGCTCGTCCCGCACCTGAAGGCGCCCTTCCCCGCGGACCGCCACCCCGCGCTCGTCTACCTCGCGAGCCTGTCCCTCGGCTCGCGCCGCGCCATGCGCCAGGCCCTCAACATGGTCGCCTTCATGCTCACGGGTGGAAGGAAGGCCGGGGATGGCGAGGCCGCTGATGTGAACGCGGACGCTGCCCTCCTGCCCTGGCACCTGGTGCGCTACCAACACACGCAGGCCGTCCGCGCCGCGCTCGCCGAGAAGTACGCCCCGCGGAGCGCCTCGAAGATCCTCTCCGCGATGCGCGGCGTCCTGAAGGAGTGCTGGCGGCTCGGGTACACCGACGCAGAGACGTACCAGCGCGCCGTCGACGTCCGCGACGTCCGCGGCGAGGACCTCCCCTCTGGGCGGGCCCTCGCCGATGGCGAGCTCCGCGCCCTGATCGACACCTGCTGCAACGACCCTTCCCCCGCCGGGGCGAGGGACGCAGCGCTCTTCGCCGTCATCTTCGGCGGAGGCCTCCGCCGCGCCGAGGCCGTCGGCCTGGACGTCGCGGACTATGCCTCCGAGGAGGGGGCCCTCCGAGTCCGTCGCGGAAAGGGGAACTACTCCCGGCTGGTCCCGCTCCCCGACGGGGCCTGCGCCGCGATCGAGGAGTGGCTCCTCGTCCGCGGCCGCGAGGAGGGACCGCTCCTGGGCCCCGTCCTCAAGAACGGGAAGCTCGTCCCCCGCCGGATGACACCCGAGGCCGTCTTCAAGCGGACCTGGAAGCGGGCCCTCGAGGCCGGGATCCGCCGATTCTCCCCGCACGACGCGAGGAGGACGTTCATCACGGGGCTCCTCTCCGCCGGCGCCGACGTCGTCACCGTCCAGCGCCTCGCCGGGCATGCCCGCGTCGAAACCACGGCGGGCTACGATCGCCGCGGCGAGGTCGCGAAGAAGCGCGCCGTCGGGATGTGGAGGTTTCCGTTCAGGGGGAGGGGGTGAGATGCGAGGCGCCAGGCCGTCGACCGTATGTCTACCCCGCAGGTCCAGAGGGCGCAGGGGAGGATGTTCAACGGCAAAGGGGAGTAGAGGGTTCCGCACGATAGTACGGGTGGTAGATGCGTCCCCACCGACTGGTCACGGACCCGCGCGAAACCTCGTGAGGCGGCGGGCGTGCTCTACACAAGCGATGAGGGATCGAGAGATCGCCGATGCCTGGGGGACTCGACTATCCCTGCTTCAGGATTCGTTGCACCTGGCCCTTCCGGATCTGAACCACCGTCACGCGGCGCCCAAGCGGCGTTTGCTCATAGAATTCGACATCCGCAGAGTCCCTCGGATCCTGCTTTGGGGATTCCACGCCGAGTTCCTCGGCGAGCTCGTCAGCCACATCGGTCACAGTGACTGGAGGGCCAGCTTTCGTCGCAACCTGGAACCGGGGCACAGGTGCAACAACCCTCCCGTGGCCCCTTAGATGAAGAGGAACATGCTGGTCCGCAATCTCAAGCAGCTGCCTCTCCTCCATAGAATCTCTCCTCTACGAGAAGTATACGTCCTATCGGCCCATTTGTCAAAGCGTTGCATCGGGATGCCCATAGCACTGGAACTGAAGAGCCGTCTTCAAGAGATACGGTCGATCTTGGCGAGGCCCCGCCAATCCGTCACGTAGAAAGTGCGCCTTCGCTGCGCGGAGGGCCTCGGCAGCAGCCACGTGATTTCCAAGTTCCTGCCAGACCCTAGAAACCAACCCCGGTCCAAACGCGTTATAGGGCTTGGTCATCGAAATCCAATTTGCACGTGTCGCGCCGATCACTGCCTTGGCGCCGTGACCCAGGCATGCGAGGGCAACTTGGTTGGCCTCAGAACGAACCTGGGCCTCAGATTCCCCCGTGTCGAGCATCGCGGCATAGCAGGACCCGAACGTCACGATGGACCCCCGCAAGTCGCACAGATCCAGGATGCGTGCCGAGATCGCTCTTGGGAAACCTGCTGGTTGGCCATCGTGACCGAACAAGTACGCCCAGTCGGGTGACCGATCCGATCCATGCAACAGGATGTGGATCCTCCCACGTCCCGTGATTCGCTGGGGCAAGTCGTAGTCGTCGATAGAGTCGGGGGGTGATTGTCGGGGCATCCCTTTGGACGGGTTGGGGATGGAAGCGTTTACGAAACTCGCGGCGCCCGAGAACTCGGCGGCTGCGATCTCAAATGAACCATCCGGTGTCCGCGACCGAGCCGCTCGGCGCTGGAATGACAGGATCTTCAGGAAGGAAGGTGCGTCGGATTTGGTGCCGTCTGGGATGCGACTAATCGCACGCGCCGGACAATACTCTTGCGTGACCCTCCCCAGATTTGCGGCATAGGGCGCATCCGTCGGAATCTCCCCATCCTGGTCCCCGGTCAGTCCAAACGTCGGGTTGTCTCGCATGAAGGGAGGGATCACGTCATAGCCCCCGACGAGACATACCGGCACGCCGGGATCTAGGGCCGAGACTCTCGCTCGGATTCCGTCGGGGGTCTCCCCCGATATGTCGTCTACCTCCCCCAGATCGTGAACGGAGGCCAGGATCTTGCCCGCCCAGGTGCCGTACTTCGCTCGAATCGCGCTGGCGCTAGTGAAAAACTGGGTCGGCACGTCTCACTCCACCGTAGGCCTGCTTGGCATCTTCATCGGATGAACCGGCCCCGGAACTTCCGCGGCCTCAGCGACCGTCCGCTCCTTCTTCATCGCCTCCTTCGATCTCTTGCCGCGTGCCTTCGCTCTCCCCTTCTCGCTCCTCTTCCGGGTCATCCCGCGCCTCTCCGCCTGCCGCTTCGCGCCCTTCGCGTCGTTTTCCCGCCGCCGCTCCGCCTGGCGGCTCTTTTCGTCCTCGTCCTCCCCGCCTGTTCCACCTTCAGCCCAAAGACCCCCTTCCCCATCCTCCTGAAGACCTTCGTATCTGCGAGGACGTGGTAGATCGTAATGAGGAAGTTCTTCGGGTCCGCGGCGGTCTGGTAGCCGAGCCGCTTCACGAGGGCGGCGAGGTCGGTCGGGTTCAGGGGGCCCTTGGCCTTCTCGAAGGCGCGGAGGACGAAGTCCTTGAGGGACTCGCCGGGTTTCCGGGGGATGCCGTTCTTCGGCCGGGGCTTCCTCGTCGCGGGGGCCGCTGTTGCGGCCGCGTGGCTTGCCTTCGGCGACCGACCGCGCCGCTTTCCGCCGAGCCCGGCGATCCGCTCGTCGAGCTTGGCGATCATCCTCGCGACGACCTCACGCTCCTCGCGTAGGACGTCGATCTGGACCTGCCCCACCTCATCGGCGACCAGGTCGCCGATGCGGTCCAGGCCGAGCTTCTGCATTAGGGCGCGGATCATCGGGGGCTCACACCAAGCTATTGGACATATGGTACCAGGGACGTTCCAGCCGCCTTCAGCGAACTGATGGACTGATGGACGAACTCGAGGAAGAGCACCATGCTCGACGGCCCTCTCGCCCATTGGGCATCGCGCGTTGCGCAGAGGGCTGAGTCGATCACCAGGATCAGGTCGACGGGGCCGGAGGCGGCCTTCTCCCTCACGGTCTCGATGGTGTTCCAGCCTGAGTAGCCGACTGCAAGCACGGGGATTCTCTCCGTCGGCGTTGCACCAATCGAGTAGTAGTTCTCGATTCTGCGCTTCAGGGTCTTCACCCTGGTTGCGGTCGAAATCACTTCGTCCCATTGCTTCTCGACACTCGACTTTACCTCAAGCACGGACGCAACTCCCTCCGCGAGGTAGAGTCGGGGTCCGTCGTTCGCAAGAGGTATGCTCGGCAGGAAGGGAAACTCGATGACGGCATCGACCTGTCCAGTCCTCGCTTGGTAGCTGTCGGTGATGTCGCCGGTGCCCACCCGAAAAGAGCTCGGGAGGACCGCACCGAGAAAGGCGCTCACGAAGTGCTCCCGTTCCCGTCCGACGGTCGCGGAGCTCATTCCGGCACCACCAGCGTGTGCTGCAACGAGCGAACACCGGATGGACTCCAGTCTGCTTAGTAGAAGCTCATTCGCCAATTGGGCTACTTCCGACTCTCTCGCCCCACGATCACCTCCGCCACCCTCCGCCGCCGGTCCGCCCGCGAGTTGATCGCGCGCCTCGCGAAGACGCGCTCGATCCTGAACCCGCGGTAGAGCCGCCGGACGAGCGGGCTGGCCGAGTTCGAGAGTACGACGTGGACCCCCTCTCGCGCAAGCTCCGTGAACACGTCGCGGAGGCTCTCCTGGTCCCATTCGTCGAAGCCGTTCCGGTCGTAGTCCGTGAAGGAGGTGGGAGACCAGCATCAAAGAAGGGTCTTCAGGAACGTAATGTCCGACTCCCAGTCATAGATCGCCTCCCGCATGAAGTTGATCTGCGAGTAGTCTGGGCGTATCCCGTGAGCGGCGGCATCCTCCTCGAGCCGTTCGCTATCCTCGCGACACACGCGCTCTTGGTCTTCGATGAGACGACGGAGGTCTGCGAGCTCCTCCTGAATGCGCTCCCGAGACCATTTCTGGGCCGCGTCCCGGTCGATGCGTTCCGCCATGTCCTGCCCTCCTGGACTCTCGGATTGGCCAGCGGCTCCTCAATTCCGCTCTCACCCGGCCCGCCATCTCGGGCCCGGTCTCCCCGGGCTAGGGACCTTGATCTCAACCCGTCGGCCCGCTTCGTGCTCGTCCCCCCCTCCCTCTCCGCCATCAGCCTGAATACCCCCCTCCCCTACCCCTCCTTCACCTCGACGGCCTTCTCCGGCTTCGTGTCCTCGGGCTTCGCGTCCACCGCCGCCACCGAGGGGCCTGCGTTCCTCGCCGCGAGTCTCTTCGCCCGTTTCGTCCGCTTCGAGGGCCCCGGGGTCTGGGGCGCAGTCCTCTTCGACGCCTTCGCCTTTCCCCTCTCCGTGGTGGTCTTGCTGCGCCTCTTCGGCCTCCCGACGTTCCCCCTTGTCCGCGGCGGCAACGTCAGCTCGTACGTCCCCACCCCGACCTTCCGGAAGACGTTCTTGTCGCGCAGGACGCGGTACAGGCTCAGGAGGAGGTTCCTCTGGGTCGACGGGGTCCGGTAGCCGAGCTGCTGGACGCGCTTGACCAGGTGGGCGACCCTCATCGGGCCGCGGAGCCCGACTCCCTCGCAGGAGCCTTCTCCTGCGAGGCCTTCTTCGGATTCCTGGTCGCCCTCGACCGCGTCGCCGGTGCCGTCGTAAGCGCGAAGACCCCTTTCAACATCCTCCTGAGGAGCCTCACGTTCGCGAGCACTGTCCAAGCGACTCTCGGGATGCGTCGACGAGCATCTCCGCGAATCCGGTGCGCTCCGCCGCCCCGTCATCAGAGGGACTCTGCCGTGAGATGACGGACGGCGCCCATTCGGACTGCCCTCGATAGGGTGGTCAGATGGTCTGTAGCCGTCGTGCTGGTGACGGTTCGGATGCTTCATCCTGTTGCCGGAGATAGAGCGCCAACACTTCTTCACGCAGAGCGTAGCGCAACGGCGGACATCTCTTCACGCCCTGGTGACGCAGAGTCTCTCTGATTCTCGGGCATCCCCCCATGCACGCCGGCAACATGGAGCATCCGCAGCACTCGTCGTCATCGAAGGGATCACGGCTCTGAAGCGGCGAGAGAGCGAGTCGACCCCAACTAGATGCGTTCAGCAAGTGAGCGACCGGTCTGCCTGTTCTATTGCCAGCTTCCGCCCAGCACTTCAGCAGCTCTCCATCGGGTTGGACGACGAATCCCTTGGGTTGGTCCACAACGCAGTAGCCGTAGGCGACAAGGCGCGGGGTATCATCGGAACTCCATGGGATGCCGGCGGACCGGCATCGAGCGTGAAGATCGTTCTTGAAGCTCGCGTACTCCGCCGAAGACAGGAACATCCCGTCTGAGGACCTGCATTCCTCGCTGAACGACTCCACCTTCGCGACATATACCGCCATTCGCGGTATAATGCCCTGTGCATGCAGCAGCTCGATCAGCGTGAATACATGGTCCTTGTTGCCGGCGTCCACATTGACGCGAACCGCAATGGAGAAGCCGTCCGGCGCCTCCTTGATGTTCCGGAGGATCCTGTCGAAGCTGGGCAGTCCCCCGGCGAGCGGCCGACGGCGATCATGAATGTCAGGCGGCCCATCGAGCGTGACCTGAGCCGTGGAAACGCCGAGACTGAGGAGCCTCGCGCACATTTCTGGACATAGCAGGTAGCCGTTTGTCGTGATGCTCGCTGTCGGTGCGGGCAAGCCGTTCTCGGCGCAAAGGCTGCGGAAGCGAGTGGTGAGCGAATCGATTACGGAGATGCCCACGAGCGGCTCGCCGCCAAACCACTCGAGCGAGAGTTCCTTGCTTCGGGGCAGCAGGCGCACCTTGGTGAACGTGATCAAGGCGTCTTGGACCACTTCGGTCATAGACCCCTTTATGTGGCGCTCGAAGCAGTATGGACAACTGAAATTGCAGCTCAGCGTCGGCAGAATCGTGAGTAGGGCATCGCCCTTCTTGCGTCGCCCCTTGCGCCAAATCTCCTTGACGACCATGAGTTCGTCAATATCCCCATCGACAAGGAAGCCCATTTCAAGGAGTGAGTCTCGTTCCGGCAGGTCGCCGAGTGGTTCACCAGGAGACCGGAGTGTCCCGGTCGTCGCGGACTCTAGTGCTCTGGCGATTCGCGCACCGGTGTTGCCCGGAAGAGGGAGCAGGCTTCCTGTGAGTGTATTGTATGCGAGTACCAACCCGTCCGGGTAGTGGAAGACGTGAGTATAGCGCGAGGCCTGTAAGTGGACGCTGCCCACCTGTGCGCTCGGCATTCCTTGGACAACAGAAGTGGCGCGGGTCGTTCTCAGAGGCGGTCGCCCTTCATCGACAACAGCGCTGCCCACTCTTACGGCTTCTTCTGCCCGTCGCATACCAGCTTGCCGCAGGTAACTTCGCCGCATCGGACCGGCTTGCACCGCAGCTGCGTCGGGCACCACCTCACTCCGGCCGTACGGGGCGTCGGTTCCGAGGCAACGCTCTTCCGGCCATTCAATGTCTCACACACCAGGGGTTCGCAGAGAATCTGGCAAGCGCGGACCTTTCCACACGACTGCTCGGTGCAGTCAAATCCTGCCGCTCTCAAGAGCTGCTTCGCGAGTTCCTTCTCCTTGCGTGTCGGCTTCTTTGCCCTCGTCGCCATTGGACGCCTCCAATCCTTGAGTTGGATGGTATTGGGACACAGCCTACTTCTGGAGTCCGAGAGCCTAGTGCGATTTCATCCCGTTGCACAGCTGCGGGCATAGAAGGCAAGGGGCCAGCTTCGGGCACCTCTGCTCGGGGCAAGAGGCGCGAGGCCTCCTCAAGAGCAGCTTCGCGGCGTCCTTCTCCTTGCAGGTCGCCTTCCTTCTCTTTGTCGCCACTGGAAGTCACTCCTCGAGGGCCTGCCAAACCGTGCACCCAACGGCCGGCTCTCGCCCTCTACCGCAAGACCGCTCTGTCGGGAATCGTTACGTCAGTACTTGTCCCCAAGCCCGGAGGTCGTGCAAGGGCCGCCATCCACTGGATGGCCCTCGCGAGTGTTTCGACTTCGTCCACCGTGAGCCCCAGACTTCTGACGAGCCGGATGAGGGGCTTCGCCCTCGTCGGAAGGTCGTCAGAGGCGCACGGGTCGCACACCAGCTCATGCAGGGACACGCCCAACTCCGTGGCGATCTCCACCAGGCGGGCGAGCGATGGGCTCCGCGTCCCCTGCTCGATCTTGCGGAGGGCGCTCACGGAGATCCCGACCCGGTCGGCGAACTCCTTCTGCGGCACGAGTCCAGCGTTGCCGTGCCTCCGCAGCTCCGCGATCCTGCGCCCCAGGCGCCGAGTCACATTCTCGCCCGTCTTCGTCACCGTCTGTAGCATCGCGAGTCCCCCGGGCCCAAGAGAATCCATGGTGGCGCTTCCGGATTCCGAGTTGACACGGAATCGTGCTACTTCAATTCCGGTGCCGGATGGCCCTCCGGAGTGTCAAGAGAGCGCGCCGAGGCGCAAGCCATTGGTGCTGAAGGGGGTGGAAGGACGTGAAGGAAGGAGCGCCGCGCCAGTGGTGTTTGGCGGAGCCCATCAGCGAGAGGAGGGTGCTCTATTCTGCGACAACGGGTGTGTCACTGTAGCGCAGCGTTCGGGGTGGTTGCCGCAGTCGACGTAGAGCCCGACGCCGGCGCGCAGCGCGGGATGCTCGTCGAGGGTGGCGGGAATCTCCGCCACGAACGGCAACGGCGGATCGGCGGCGTACCGTCCATTGCGGTACTCGGCGTCCCACCGCAAGGTGGCGCGACCCTGGTTCAATCGACGATGAAGAGTCTGGCGCCGGTGGGCGTGGAGGAGCGGTGCGCCTCTCCCTTGTCCTGCACCTGGTAACTGGTCCCCGGCGTCAGCGTGACCTTGCGGCCGTCCTTCAGCTCCGTCTGCAGCTCGCCTTCGAGACAGAGCAGGATGTGACCCTTCTCGCACCAGTGATTGGCGAGGTAGCCGGGCGTGTATTCGACCATCCGCACGCGGATCCCGCCGAACTCGCGCGTGCGCCAGTACGCCTTGCCGTGCTCGCCGGGATGCTCGGTGCGCTCGATCGTTGACCAGTCAGTCGTGCCGAACGGGATGCCGTGCATCTCCATGCCTAGCCTCCGAAAGGGGACCCGCCCCAGCGCTCGCGCATCGCGAATTCCGGTACCGGCTTGCGCTTGAGCTTCGTCAGTGCCTGCGCCGGGCGCCCGAGCGGCATCACGGCGGCCACCGCGACGTGCGACGGCAGCCCGAGCAACGCCTGGATCTTCGTCCAATGGACCGCGAAACGCGGTTCTCGTGGCTCCCTCAGCGTCCCGCCACGATCACCTCCGCCACCCTCCCCCGTCGGTCGCCCCGCGAGTTGACCACCCTTTTCGCGAGGACGCGCTCGATCTTGAACCCGCGGTAGAGCCGCCGGACGAGCGGGGTGTCGGAGTTCGAGAGTACGACGTGGACCCCCTGCCGCGCAAGCTCCGCGAACACGTCGCGGAGGCTCTCCTGGTCCCATTCGTCGAAGCCGTTCCGGTCGTAGGCCGTGAACGAGGCCGTCTTCGAGACCGGGTGGTACGGCGGGTCGAAGTAGACCAGGTCCCCTGGCTTCGCGCGGTCGAGGACCCTCGTGAAGTCCTCGCGGCGGATCTCGACGCCCTGTAGGGCGCGCGAGCAGGCGCGTGGCCGGGGTCAGCCTGGACTCCCGCGCCCGCGCAGATCGTGTTGCATCCAGGGGTGCACGGGAAGCTGCAGGTGATAGTTGCCGCGGCTGGGCGCTTAGGACGGGGGAGGAGGATCGGCGCGAGGCGCCTGGGCCCGCACCCTGTAGACGCTCTCCATGTCGAGCCGCTCGCCGCTGAATTCGATGTGCCGTACGGGCCTCTTCCCATTCGAGCTCTCTCGCATGAGGATGCTACTGATCTCCATCCAGCGCACGTCAGCGAAGTGGATCCTGTCCATGCCGCCCCGCCGTTCGTCCTCCTCCGCGATCGTGCCGATCACCAGCATGACGGGATGCGGCTGCTTCAGCCAGTACGTCACCCATGCCTGCTTCTTGATACGAAACACCTCTACACCATCGCGCCGCCGGGTGAGGTGCGAGCTCCCCGCTTTCAGTTGTAGGTAGAGCCTTCGCCCAGTCCCCTTGCCCTCGTCATCCGTGAACTCGACCTCGATGTCGATTCCCTCGTCCTCCTCGTGCGGAACCTCGTGCCACTTCTGATTCGCGCTGGTGATGCGAGCGCCCACCTCCAGGACCAGCAGCTTCCCTTTCCGCCGGGAGTCTAGACGCGCCGCGGCGCCTGCACGCAGGCCCTCCACTCGCTCGCGCACGTTCTTGCTCGCGAACAGCATCTCCAACTTGTCCCACAGCTTGAATCTCTTGCCGCACCCATCGCACTCCGTGTCAGCTTGTTTCCCCTCCTTCAGCAGCCTCGTGGTCAGGGCAAGAGGGTTCCCCTTGGAAGCGCTACAATGGGGGCATACGTAGTGGCGCATGCGCTCGACCTTCTCGGCCGTGTCCGCGATATGGGCGTGGACGTAGTTCGCGAAGATCACTTGCTGTTCCGGAGTGACCTCCAATCCGCAGTACACCTTGATTTCTCCGTCGCTCGCGGAGTCTCGCGCCAGCTTGACCCCCAGCAGGCCCACCCCGTCCAGCGTGACGAAGTCCGCGGCGTCTCGCCAGAGTTCCAGCAATCGGAAAGCTTGGCTATCGGCCAGCTTCACGACCAAGGTCGCGTACAGGTCGTCGAGAAAGCCCTTCACGGCATAGCTCACGAAGATCGGGGGGTGCTTCGGAACGACATCGCGCTCCCGTCCGCAGTGGCTTGGGAAGACGAGCTTGTCCCCCTGCCTCAGGCAGAGCCCCCGCTCCAGCAGTTGCCGCTCCATCTCCCCGAGCACGACACGCTCCTGGTCCGGCGGCAGGCGCTTCGTCTCCACAGGAACGCCGTCGCATCCGACGCTCTGGTAGACCAACTTCCCCTCGGCGATACTGCGGATGGGAAGGCAGCCAAGCTCGCCCTTCGCGGCCCGCAGGGTGCGGATCACCGCCTGCGCGTACGTATTGACCCACTCGGGTGCGAGCAAGACGTACGTGCCGTAGACGAGTTCCTTGACCACACCAGGACCGTCCAGGAGGCCGATCACCGTCCGCAGGGCTTCGTCCGTCAGATCTAGGTCGGACGGCAGGCGCCGGCGAAGCGCCTCACGCAGCTCCTTGAACGTAGGCACCAGCTCCGCCCCCTCGTCCCGAAGCTTCAGGACGGCGTCCTTGATCACCTTGAAGGTCCGCGGCGACGTGCGCTGCTCCATCAGGTCCCAGGGAATCCCGGCGACGATGGCGTCGCGCAGCGCATCGCAGCCCGTTCCCGCCTGCGCGCTCGTCTCATGGTACTGGAGCCCCTGCTCACGGATGAAATTCTGCAGCTTGCTCCGACTCGCTTTGAACCCCGTATCTATGCGCCCGGCGACGAGGAACCGAGGCGTCTCCGCCGGCACCGTGTGACGGAGGGCCGTCAGCCAGTCGCGCAGGCCGGATTGGACGTCCTCCTGATCCGCATTGAACAACAGCAGGATCAGAGCGGCGCGGTCCATGTAGAGCTGGTGGACAAGCCTCTGGTCCGCCTGTCCGCCGAAGTCCCATAGCCAGACTTCTCGATCGAGATCTAGCCTGGCACGGCGGTACTTCAGCTTCCACTGGGTGGACCAGACCCCTACAGTTGAGCCCCCGCTCGCGCTCCACTTGCCCGTCGCCAAGCGGTGCGTCAGACAGGTCTTGCCGGCTCCGGGGTCGCCGACGAGGAGAATCTTGGCGTTCGTGTACTGAACCTGATCCGGCGCGGCCAAGGGACGTGCCGAAACGAGATCGCCAAGCTCCCACTCGCGCATAACACCATTCTCGCTGGCGGAGAACGCGCGGCGCCCGTCGCCGGACCATGCCACGCTCCGGACTTTGCCGTCATGGCCTTCGAGGACGCGCAAGCACCGTCCGCTCTCCAGCTCCCAGACCCGAACAGTCTTGTCCCAGGATCCGGAGAGAGCGCAGGGGCCATTCTCCCCCCTCCACGCCAGGCTCGAGACGCCGCCTTCGTGGCCTTCGAAGACGCGCAGGCACCGCCCGCTCTCCACCTCCCAGAGCCGAACGGTCCTGTCCGAGGATCCTGAGAGAACGCGGGAGCCGTCGTCGCTCCACGCTACGCTCCAAACGCGGCCGTTGTGGCCCTCCAGGACGCGCAGGCACCGCCCGCTCTCCACCTCCCAGAGCCGAACGGTCCTGTCCGAG
>CAZYRM010000009.1:44297-71548 GCA_964649705.1 uncultured Planctomycetia bacterium
GATCCTGAGAGGACGCGGGAGCCGTCGTCGCTCCACGCTACGCCCCACACTGCGCCATTGTGGCCTTCCAGGACGCGCAGGCAGCACCCGCCCTCCACATCCCAGATGCGAACGGTGTCGTCAACCGATCCAGACAGAGCGCGGTGCCCGTCGCCGCTCCACGCCACGCTCCAGACGCCGTCCTTGTGGCCGTGCAGCACGCGTAGGCACCGCCCACTCTCCACCTCCCAGAGCCGAACAGTGCCGTCATCGGATCCAGACAGGGCGCGACGCCCGTCGCCGCTCCACGCCACGCTGCTGACGCTCTTTTCATGGCCTTGGAGGACGCGCAGGCACCGTCCGCTCTCCAGCTCCCAGACGCGGATCGTGCCGTCACCGGATCCAGAGAGGGCGCGACGCTTGTTGTGACTCCACGCCACACAGGAGACTTGGCTTTCGCGGGCCACCAGGACTCGCAGGCACTGCCCGCTGTCTATCTCCCAGACCCGAACGGTCTTGTCTTCGGATCCAGAGAAGGCACGGCGGCCATCGCCGCTCCACGCCACGCTCCATACCTTGCGGGCGTGGCCTCTCAGGACTCGCAGGCACCGTCCGCTCTCCATCTCCCAGATCCGAACGGTATTGTCCCACGATCCGGAGAGAGCGTAGCGGCCGTCACGGCTCCACGCCAGGCTCGAGACGCCGCCTTCGTGGCCTTCCAGGACCCGCAGGCATCGTCCACTTTCCACTTCCCACAGTCGAACGGTCTTGTCCTCGGATCCGGAGAGGACGCGGGAGCCGTTGCCCATCCATGCGACGCTCCGGACCTTGCCGGCGTGGCCCGCCAGGACTCGCAGGCACTGTCCGCCCTTCACCTCCCACACCCGAACCGTGGTGTCATCAGATCCAGAGAGGACGCGGCATCCGTCGCCGCTCCACGCCACGCTCCAGACGCGGCCGTTGTGGCCTTCGAGGACGCGTAGGCAGCGCCCGCTCTCCAGCTCCCAGATCCGGACAGTTTCGTCCGAGGATCCTGAGAGGGCGCGACATCCGTCGCCGCTCCACGCCACGCTCCAGACGCCGCCGTCATGGCCTTCCAGGATGCGCAGGCACGGCCCGCTCTCCACCTCCCACACCCGAACGGTCCTGTCCTCGGACCCGGAAAGGGCGCGGCGCCCGTCGCCGCTCCACGCCACGCTCCAGACGCGGCCGTTGTGGCCTCCGAGGATGCGTAGGCACCGTCCGTCCGCTATTTCCCACACACGAACAGTCTTGTTCCAGGCTCCGGAGAGGGCCAGCCTGTCATCCGGGCTGAAGGCGACGGACCGGGCGGGACCCCCGTGGACCAACGGGACTACCCTGCTTTCCAACTCGGCGCGCGCCGCACTCGCCACCGACCGTGTCGTCGGCGGGCGGCAAGCGTCGAGGAGCTTCGGATACGCCCCCTCGCGGTGCGGCAGGCGCCAGTCCAGGTAGAAGAACTGCGCAAGCGATCCGGGCACGGGGGCATCATCGAGGCGGATGGGGATGAAGCGGCGTTCCTGATTGAGTGGGTCACGGAAGCGAAGGGTACCTGCCTCCAACCGCGCCCACTCCGAGCCGAACGCATTCGCTGACATGCAGAGCACAAGCACACGCGAATGTTCCAGGCCCTCCTCGACTTTCGCCCGGATGTTGTCGCCGGGGCGGATCTCCAACGAGTCGAGCCAGACGGTGAGCCCGTCCGCACGCAGACGCTCGGCGATCTCTCGCGCAACCTCAGCATCCCTGGAGCTGTGGCAAAGGAACACGTCCAAACGGGTAGTCTCGCTCATGCACTCCACACCTTCAACCGCTCGCTGGCCGGTTGTCCGATGCACTCCGTCTGCTTTCGTTACTCAATCCCGAGCGAGAGCCGGGTCTCGCGCTGCGTCAGGACGACGTCGATGAAGCGCTCCGCGCCCCAGATCCGTCGTCCGACCCGCACCTCGATGCGGACTTCGAGCCCGAGGTCGCGGCCCAGCCCCGCGACGCGGTCGCGAAGGGCGTCACCAGCACGAGGAGCGGTCGAGCGGCCGGGCATGGGGACAATCTCCTGGATGGCGAGGATCCTATTCCGCGGGGGCGGGGAGGGCAAGGAACCGGAGCGTGACCATCGGTGCGAGTCCGTGTCCCCGGGAGTGCTGTGCGCGACGGTTGCGGGCAGCGGAGGCCCGCTCCCGCCTCTCTCGAGTGCCGACGAGAGGGTCATGGCTCTAGGTCGGCAAGAGGTCACCGCTCCTGGGCCTTCATCAGGCGTCCCACGACCTCGGTCGCACACTCCCCTTTCAGGATCTCGAGGTTCTCCACAAATCTCCCGCGTTCGGTCGGTGTCATATCGCGGGGAGCATTCTGAAACTCCAAGTGCAGGCTGTCGAGGTAGTTGGCTTGTTCATCGAGACCCAACCGGCGAGCATGGTGTGCTGCCTGCTTCAAGCCGTGCATGATCTTTGCCGACGGGCCACCGCGCAGGGCCCAGTCCTCTGTCCACATGAGATCGTGGCCCAACCAGAATTCGTGCGCGTCATCCGTGATGATCTTCCCCTCCTTCATCGACTGGTCGGGAGTTCGATACAGCCTATTCCTCTGAGGGTCTTCCTCACGCTTGGAGCTTGCGTCTGTGGTGCTCGCTGGCGCGGAGGCGGTCGCGGCCTTCTTGGCGAAATTGAAGCTATAGCCCTTCAGGTCCGCGCTCTCGACGCGCGCGAGGAGCTGCTTGATAGCATCTCCGAACCACCGGACTACGACGAACAGGACGCCGGCGAGGAACAGAACCCACAGGAACGTCTGGAGCACCGGGCTGTTGAGCCACGAGGTCTCGATGACGGTGGAGCCGGAACCTCCCTCGGATGCCCCAGAAACGAACGCTGCCCCGACGGCGAGGATCACGGCTGCTACGACTGCCCATCGGAACTGTTTCTGCATCGTGTGCTCTCCCGATCGTTGCCTTGGTATCCCGCCTGCCCCTCGACTTGGGGGTTCGTGATCGAAATCTCCGACGCGCCTCGCCCTTTGCGTTCAGCTAACCGTGCGAGCCCGAACTGGACGCCGCATCTCTACACGACAACGACATCGGAGGAGCCTGGCCGCGGAGATCTTCTCCTCGGCGCTCCCCGCCGTCTCCGGCGCCTTGCACTCGATCCCGATCGAGAGACGGGTCTCGCGGTGCGTCAGGACGACGTCGATCGACCGCTCCGCGCCCCAGATCCGTCGGCCGACCCGGACCTCGGTTCGGGCGTCGAGGCCGAGGTCGCGGCCGAGGGCGGCGACGCGCTTGCGGAGGGAGTTCCCGGATCGAGGGCGGGACGAGCGGCCGGGCATCGAGGGGGGCTCCTACGGCCTACAATTCCGACACGGGGTGAGCCCGTCATCGATCGCTTCATCTCTGCTCCGGTACGTCTGCCGGTTCTCGCTCCGGATTTTCCTCGCATCCGCGCATTCGGGTCGATGAAAACAGCGTCCCCGCCCAGAAGTGGTTGAGACGTAGCTTTCGGAGCCAGGGATGGGGACGCTCCAGATCCGCGCCCTGTCGCGGCGAGCCTTCGCCTGCTCTTTCTGGAGGATGTCAGCGTACCGGAGATTGTCCTCGCGCGCGTACGCCCGCGCGTAGCCTTCGCGCACGAGAATCTGGTTGACCATGATCAGGTCACCCGAGGCGTCGCGGAGCCAGGCGTAGACGAGGCCCCGGCTCTCGTCGTCCTGCGCGGTGTCACCAACTTCGAGCTGGACCCTCTTTCCCTGGACCAGGGTCCGTAGGCGATCCCGCGCTTCGTAGTATCCCCACTCGCCGAGCTCAACTGCGTCGATCCCGATGAGGCGGAACTTAATCCGTGGATCATCCGCATCGGTCATGTCGTCGCCATCGACGCACTGCCCGATGGAGTGATCTACGAGCGCCCCAACGGGCTTCACGTTCTCGAGGTCGCGCGGGAGGGCGGTCGGGGGGGGGAACCCCGCTAGGATCAGCGAGACGGCCGTCGGACGATCCTCCTGAGGGCTGGAGGCGGGTGGTCCCTGCCTACAGGAAGCGAGGGTCAGCAGCAAGACGGCCGCCACAAAGCGGGACGTAGGCGATCTGCTGGGCATCGGCAAGGCCTCCTGGATAGCGGGGATCCTATTCCGAGCGGATGGGGAGCGCAAGGAGAACGGTACGCGAGACTGAGGATTACTGTGAGTCATATGCGTTGACAGATGGCGCGTCCTGAGTTCTACTCTCGCTGCATCGGCCACCAGAAGGTGGTGGGGCTCTCTGACAATGTGGTCGCCGGCGAGCATCAGGATGGCGCAATGCGCCCAGCTCGGCTCCAGCGGAGTCGGGCACTGAAGGTGACTCGGGTTCTCCCAAGTCGCCGCAAGGCTTCAATTCGGGGCCTTGCTCGATTCCGGGCAGCGGAAGAGTCCTCGGGGAGAGTCCCGAACCTCCCGCCTGGCCCGTCGTCAGTCGTCACTGCGAGCCTCGCGCCCCACGAGGGGATGAGGTGAGCAGGCGCCGCGTTGATGGACCAGCCCGCGTCAGCAGGTGGGACACCATCATCGGCGGACGTTTACCCGCAGCGTAGCGGTTGGTTCCAGCGTCTCTCCGAACGAGGATGCACGCCCGGCGGACGCGTGTGATGCGGTGACATTGTGGTCCCGCATCTCGACGCGGAGGATAGGGCAATCCCTTCAGAAAGGAGGAAGCAAATGAGACAGGGACGCCCCAAGGGGCTCGACGAGATCCTGCATCGCGTGAGCACCTTGAAGACGCTGGAACCGGAACAGAAGCAGGCCATCGCGAAGGCTGCGAAGGCGCTCGGTCATGCGCTCAGCGTTCGGGACCACAAGACGGTCGAGAAGGCGATCAACATGATCGCTCGGCAGCTCGTGAAGTCTGGGCTGAAGTAGCTTTTCGAGATGGTCGGGTTCCAAGCCGCTACGTCTGTCTGCATGGCCCGGAGTCTTCTCTCGGCCATCCAGGCAGACGCAATGAAAGCGGGTGCACGAAGATGAACTACGGGAATGCGATTCGCGTCGTACGAAGCTCGCGCGGCTGGTCCCAGAAGGACTTGGCGCGACGGGCCAAACTCGACTCCAGCTACATCTCCCTCCTCGAAACGGGCCGCCGTGTCCCGAGCATGGCCGCGATCGAGAACCTGGCGAGCGTGCTGAAGGTCCCCGTCTACCTGCTCGTTCTTCTCGCCTCCCAGAAGGCGGATCTTCGCGGAATCGGCGCAAACGATGCCCAGGAACTCGGCGCGCGCCTCCTGGGGGTATTGATTGACGCGCAGGGGACAAGGCGATGATCGCGGCCACTGTCTCTCCACCGACGTCCGTTGTTCCCCTGTACTCTATGCGGAAGCTGGAGCATCTCCTCGGGTGTGAGCGCGGGGAGATGGCACGCCTTGCGGAGCGCGCAGGCGCCTACTACAAGCCCTTCGACCTCCGGCGGGGCGGGGAAGGAGGCAAGTGGCGGCACATCGACAATCCGGGGGGAGACCTCAAGGTCCTCCAGAGGCGCATCCAGAAGAGAATCCTGAATCCGATTGTCCTGCCCGACTGCATGTTCGGGGCCGTGCCCGGGCGGTCGGTGCTCATGAACGCGCGAGTCCACCTCCGGCAGCCCGTCGTCGTCACGATGGACCTGCGGAACTGCTTTCCGCGGATCGGGCATCCCGTGATCTTCGGGGTGTTCAAGGGGGTCCTGCAGTGCTCCGAGGACATCGCCTCCCTTCTGACGAGGCTGACAACCTACCAGGGGCGCCTTCCACAAGGCGCCCCTTCCAGCCCCGCCCTCTGCAACCTCTCTCTGCTTCCCCTTGTCGGGGACGTTCTTCAGATCGCCGCAGATCGTGGGCTCCGGGCGACGTTCTTTGTCGACGACACGACGCTGTCGGGGCCCGCAGCGGAAGATGCAATTGACGCAGTTGCCCGGGCGGTCATGGCGCACGGACATGCCATCGGTCGCAAGAAGACCAGGGTAATGCGGGCGAACGAGCGCCAGATGGTCACCGGCACTGTGGTCAATCGACACCCTGCAGTCCTCCGGGAGCTCCGGCAGGAGATTCGCTACGAGATTCTCGAGTTGGCGGACATGCAGGAGGTGCCGGCTTACGAGCTGCAGCGGATTCGGGGGAGGATTGCCCACGTCAAGGCCACGTGGCGCCTCCACGGCGAGGACCTCGAACAGTTCGCGGACCGGCTTCTACCCGAGGTCGGTGTGCCAGGCGAGAAACCGCGCACCCGAGAGACACGCCCATGCACTCACGTGAGGCGACACCGGTTCAAAGTTCGCCCGTCCTCGCGAACTCCCGTCGCGACCACCTAGCCTCCGAGGCTCGTGCCCGCGCGTCCGGGGTCGCCGCGCGGGCGCGCGAAGCGAGGGTAGGGAGACAAGAACCAGAGAGGGCACGACACATTTGACGGCCTTACCATTGCGCACCGTCGGGGGCAAGGTGTGACGGCTGGTTTCCCTATGAGGAGTCCCAAGCCGTGGCGACTGTCAACGTAAGTTACCTCACCGAGGACGCAGGTATGAGGGAACTCTGCCGCCAGTATTGGGAGATCGACCACACCGGGGCATTCGTCCACGCGGTCAAGGAGTTGTCGGAGAAGTTCGGTGTGCCGCAGTCCCAAGTGGCCAAGACTGTGGCGGCCTGCTGCAGTGCCTCGTCCAGCGACGTGGCGTGTGCCATGTGCGGCTCCCCGCGCCTTCTTAGAAGTCGTGCGGACCTTGCGCAACAAAGCTCCCGCCGGAGGGGATGGTCCACCTTCACGTGCACGAACTGCAAGGAACACCAGCAGGCCGAAACCAAGCAGGCTGCGGAGAGAGCGGCGAAGCTCAGATCCGATGCAGTTCGACGCGAGTTGGAGTCCAGGCGGGGCCGCGGGCTCTCCATCGACCGCATGTCGTTCACGAGTGCCGTGTATCTCGCGAGCCTCCTGAGAGCAGGCGGAGCGGAAGACCTGTCCTTCATCAACCCGCATGGCCACTACGTCGCCCAGCTGTCGCCGAACGCCGAGATGGACCGCCAAATCCTCGATCATCTCTACTCTGATTGTGCGATCTGCGTCCACCCTGGTTCACGGGCGGAGTCGATCGTCCTGGAGGACGGCAGGTTCTCGGGATTCTATCCTCTCATGACGCACTGGCTCTTGCCGCTCCCAGAGACAGGACCATCCCCTGCCAAGTTCCAGGAGGAACTGGAAGCCGCCCTCACCGCGACGCAGCTACCGGAGCAGTGGAACCCCGAGTCGAGGATACTCCACCGCGAGGTCGCGCTTCAAGAGTGCCTCCAGTACCTGACGGTGGTCCTCGAAGAGCACGGGTTCAATCCGCGCTTCGGGGACAAGACTCGCATCGTGCTGCAGACGGCGCTCAAGACCTTCTCCATCGGTCAGGTCTACAACTTCATCTGGAGAGCAGCGCGCGATGCCGCTGCGTTCTACATGCGGGAACCATCCGTGACCGGTTAAGGGCAATCGCTTAACGCGAGACGGCACCCCGGGTTAGAACTCTGGTGCTTTACTGCCGGAGTCCTGACTCGCGGAGGTGCCGTGTGTCCAAGCGTACGGGGATCGGGAGACGATGGCAAGCGTTCGTGCCCTCGGGCTGGCTGGCGCGCAGGGCGCGCGACGTGGGCTTCGGGGAGCGGAATCGCAAGCTGACGCCGACCCGCTTCTTCTGGATCGTGGTGCTCGGCTTCGGGATGAAGGGCGCGAAGACCCTTCGCGGGCTGGCTCGCTTCTTCACGGAGCTGACGGGGATCGCCGTGACGGACACGGCCGTTCAGGAGCGCTTCTCGGAGACGACGGTCGCGTTCTTCGAGAAGGCGTACCAGGGACTCGTGCAACGGGCCTGGGGTCGCGTTCACGTGCGTCTGCGGCAGGAACTGGCGCGATTCAAGGACATCAACCTCGTCGACTCCACGGTCCTCCGGCTCGGCGACCGTCTGGCGAAGATCTTCGGCGCCTGCCGGACGAACCACACGAAGGCCGCACTCAAGGTCCACACGGTGATGAGTCTGAAGCGGGCGCAGGTCGAGCGGATGGCCCTGACGGCCGAGCGGGTTCATGATCGGAAGGGATTGGAGGGGGCCCCCTGGATGAACGCCAAGCTCCTTCTCTTCGACCTCGGGTACTTCTGCTACCCGCTGTTCTCCAGCATCTGCGCACACGGGGGTTCCTTCGTGACGAGGCTGAAAACCAGGGCCAACGGCATGGTCCTCGATGTCGGGAGGGGAGTCCTCGGTCCCGCTCGCTCGATCGGGCGGAAGCTCAACGACTGCGTGTTCGAGGGGGACGTCTCGGACCTCGACGTCGCGTTCGGCACCGGCAGGGACGCCGTCGCGCTGCGGGTCATCCGCATTCGCGGCAGAATGGGAACTCCCGACCACTGGTACGTGACGGACCTGTCCCCCGAGGAGTTCAGCCCCGAGGAAATCGCGGAACTGTACCGCCTGCGTTGGCAGATCGAGCTCCTCTTCAAGGAGTTGAAGTCCGAGGTGGCCCTCGACGAGATGCCCTCGCAGCGAGAGGAGGTCGTGCGTGTCCTCGTGTACGCCACCCTCATCGCGATCGTCCTCTCGCGCTTCATCTGCGGCGAGGCCGCTGAGCGCGCGAAGCTCGACCCGGAAATCCTGGTGCCCCGCCTCGCGACGCGAATCGTCGGAGAGTTCGCGTCGCGCCTCGGCGAGCAACTCCTCACCCAGGGCCCTCGCCATCTGCGGAAGGTACTCGAAGACCTTCTCTGGACGATCGCCGTTCATGCACGTGAACCCAATCCCGGCAGACCCAGGGCAGTACGAGTGCAAGGACGTGCCGATCGCTAACTGGTCACGGATGATGCGGGAACGTGTACCCATGCCGCACGCCGCGAACACGGTTCCCGGCTCGATTCAGAGAATGACCGAGAAGGCGATCGCGGAAGGCTGGGACGTGAAGCCATTCCGCCGGGACTTCCGCGCGCCTCAAAGCGTGCTCAGTCAGGTCCTGTTCACGAAGGTACTGAAGTTGCCCGACGGCGGATTCTCCACGGTTCCGCCGACGACTGAGTGACCTGGGCGTGCGAGGACGGGCTCCGCGCCTGCTTCCGGGTATATCCCTGAAACCCGCCGACTCCAGCTCAACCTCTAGATCGTAGAGGGTCGGGCGGTGTATCCTGCCCGCGTCCCCCGTGGGAGGAGTCCTGCACGACCGGGGATGCCCATCAGGAGGTGAGGTCAATGCCCGAGACGAAGCCCTATCCGGTCGTGTACCGGCACGGGCCAGACAGCGTGAACGAGCCCTTCGTTGAGGCTCGATCTTCACGCGAAGGCGTGAACCATCTCTCGGCCTACACGATCCTGAAGCGTGACTTGTGGGAGCTCTTTGAGTTCGTCGAACCGTGCCCTGCGAACCAAGGGACCTTCAGCCACCGCTCCTTCGAGCTGCTCTTGCGCGCATGCACGGAAGTCGAATCCAACTTCAAGACGGTCCTTCGCGCGAACGGACACAAAGTGGACAGCCTGACGATGCGCCGGTACTCGGATCTTGACGGCCCGATGAAGCTGTCTGCGTACGAGGTATCCTGCGTCGGCTTCAACCTCCCTTCTTTCAGACCATTCGCCTCCTTTGCGGACGTGAACCCCAAACTCCGGTCTCCGGTATGGTACCGCGCATACAACGATGCGAAACACGATCGGGTCAATAACTTCCCCTCGGCGTCGATGGAGAACGTCGTGCAGGCGCTTGGAGGGTTGTACGTGGCCTTGACCGCGCAGTACGGATTCCACTTCGATGTCTACCTCGGTCTCCGGCAGAGTACCCCGGCCGTTCAATACGATCTCTTCGGTTGTTCTCGGCAGCCGACCTGGACCGACGATGAACGATACGACTTCGACTGGAGAAAGCTGAAGACGACGCCCAACCCGTACAAAAAGGGTTCTTCCGGCGGAAGCGTAGGTGCTCGTAGTTCTTGAAAGACGCGGACATGGCTGGCACATCTGGGTTTGCGAAAAGCACCAGATGGAGGCACGACCATGTCCGCAGCCGTACTCTACAATCTCTTCGGGCTCCGGGGCTACGAGTTCGTGTCCGCAGAGTTCCACTCGGGGCTGACCGTCATGGAGATCCGGCACGGGACTCTGAGGTGTGCCGTCTGCCGTTCGAAGAACGTCACGAAGAGCGGGACCATACCTCGCGTCCTTCGGCATGTTCCCATCGGCAGCAAGCCGCTCCTGCTCCTGCTGGACGTCCGGCGCGTCGAGTGCCTGGACTGCTCGGCGATTCGCCAGGTTCAACTGGGCTTCGCGGATCCGCGCGTGAGCTACACGAGGGCCTTCGAGCGGCACGTCGTGGAGCTCGCGAAGTGCATGTCGATGCAGGATGTCGCGGGGCACCTGGCCGTGAGCTGGGATGTCGTCAAGGAGATCGTGGCCAAGAACCTCAGGCGTCGGTTCAAGAAGCCGAAGCTGCGGCATCTGCGGCAGATCGCCATCGACGAAATCTCGATCGGCCACGGGCAGCGCTACTTGACGGTCGTGTTGGACCTCGCGACCGGGGCAGTGGTCTACATCGGAGACGGCAAGGGCGCCGAGGCCCTGGAGCCCTTCTGGAAGCGTCTCCGGGCGTCTCACGCCCGCGTGAAGGCAGTCGCGATCGACATGTCGCAGGCGTACATCAATGCGGTCTCGAAGAACCTCCCCCGCGCGAAGCTCCTCTTCGACCGCTTCCACATCGTGAAGCTCTTCAACGAGAAGCTCTCCGACTTGCGTCGCGCGCTCTACCACGAGGCGTCCGAGGCCGAGAAGAAGGTGCTGAAGGGGACCCGCTGGCTGCTCTTGAAGAACCCGAGGAACCTGGACGAGAGGCGCAACGAGAAGGAGCGCCTGGAAGAAGCGCTCGCGATCAACAAGCCGCTGGCAACCGCCTACTACATGAAGGAGGAGCTGCGACTCTTCTGGGAGCAGGGTAGCAGGGGCGAGGCGAAGCGCTTCCTCAGAGACTGGTGCGCGCGCGCCAAGGCCTCCGAGATCCGGATGCTCGTCTCCTTCGCCAAGACGCTACGCACTCACGAGGCGGGCATCCTTGCCTGGTACAAGTACCCGATCTCGACCGGCCCCCTCGAAGGCACCAACAACAAGATCAAGACACTGCAGCGGCAGGCCTACGGCTATCGCGACACCGAGTTCTTCAAGCTCAGGATCTACGCCATCCACGAGGCCAAGTGGGAACTCATCGGTGCATAGCACCTACGCTTCCGCCGGAAGAACCACAAAAAGCACCCCATCCCGGAGCGACCATAGCTACCGCATCATCCGCAGCACGCCCTCCCTCCTCCTCTTGAGCTCCTTGATCCACTCCGCGTCGGGGCGGCCACCGAAGGGGGGCGCGGTGATGCGCGCGTGCCCGAGCTCGCGGAAAGCGAGCTCGACGAGGTCGTGTACGAACTCGTCGCCCGCAGAGCGGGCCTCGGAGCCGAGCCGCTCGCGCGATACGTAGGGCTGCAGCGCGTAGCGCCAGAGGCGAGCGACGCGGTCGACGTCCGCGTCGGTCCCCTCCCCCACCGCGACCTCATCCTGGATCTGGTGCGCGATCGCGATGAGGAGCGCGTCCAGACCGGCGCGAGTGGGGACGGGTTCGACGCTAGGCCCCTGGCGGGCGCGCGAGAAGGCCTCGGCGCCGGCAATCATTGCGACGTCCGAGGTCTGTCCCTTCGCCCAGCGCCAGTGGCGGCTGGAGACGAGGAGCGCGTAGAGCTCGCCGCGCGCGATCGCGAGGGCGTCGAGAGGCGCGATTGTCCCCAGCGTCACGGCCACGAGCCGTGCGGCCTCGACGAGCGCGACCTTCCTCGCGGCGGGATTGTCGACGAGCAGCGGGCCGTCGACGTGCACGCGGAGCCTGGCGCGGAGCTCGTCGACCGCCCGTTCGACCACGTCGGGCCGGGCCCCCTCCCCTACTTCTGAGGCGGGGGCCTGCGGAAAGGGAGCGAGCGAGGCTCCCCCCGCGCCGGGGCGACGGCGGCGCCCGAGGCGAATCGGCTGACCGCCTCGCGGGAGACGACGTCGCCGGCGGGCGTGACGATCATCCCCGCCCGCTCGGGGGTCTTCTCGCTCTCCTCGATCCGTGCGCGGATCTGGTTCGCGCGGGCCGCGTCCTGTTTCTCCTCCCGGCCGTAGAAGTCGAGCCACTTCTGCGCCGCCAGGGCGTCCGGGGACCCCTTCGGGAGCCTCCCGAGGAGGGCCCGCATCGCGCGTAGCGCCCGGTCCTTCGCCTTCGCGTGCTGGGTCGCGGTCGTCCAGGGCGTCCCCTCCGGTGTCATGGAGAAGAACCCCATGAACCGCGAAACCGTCTGGGCCTCCGCGGCGCGGAACGCGGGATACTCCCTGTCCAACGCCTGCCCAAGGTCCCACGCAGCCTGCTCGAAGTCCGCGCGCGTCTCGGGCGGGGACTCGCCGTAGGCCGTTCCTGCGCGCTCTTCCAGGAAGAGCAGCGCCCGGTCGAGTGTCTCTGCCATCTTGAATCCTCCTGTTCGACAGCGGTTTTACTTGACCGACCGGAGGGCGTGTTGTATTGCCTCGCGCATCTTAAGGACCATTGCGGGGGGAGACACATGCGTCTGCGAACCCGAGTCAGCCTCTGGAGCCGCGTCTTCATCGCGAGCTGCTCGGCCCTCGCTGTTTCGGGGTGTTCATCAACCTCCTTCTCCCAATTGGAGAAGTCCGTATCTTCTGCAGCCGACAAGACTGGTGCGGCTGCCGAATCCACACAACGCCTCGCTGAGGACATGGGTCGCCGCCCTGACGGTCTCGTCGCGAAGTGGGAGATCGCTGCCGACAAACTCATCGAATCCAGCAGGAGCGGCGATGAGGTTCTCGAAATGCTCAAGTCGGAGGACGGCCTCATCAACTCGTGGAAGGCCGCCGGGGACGCCATCGACAGGAACTCCGATTCGTTTGAGAAGACACTCGTCACGATCCAAGCGGCCGCATCTTCTCTGAACGACACGGTGAAGGCCTTCAACACTCACATGGCGGTCCACGACCAGACCACGAAGGAGTTCAAGGACCAAATCCAGGAACTGGCGCAGGCCACAACGAAGCTGCAGACTTCCTACGACGAAACTTACAGTAAATTGATGGGGTTCTTCGGCGCCGCAACCGTCCAGCAGCAAACGACCTTCAAGGACATGAGCGGCTACTACAAGGACTCCGTCGAGACGGTCGTGAACCTCCAGCAGTTCTTGCTCACGGGTGTTGGTGCAGCCGCTCTGGCGGCACTCACCTGGTACGTGGGCAGGAAGAAGGGCGAGCGCATCGGGCGGCGGAGAGCCCGAAGAAGCCTCATCAACTCCGGGGGAGACGGTTCCGCTGGGATCCAGTCTGTCCCCCCGATCTCGCGAAAGCGCGACGGGCAGACGCTCGCGCTGGACGCGGAGCGGCCCGGTGACCGAACCTCTCCCTAGTTGACGTCGACTACGGACACCGCCGTCGGCTAGGACCAGCGACTCGCCGTAGGCGGTTCCGGCGCGCTCTTCCAGGAAGAGCAACGCCCGGTCGAGTGTCCTGGCATCGCCAGCTTGCTGGTCTGCCATCTACTCCTCCTTCTTCGTTGCGACAGTCGCGGCCGGTGCCGTGGGACCCGCCGGGGGCGGCGTTGGCACCGTCCGCACGTCCATCTCGACGCCTGCGACCATCCGCACGGTGACAGCGCGCTCGCCCAGCTTGCGCTCTTCCTCGGGCGGGTGGACGCTCACCGTCAGGCTTCCGGGGCGGCGGACCGCGATCTCAAACCTCCCCTCGTGGTCCGTAGAGCCGGTCGCCAGCACGGGGCCGCGCTCCTCCTCGAGGACCTCCACGTACGCACCCCAGAGGAGGCGGCCGGCGGAATCCAGCACGCGGCCGCGGACGACGTCGCCCGTGAGTCGGCGGAGGCGGATCTGGACCCGCTCTCCGGGCTTCGCGATGTAGGTCACGGGGTCGTAGCCCGTGCGGTCGATCCGCAAGATGAGCCGTCCGCCTGTGAGGAGCCAGTCCACGTAGGGCGTCGGGGCGCCCATGTTCGCGGCGCGGCCGAGGACGTAGAGCGGACCGAGTACGCCGAAGACCTTCGGCGCTGGTCGTTCGCTGAGCTCCGCGAACCCACGACCATCGGTTCGGACGGCGAGCTCCGCCACGCGCACATCGACGGCCGAGAGGTGGAGGGCCTCCGCTTCGTCGAAGAGGAACCTCGGCGTGATGACGCGCGCGGAAAACGCGACCCGCGCGTGCTCGACGGGCTTCCCCTCCTCGTCCACGACCGTCACGCGAATTCCGCTCACGTGCGACTCCGACCAGGGCCCCGCGCGGGGCCCCTCCCATGGCGGCGACGCCGCATGCAGCGCCACCGCCCACGCACATCCCCGCCTACACCGGGGGAGGGAAGCTCCGCCTCCTCCGGCACCAGGCGAGGCAGGTCGGGAGAAGCCCCGCGCGGGGCCCAGAACCACCAGGTCAGTGAAGGTGCATCGGGCCAATCCGATCGAGGACCTCGTGCTCGAAGAGGACCTTCCTCTCCCCCACCGCCGGCGGGAGCCGCTCCTCCGCCTCGGCTGCGTACCACTCGGGGTTCTCGCGATCCGCGTGCTCCTCCTCCCAGACGAGCCAGACCTGGAGGAGGCGGCCGCAGAGCCCGCACCGGAGGAAGCGGGCAAACCTGACCACCATCGGCATGACATGCATGGGTCACCTCCCCCGCGACGCCTTCCCGGCCTGGTGCAGCTCCTCCCCGAGGGCCTCGAGGAAGACCCGCTGCGCCTCCCAGGTCCGGTGCAGGATGGCGAAGGTCACCGTCCCCAGGCGCGTCGTGAGGTCGAGGCCGGCCAGGCGGAAGAGCGGCGCGAGCCGCCTCTCCACCCGGGGCCGGAAGACCTCCTCGGCGTCCCCCGGGAGCGTCCGGTCGATCGCGTCACGCACGGCGGCCCGAATCGAGGGGAAGCTCCCCGAGAGCCCGTTGACGCTGCCGAGGTCCTCCACCGCCCGATCGAACTCTTCGCGCAGGCGGAGGCGCCTCGCCGTCTCGCGGATCAAGCGGGCGCTCCTCGTGGGCGTGCTCCGAGTCTTCGCCATTCGGTCATCCCCCCTTCTTCAACTGCCCGGCAGGGGCAGTGCCACCATCCCCCGTGACGGCGGCGATGCCATCTCCCCGTGGAACCGGTTGCGGTGTGGAAGGCTCGTTCGCGAGGGGGCCGTCGAGGTCCTCGACGCGCACCCCCGTCGTCGCCGAGAGGATGGCGCAGATGCGGACAAGGCAGTGCTCGACATGAGCCAGGCGGCGGTCGAGCCGGATGAGGACGTACGCCGCGACGAGCGCGGGGAAGCCAAAGTCCTTGGCGAGGCGTAGGAGGAAGTCGTCCATCACATGCCTCCATTGGATCCAGACGCCGCGGCACGCTTCCCGATCAGGAGGCGTTCCAGGACGGTCTTGGTCCCCCCGGCGCCGAGACCTCCGAGGAGGACCCACAGGGCGAACTCGATCGGAGTCGCCCTCCCCTCGGCCACCTTGCGTTCGAGGTCCTCGACGCGGCCCTTCCACTCCGCCTGGAGCTGCGTGCGCGCCTCCTCGATCCTCTTCTGGAAGGTCGCCGCGGCCGCGTCGATGGCGGCGGTGGAGGCCTCCGCGGCGAGGACCTTCGCCTCGCCCTTTCCCGTCTCGTCCCACCAGGCGTGCAGCTCGCCGAGGGCGTCGCGCCCCTCGTCAAAGGCCCCCCGGCTCGCGCTCTCGCCGGCCGAGTAGCACCCCGTCCCGGCCAGCGCCCACACGGGCACCAGCGCGAAGAGCATCCACGCCCGCGCTCTCATGCTCCACGCGCGCGACCGTGACGACGTCGAAGCCGAGGAAGTCGAGCCCAACGGAAACCTCTTCACGGTTGTGCCCTCCAGACCAGCACCCGCTTCCGAGTCCGACAACGACCAGGACCAGGGCGCAGGACCCGCGTGGAAACCGCCCTACTCGCCGAGCGCGAACCACAGGTACTCCCTCCCCGAGTCGTTCGCCCCCTCGATCGCGTCGGGGGCGGAGTCGTTCACGAGGAAGTTCGGCCCCGAGAAACTGATCCCCAGGGCCGCCGTGCTCGCGTCCGTCGCGTGCTCGTTGGCCGGAGCGCTCGCGACCTTGAGGAACCACGGCCCGCCGCTCGTCCGCTCCGCGATGAACGCGGCGAGAATCCTCCCCGCGAGCCCCGTGGGGATGACCCGTGAGACGGCCGCGTTCCCCACGTACTTCCCTTCCGCAAGCTGCAGCGCCATGGAAGCCTCCTACCCCCGCCTACGGCACGGTGAACTCCACACTCGCCGTGAACCTCGCCCCCAGGGCAGGAGCGACCGCCGGCGCGGTCACGCGGAAGGCGATCTTGTCCCCCGCCGCAACCGGCACCGAGCCGCCCGGGCCGAGGGAGATTGCCACGAGCGGCGGGGCCAGGTGCGAGATCACTGGCGCCCCGTTCTTCAGCACCTCGAAGAGCGTCGGGACAGGGAACGCGTTCGCGATGACCTCGACGCAGAAGTTCTTCACCGTGCCGGCCTCGCCCATGCAGAGCTCGACACGGTCGAGGTTCGCGGTGCTCGACGCCAGGTTCGCGGTCCCCTGGTAGACGCGGACCTGCGAGCCGCTGATCGCGCCGTCGATGACGGACAGAGTGCTCACGACCCCACCTCCGAGCGGAGGAGGAGGCGGCAGAGGGGAAACAGGATGTACCGCCTTCCTCCCCCGCGCGCGACCCGCCTATGACCAAATGCAGCAGGCGCGGGGGCGATCACGCAAACACGGCGTAGTCGATCTCCGCGTCCTCGTCCGGGTCGTCGTTGCGCACCTCCAGGGACGTGATCGTCCCCGGGAGGACGAAGAGCCCGTGCCCGCTCGCGGCGGTCGGACCGACCTTGAGCGGGATCTCGATGGTCCCGACCCCGTCGCCGACGCGGATCTTCACGTTCCGGTCGTACCGGAGCGCGACGATCTTCGCCGAGATGGGGATCGGGAGGAGCTCGTAGGGCCCGCCGATGACGAGCTTCTTCGACAGCTCGTGGCGCGCGGTGAACGTCCGCCCGCTCGAGCTGTCGGTGACCTTGACCTGCGGCTGCGCCACGCTGTCGAGCGTGACGGCATAGCCGATGTCCAGGACGACCTTGTTCGTGGTGACGTCGGGCATGGATGGACCTCACAGGAAGAAGAGGATGCCGGACTGTTTCAGGCCGGGCGCCCCCACGACGGGAGCGCCTTGCCACGGCCAAGACCGAAGGGGCCTATGTCCCCCTACGAGGGCACGCTCGTGGAACCCGCCTCGATCGTGAGGAGCGGGAGGATCTGCGCGAACACGCGCACGATCAGCTCGTCGTACGCCGCAGGCATGACGGCCGGGGCCGGCGCCAGGGCGGCCAGGAAGCCCGCCTTGAACGCCGCCGACTGGATCGTGAAGGCGTCCTTGTTCCCAGACCGCTTCTCCGTCGCCTTCGTCATCTTCAGCCCCTCCCTGCGGAGGAGCATCGAGTAGAGGGGACCGAGGCCGAACTTCCCCAGGATGTCGCTCACGATCGCGTCGATGAGGTGGCCCGCCTCCATGTAGAGGCGGTTGCGCTGGACGTTGAGGTCTCGCTGCTCCTGGGGGAACTCGGGAAACTTCTCCGCCCAGAAACGCTGCCCCTTGCCGACCAGCCTGACGATGGAACCGGACTCCATCAGGAACTCCTCCACTGGGGGTAGCAGCGCCACCCCACCGCCGTGAAGGAGGTGCCCACGACCGGACCACATCCGGTGGTGGGTACCGCCTTCGGAATGCACTATGAATAGTATAGGGTGGACCTTGACTTTGTCAATGGGGGTGATAGGATTCTCCTATAATCGTTGCGAGAGGATCGCCATGCCGAACGAAGCCGTGGTCGCGGAGAAGAGCCTCCGACGTAAGATCCAGGCCTGGCGCAGGGCCCTCTTCGAGATGGTCCTCTGCTTCCTCCCCGCCGAGTACGGCGGAATCGACCTCACCGACCTCGGAATCATGTGCGGCAACACGCGCGAGAGCCTGGAGAAGGCGAAGGCCATCGCGCGGAAGTCGGGCTTCTCCGCGGAGCACCCCGGCTTCGACGTGGACGGGGACGGGGCCACGACGAGCTGGGACATCGAGGCCTGGCTCAACGACACGTCCCGCTCCACCGTGCCCGAGATGGGCTGCTGGGGCGAGGGAGGCTGCTCCTTCGACTACGGCGTGACGAACGGCGACCGCCTCATGCAGGAGGAGTACCTCCTCGGGGAGCTGCAGCGGCTCCGCGCGATGGAGATGGACCTCCTCCACGAGGCCCTCGCGGGGGAGTTCGACAAGGTCGGAGCGCTCGATCGTCAGCTCCGTCGAGTCCCCGAGGACCTCGCGCGCCTGCGAACGAGGGAGTTCCTCGGACGGGCGCAGCAGCACGACGGCTGGCCCCTCGCTGCGGCGCTCGCCACGATCGGCATCGGGAGCGGCACGGCGATCGTCGCAGTGGGCTACGCCTGGCAGCTCCTGCGCGGCGGATGGACCCAGCACGGCGCCTCCGAAGTCGATGCCGCCGTCCAGGGCGCGGAGGCCCTTCGCGAGCAGTCGCTCGTGCGCTGGCCCCTCTACAACGACCTCCGCCGCTTCGGGGACCAGTGGGAGTCCACGAAGAACTGCCCTCTGGACCCGCCGCGCAGCGGGACGGGGCCGATGCGCCTCATCGAGGACGTGCACCGCTGGGGACGCGCCCTCCTGGACCCGTTCACGAGGTTCTTCTTCTGCGGGTCCCTCCTCGCCCCCCGCGTCCACGACGCCGCGGTGACGACCTGGTGGAGGCGCGCGATCGCGGCCGTGAACGCCGGGAGGCTCAAGGTCGGAAGGGCCTACCCCGTCCGCCTCACGCAAGTCGCCCCAGTGGCCAGGTTCTCCGACGACGAGACCGGGCCTGTGAGGAAGGGGACCACGGGGCAGAACGGAACCACGAACGGGATCGCGAAGCGCCCGACCGCGCCGGCGACCGAGGCGGCCCTGATGAGTGGCGGGGTGGTCGCCGGCGTCGCAGCGGCGAGCGAGGCCGCCTTCCGCCTCATGGCGGAGGACCGTCCGGTCCCGTGGGAGGTCCTGAAGGACCTCGAAGGCCCGGCCCTTGCGCGGGTCCTCGCCCACAACCAGTCGCTCGGCATCCGCAAACGGATGGAGGCGGAGATCGCCGCGGGCCGCAAGCCCGCCTGGACCGAGTACCTCGACCCCTCGGAGCGAGGAGACGTCGACGAGGGGAGGCTCTCGGAGGAGAAGGGCAGGGCCCTCGCAGCCTCGCGGGGGTACCGCGAGCAGGCCGTCACGACGACCGCCCATTAACAGTGGAAGGGACCATTGTCCGACCGAGTACGAGTACGCCGCGTGATCGACGCAGACACCATCGAGCTCGACCGCCCCGACCCGACGGGGCCCTACCCGTTCGAGCGGGTCGGCTTACCGCGGACGCTGAGCCTCCTCGATCTGCTGCTGAACAGCGGCGCGAAGAGCGAGTGGCTTGGAGATCATCGGGAAAGACTCGAACGCGGCTCCCGTGCCGGTCAAGCGGAGGGTGCCGTAGCCGAGCAAGCGCCCCATCAGGCCTTGCTCAACGTTGATGGTCTCCACCTTCGCCAGGAGGAGCTCCTGCGAACGGCGCCGGACGATGCCATGATTGACGACGACGCGGCGGTTCGTGAGGGCGAACTGCGACGACACGTACTCCAGATACGCAAGCAGCAGATATATCGCGGGAACCACGAACAACGGCCAAGCGAGCACCATGACATCGTGGCTCGCGAAAACGATGCCTCCAATCAGGCACACGAGGAATACTGCGGCAGGTCGCACGAGAAACAGCCAGTGCCGCAGAGCGCGATGGACCACCCGCTCTCCTGGGACCAGAGTCTGATCGACGTAGGCCATGAGGCGGCAGCTCCCGAATCGCGGGCCGATCGAGTGGAAGGGCGACAATACTCTCTGGTTGGTAGTTCGGACCGTCAAGGAATAGCTCTGAGACCACTGCGATGGGCGAACACGCCCGGGTACGCCGCGTGATCGACGCAGACACCATCGAGCTCGACCGAAAGGACCCGACGGGGACCTACCCGTTCGAGCGGGTCCGCCTCGCCCGCGTCACCGCGCCCGAACTCGACGCGCGCAACCCGCGCACCCGCGATCGCGCGTTCGCGGGCGTCGCGTTCCTCGAGACGCTCCTCCTCGGTCGTGACGTGGAGCTCGAGGGCACGGCCCGCGACAAGTTCAAGCGGCGCCTGGCGCGCGTGACCGTCTTCCTCCCGACCGCCAACCCGGCGATGCCGGCCGGAGAGCCGCACGACGTGGAGAGCCTCCTCGTCGCCTACGGGCTTGCGAGGTGGTGGGAGGACGTCGTCCGCGAGCGGGAGGCGGCCAAGCAGCGGCCTCGACGTCGAACCGCCGTCCCTGCGAAGAGGTGACCATGCCCCAGACGTTCCACGATGCCGACGCCCTGGTGGGCCTCATCGCCCAGCCGCACTCCGAGGAGGAGCTGCGCGTCGCCGACGCGGACCCCGGCGTGCGTGAACTGGTGCGTGAGTACCCCCTTCGCCGCTGGCTCCAGTGGATGCTCTCCCTCTGGGGAGAGCGCCTCCCCGTCGGAGACCAGGACAGCCCCGCCGAGGTGAAGGACGAGGTCCTCGCCTGGTGCTGGTGGTGGACCCGCCTGTCGCTCGCCGACGTCTACGCCGCGACGAGGATCGCCTTCGGCCCGCTCGCTCCGAAGCTGCTCCCATACGTCTACGGGATCGCCCGCGAGCACATGCGCGCCTGGCTCGACCACCTGCAGGGCCTCTCCCCGGCCACGCTCTACCAGTCCGTCATCCTCGCCCGAGAGCTCGCCGACCCGTGGGCCTCGGCCTTCCGAGACGCACAGTACGCATGGGGTCTCCGCTACCGGAGCGTCGGTCTCGTTGTCCGCCCCGGCTTCAACTTCCCGCGCCCCCCGAACCCCCATCCCACCGACGAGACCTCCTACTGGGAGGACCTCCTCGTCGGCGCAGGAGAGTTCGCCTCGATGTCCTGGAAGACGCTCCATGTCGCCTCGCAGTACTGGGCCAACCGCGTGTACGACGTCGACCAGGTCCTCGAACCCAGAGAGACGCTCTTCGACTACCAGTACGTCGAGGCCTGGGGCGTCGAAGGAGAGAAGCAGCTCGCCGGCCGCGTCGCCGACGTCCGGAACCTCCTCGTCCGGATCCCCAACGAGACCTTCGTCGTGATCGACGGGAAGCCCCCCTTCCCCCACTCCCCTACCTACACCGCCGACATGTTCCTCCCCGGCGTGCGGGACTGGATGGGCCGCCTCGGCGAGTACTCCATCCGCAACGGCGCCTGGCTCCGCGAGCAGGGCCTCCTCGGGCCCCGCTGGGCCCTCGCCCCTGACTCCGCGGATGCCGAGGAGGTCTGGCTCCAAGGTCTCATCCTCTCGGGTGGGATGTACACTGCGAGCGCCTCCCTTCCCCGCCTCTTCCGGACCGCAAAGACGACGGCGATCGTCCGCGCCCCTGAGCTGACTTCGATCTCGGCCCTCATCGGAGCCCTGTACGGCATCGAGGGGGCGGCCCTCCCGACCGGCCTGAAGTACATCGCCCGCAGCGACGGTTCCGGGCGGACCTGGGTCCAGGCCGTCCGCTCGAGCGCGGGCGGAGCCTGGGGTTTCTTCACCGCCCCCTTCCGCGCGATGCGCGACTGGTGGCGCTACCGCAAGGGCGGTCGCGTCGAGTGGGAGACGCTCATCAGGGAGTCCGAACCCGGACTTCGCGAGATCCGCCACTCCGTCCTTGCGAACGAGGCCGCCACGAAGGCCGGGATCCCCGGCCAGGTCTCGCAGGCCATCGCGAAGTCGATCGACACCGTCTCTTCGCAGGCGGGCCGCTCGGCGCAGGAGGCGGTTGGAACCGTCATCAACGTCGGGAACACCGGCGCGGGCCTCCCACTCGTGGGCCCCGGCCCGGGTGCCGCCGGCGCCGTGCAGGGGGCCGTCGGCACGGTCCAGCAGCTCGGGAACGCCGGCATGACCGAGCGAGGCCTCCGCACGCTCAAGCTCGTTGGAGGCGCGTCGGCCGTCGCGGGCACGATCCCATTCTCGGCGTTCATCCTCGAGGAGTCCTCGCAGTCGACGGGGATGGCCTCGTACCAGGCCGCGCGGTCGAAGAACCCCGACCTGGTCCAGGAGGCCACGCGCCGGATGGACGGCATCTCCCGGATCGCGAAGGGGCCCGCGCCCTGGATCCCTGGCTACAACCTCTGGGTCGCGTTCTCGGAGTTCTTCGCCGCGCAGCACTTCTCCGCCGACGTCTTCCGCCAGACGGCCGGCCAGGTCCGAGGCCTCAACGGCGGCGGGAAGCCCGACCGTGCCCAGGAGCCGATCCGCCCCGAACCCACCGGTCCGGCCGCGGTCCCCGGCGGAAAGGCGAAGACCCCTCCCCCGCCCAAGACGCCCCTCGCGGTCGTGGTCCCGATCTCGATGGGCGACCGGCGTGCGATCGCGCTCATCGCGGCGGACAATCGCGAGACGCTTCTCCTCGAGGAGTACGCCGAGTTCTTCAAGAACGGCTCCCGCCTCCTCTGGGACGACACGGGCTTCGCCTGGCCCGCGCGGGCCCGCGCCCAAGGCGCCGCGGGGAGGCCCGGGATCGAGAACACGGGACCGGCGCTGCGCGTCTACCTCCTTGCGGACGGACGGATCGTCCTGCGCCTTCCACTGGAGCACGCCCTCTTCGGGCCCATCCGAGACCGCATGCGGCGCCTCAAGGCCCGCAAGGCCGCGGTATTCCTCCCTGGCCTCTCCGACGCCACCCGCACCACCGGGATCTGGATCATCCAGCCCGAGGGGCAGGGCGTCCTCGGAGAGGTCCTGCTCAACACGAACGACGTCCCCGTCAACCAGCTCTCGGAGACCGAGAAGCAGCTCAGCCGTCGGGTCACCGACACCGACGTCGACGGCGAGGACTTCCCGATCCCGACCGACCCCCCGAGGAGGGAGTAGCGATGCGGTCTGAGGCCGCCAACGAGATCCGCAGGCTCGCGTCCGAGGTCCTCCTCGGGCTCGATCCCGCCCCGGCGGCGATCCCGATCCGGCTCGATTCGAGGATCTCGCAGGATGACGGGACGGATCGAGTCGAGAAGCTCGCAGGATCGGCCCGTTGTACGGACCGGCTACTCGCAGACCACTCGGAGGCCCACGGCAGCCCAAGGACTCAGGCAGGGCAGACCAGAGTCCAGGCAAGGACTCTGGGCGGACCGGCCACGGACGGGCCAAGGACTCTGGCACGGCAGCCCAGAGTCTCTGGAACGGCAGGTCTGAGACTCAGGCCTCGCAGGCAAGAGGCTTCGGGACGGCCGTGGACTGGCAGGGAGCGTACCTCTCCGGGTCGAGATAGAGGGGGTGACTCTCGGAACTCACGATCTGGCCTCGGAAGCGTGCAGTCTTGCACGAAGATCGAAGTCCCGACACCCCCTCGCGACCCGTTTCCGCGGCGTTGCCCGCTCTGCCGGAAGCGAAAGCGGCAGTTGATCGCGCACGACGAGCGCGGCGAGCGGATCGAGAGGATGCTCTGCGGCCCGTGCCAGCGGATGCTCAGGATCCGTCACTGGGATCGAGCCTGGCTCCAGGGTCGATTCATCGACCTCGATCCTCCCGCGCCTCTCTGCCACGCGTGCTGGCACCGGCCTCGGATCTCCAAAGGGACGCGCCGCGGCCGGAAGCGCTACTTCCGCTTCTGCGGCCCCTGCGATCGCGCTCGCCGCGCGGTCCTCGGGAAGCCCGCCTACCGCGGCGAGCGCGGGCTCGATCGCGAGGAGCGCAACCAGCTCCGCGCCCCGGAGAGACGGATCCGCTACCCGTGGCCCCACAACGACGCCGACCCTGTGCGCGTGCGGCCGTCGCCGTTCGCGCCGTCGTCCTCGCGGGAAGAGCTGCTCGCCTCGACCACGCCCGCAGGGCCGCAGAAGGCCTCGACACCGCCCAAGCCGGCTCTCCACGAGGGGCTCCCGACGACGCGACGTCGCCGAGGACGCGGGCGGAACTACCGCCTCATCGCCCTCTGGGCGATCACCGACGCCTGGCGCGCGGCCGCGGCGGCCGGGTCCTCCGCACGCGCCACGTGCGCGGGCGAGTTCGCGCAGATCCTCGCGAGCATCGAACCCGCGCAGCTCGTCGACCGCTCCGCGCTCGTCCATGGAGGAAGGGCCATCGAGACCCTCCCCGTCAACGGCGGCCACGCTCACCCCTCGCGCAAAGACCTCCGACCGGCAGGGTCCGAGCCCAACCTGGTCGGCCCAACCGGATCGAGACCTCCCCCGCGCGGACCTGATGCCCTCTACTTCAACGCCTCTCCCCCACCGCACGATCGCCCCTTGGCCCGCGCGGACGGACGCGGCGTCGCCTGGCCGCGATTCAACGGAGGTTCACCATGCCCGAACCCATCTGCGGCGCATGCCGTTCGCGGCCGCGCAAGCTGAAGTCCCTCGTCGATGGCCTTCCTGTCTACTACGACTGGTGCGCCGTCTGTCGCAACCTCGCCGGACTCGACACGCTCGAGAGGCGAGTCCGGGACTTCAAGAAGCGGAGGGGCGAGAACGTCGAGGAGAGGGTGGGAGGCGACGATTCCCAAGAGACTGCGCGACGACGCTGGTCTCGTTTCCATGCGAGGTGACCTTGGTCTGCTCACGGGGCCACGACACCCCGGGGTGGACGGTGGTCGGGTCAACCATCGTGCCCCGGGGGTCTCCCGCGCAGTCGGCGAAGTCTTGCGGCATGGATGCCCCGGGCTAACTCAGCGAGCGGCGCTTCTACGCTTGCGTCTTCTTCGAGTTCTCGTCGTTCTTCGATCCGAAACCATCACCGTTCAGGCTGAAAAATGGCGGATCAACAGGCGATCCGCGCGCTGGTAGCCTCGGCGTCGACCGCATCATCCCTACTACCTAGCCTTGGCGAGATCACGCGACTGGCGTGCGAGCGTCGATATCCAACAGCTCGTAAGCAGCGGCAGACGCCTTCAGCATATCGCCGTCGAGAAAGAGCATCGTCGCAGCCTCCGGATCAGCCGTAGTCGGCACCCCTGCGCGATACTCCACGTGCTCCCCGTCGGTGCGCAGATGGCGGAGCTGTCCTACCTTCGCACCGGGCGCCACTGCCCACTCTTTCAGGAGCGCGCAACACTTCTTGTCGCGAATGTGCCCGATCGCCTGGGTCAGTCCGCGGGGCAGCCACCGTGGATCGAAGCGGCGCCTGGGAGGGCCTTGGAAGCGTGTCGGCGACTCATGCGCAGGATTCGAGGGCCGGTGATAGAAGATACCACGCCCCTCACCGTTTACTGCATCGCCCGGCATGTGCAGCCCAGGTATCGCGAGTGGACCCGAAACCCTGTTCTTCGTCACCGCGTCCAGCCTCTCGTTGAGAGCCGTCGCGACATCTGGCGCGAACGCCATCGAGTCCTCCGAAACGCCGATTCCCCTGAGGTCGTCGCGTGTGACGCCTGCGTGGCAGAGGAGCAGATCTGGCGCTGCCGCGAATGCGGCACGGAACCGCTGCGCGTTGAGCAGCTTGTTCACGAGATCACGCTGCGCCGCACGGAAGCCGCTGAAGTCTCGTGCCACCAGTTCTGCGGTCGGCACGGCGGGGTACCGCGCGAGAAAACCCGGCTCGCGCAGCTTCCTCAGCTCATCGTTCCGATAGAACGTGATCGCATCCGCGAGCGCAGTCTCGAACTCCTCGTCGCTGAAGCACGCCAGCTCCCCGACCCTACCGAGGTCATGATTGCCGAGCAGTAGGATCGTCTGGTCAGGCGCGTGCGCCGCAAGCCAGGCGAGGATCATGATGCCGCTTCGCGCGGCGCTCTCCCGATCCTGTGCGTCTCCGAAATCGAAGTGGTCCCCCATCGAGACGAGCTGGACTTCCGGCGAGAGCCTACCGTCATCCCCGAGCAACCCTCTGTAGTCCAGAATCGACAGGAACGCCTCAATCGGTGCCTGCGGGTCTCCTATGGCCACACGGCGAGTTCTCGGAACGCCATCGGAGTCTAGAATCGGTGAACCACACCGAGCGTCGTCTTGCGCCCGCTCCAGCGATGCCCGTACTCGGCAGGGGAGGTCCATGCGCATAGCATAGCACGACAACAACCGTCGGGCCCAGACACCGGTCCCGATGGAGGCTCCCTGCGCACACGCCCACTCTTGCCGTCGCGCGGGTCCGCCCGGTAGGATCGCGGCCGACATGGGCACCTGGGAGAACGACGAATACGAGCCCCTCCTCTTCGGCCGGCTCAGGGTCCACATCGTGAACGCCGAGACCGGGAACCCCATGCCCGGAGTCCGCGTTGCCGTCGATGACGACCTCCCCTGCGCCCAGAAGCACGGCTGAGGCGCCAAGGTCGCCGTCTCGGGTCGGGACGGCATCGCCGAGTTCCAGATCCCATTCGGCCACGCCTTCGCCGCAGTCTCGGAGCAGACGTGGACGGAGGCCTGGGTCGGCGTCAACGCCATCGTCGATGCCGTCCTCGAGGCCACCGAGGCGGACCTGGTCCGGAGCCTGCTGCGGCCGAAGCTGCCGAACTGATCGACCAGGAGAGCGGAAGGGACTGTCCCCCTCTCCTCCACGCCCTCAACTCTGGCCTCCCCTGACCCCACCCTCGCCCCCGTCCCCCACTCCCGCCCCTCGGCGGTTCCCTTCTCCCTCCCGCTCCTCCTCCACCCCCGCGATCGGGGGGAAGTGAGGAACGGCGAGTGGAGAACGGCACCCTCGAAATGGGCGGAAGAGGGGGTCCGATCGAGTTCCGCGATCCTACGCGCCATCGAGCACGCCGACTCCGTCGAGACGATCAGCGCGTCAACCGCGGAACCCGCCCCGACGGAGGTTTCCTGCGGACCTTCGTCTTCCCGACTCCACCACCGCCAGACCCCGCGCTCTCCCCATCCCCTCTCGCGTCCCTGGGCGGCAACCTCCTCCTCTCCCCGGACCCCCGAGGAGAAGGACGCCTCTTCAGGGACGCGCGAAGGGCGATTTCATCGGCGACCCCTCACCCCCGATCGCTCGATCGCGATCGGCCCCCTCTCCCCTCGACACGGGAGAGGGGGCTACACACGAATTCGCTTTCGCTGAAAGCGATGGATGAATGCCCGAGGCGCGGGCCGCGGCGAAGCGAACGCCGGCCCCCGGCCGGCGCGCGTTGCCCGCGCCTCGGGCGGGGCGGGATCGGGCGAGCCGCGCGCCCCGGGGGAGTGGCCGGCCCCGCCCCCCCCGGGGCCC
>CAZYRM010000010.1:0-66573 GCA_964649705.1 uncultured Planctomycetia bacterium
CGAGGCGGCGCCCGAGCCCGGTCTGGCGCAGCTTCGTGGACATCTCCGAGAGGGCGTCCAGCTCGTAGCTGATCCGCCAGAGGAGGAGGTCGACGTCGCCGCGCAGTCCGACCGTCGTGTAGGGGAGCGTCATGACGCGCTCGCCGAACGACTCGACCACGCCCGCGAACTCGCGACGCGACGCCTCCCGCTCCGCGTCGGGGAGGAGAAGCCAGTCGGGCTGCGCCTTGTAGAAGCTGAACGAGACGAACTGCCTCTTCTCGCCTGTCGGCATGTGGCGGTCTCCTTATGCGTTGGCGACGCGGTCCTGGACCTGCACCTGTCCGCCCTCGACCCGCACGGGGTAGATGTCCGCGCGGATCGACTGGATCACGGGGTTCCGACCCGTCCGCAGGTCGAACGGCCAGAAGTGCCAGGGGCAGGTCACGACGGTGTCCTTGATCCCGCCCTCGGCGAGCGACCCTCCCGCGTGCGGGCAGGAGTTGTCGATCGCGAACCACCCCTCGGGGAGGTGGAAGATCGCGATCCACTTCCCGCCCACGAGCACCAGCTTCCGCTGGCCCACCGGGACGTCGGCCTCCCGGGCCACCGTCGCCCACCCAGGCTCGTCCGACATCCGTACCTCGCGAAAGGCGCGGGAGTCTACACGACCGGGCCCGTCCTCGTCCAGCCGGCCCTCCGGTTCCTTGGACGGCAAGGGCCGGTCCTGTATCATGCGTACGCTCGCAGATCGGGGACTACCGCGTGCCTGACATCGATGATATCCTCTCCCTCAACGGCATCCTCGTCCTCATCGGGGTCGTCGTCGGCTTCCTCGTCGTCCGCTGGCTCCTCATCTGGATCCTGGACGCCATCAAGGAGCACCCGGCCTTCGTCGAATACCGGTTCGAGAAGAAGGTCTCGAAGCTCGTCGACGAGGGGAAGTTCAAGGAAGCCGCCACGGAGTACATGTCCGCGGGGAAGATCGACAAGGCGACGACCTTCTACATGCGGGGCGGCCAGGTCCGCGAGGTCGCCCGGATCCTGGAGAACCAGGGCCGCCAGGCCGAGGCGGCCGAGCACTACGAGCGCGTGGGCGACCTCGAGAAGGCCGGGATGCTCTACGCCGAGGCGGGGGAGCTCCAGCGCGCGGAGCGCGTCCTGATGGCCGTCAGCAAGCCGCTCGTCGTCGCGGAGCTGTACGAGAAGAAGGGGCACCTCCTCAAGGCCGCGGAGCTCTACGACAACACCCGGTTCTACACCAAGGCCGGGGACTGCTACGAGCGCGGCGGCGAGGCGCTCAAGGGCGCCATCTGCCTCCAGAAGGCCTCGCTCACGCACGTCAAGCGGGAGCTGGGGACGGGGGTCGGCGAGTTTGACGAGGAGGGCCTCCGCCTCGCCCAGCGCTCGGCCGCGCTCTTCCAGAAGGTCGGGAAGCACCCGGAGTCGGCGGAGATGTTCCAGCGGTGCGGGATGCACGACCGCGCCGCAGAGGCGTACGCGGCCGCGGGGATGTTCGAAAAGGCCGCGGAGGTCTACGACCGGGCCGGCCGCGGCGAGGACGCCGCGAAGCTCTTCGAGCAGATGGGGCAGACGCGCCGCGCCGCGGGGATCCGGGCGGAGCTCGCGCGCAAGGAGGGGCGCCGCCAGGACGCCGCGAAGCTCTACGAGGACGCCGGAGACTGGAGCCGCGCCGCCGAGGAGTACCGCTCGCTCGGCCAGCTCACCCACGCCGCGGACCTGTTCGAGAAGCACGGCGACGTCAACATGGCCGCGGAGCTCTATGGCTCCGCCGGCGACTTCGGCGCCGCCGCCGCGGCCCTGGAGAAGGGCGGCGAGCTGGAGCGCGCCCTCCGCCTCCACCGCCAGGTGAACCACATGGAGGGCGTCGCCCGCGTCGCCGAGAAGATGGAGCGCTTCGTCGAGGCGGCCGAGGCCCACGCGCAGCTCAACAACGAGGAGGAGTACATCCGGCTCCTCCAGGCCGTCCCGACCGGCCACACGGACCGGCGCCGCGCCTGCACCCTGCTCGGGAAGCTCTTCATCGAGCGGGGCATGCCGTCCGTCGCCCGCCAGTGCCTCGCCGAGGCGATGGAGGGACAGGGCGTCCGCCTGGACAACATCGACACGCAGTACTTCCTAGCCCTCGCCAGCGAGCACCTGAAGGAGTTCCAGAAGGCCAAGGAGATCTACGAGCGGATCACGTCGCTCCGCTTCGACTACAAGGACGTGACCACGCGCCTGAAGGAGCTCTCGGCGAGTCAGGACGATGCGCCGCCGCCCCCGCGCCAGTCCTCGGAGCCGCCGGCCGCCGTCGTCGCGGCCCTCCCGACGCTGGGGAAGGACCGCTACGAGATCCAGGAGACGATCGGCCACGGGAGCACGGGCCAGGTCTACCGCGCGCTCGACCGCGTCCTCGCGCGCACCGTGGCCCTCAAGTGCATCGACCTGAGGGAGTCGAGCATCCCCCTCTCCCCCACGAGCTTCCTCAGGGAGGCCCAGATCATCGCGGGGCTCGACCACGAGAACATCGTGCGGATCTTCGAGGTGGCCCGGAGCGACGGGAACCTGGTCCTGGTCCTCGAGTACGTCGAGGGGAAGAGCCTGAAGGACGAGCTCCTCGGGGCCGGGAGGCTCCCGTGGCGCCGCGCGGCGAAGATCGGCGCGCAGGTCGCGAAGGCGCTCGACTTCGCTCACGGAAAGCAGCTCGTGCACCAGGACGTCAAGCCCTCCAACATCCTGCTCGGGCCGGGGGACAAGGTGAAGATCACCGACTTCGGCCTGGCTCGGAGGCTGGTGGACCGCTCGGGGTCCAGCATGACGGTCTGCGGCACCCCGTACTACATGTCGCCGGAGCAGGTCCTCGGGAAGTCCGTGGACTATCGGACGGACCTGTACTCGCTGGGGGCGACGCTGTTCGAGATGATGGTCGGGCACCCCCCGTTCACCGACCCGAACCTCTTCGAGCAGCACCTCTCGACGCCCGCGCCCTCGCCGCGCGACTCGGTCCCGGAGGTGCCTGACGAGATCGACTCCGCGATCCGCCGGTGCATGGCCAAGGTCATGGCCGACCGGCCGGCCAGCGCCCGGGTCGTCGCCGAGGTGCTGGAGCGGCTCGCCTCGACGTAACGGGGCGCCCCTTAAACAGCGATGCGGATTGCGGATCGCCCCTGCGGTCCCCAAGGGGCGCAGCCGGCCATCCGCAATCCGCGATCGCGACGCGAGGGTACCCGATCGACTAGTAGCGGTCCGGGTCCTTCTCGTCGTAGTTGAAGAAGTACTTGTCGATGAACCGGTGCTGGTCCTGCATGTCCTGGACCCAGCTCCGGACGTGACGGCGGTCGTGCTCCCGGTCGAACGTGCACCCGGTCATCCCCGCGAGGAGGACCAGTCCGGCCAGGACGTACTTCCCCTTCTTCATTCCAATTCCTCCATTCGGCTCGCCCGGAGCCTCACTCGTTAGGACGAGCGCAGGGCCCGGTTTCCTTGCGACCGTATTCATCGACATCCGGAGGTCGCTTCTTTAGCCGTGCGGCTAGTCCCACGACTGCGTGGGCGTGACCTCGCGGACGCGGATCTGGAGGGAGTCGAAGAAGAGCTTGTTCGAGCCCGCCTTCTCCACCATTTTCTTCAGCGTGTTGCGGGACTCGCCGTCGGTGAGGACCTTCGTGAACAGGAGGCGGAAGAGCGAGACGTTGTCGCTCGGCAGGGAGTAGTAGAGCTCCTGGTACTGGGCCTTCCCCAGCGTCAGCATCAGGTTTCCGTAGATGATCCGGAACTTCTCCCCGGTCTGGGACTCGATCTCCAGGTCGAGGATCCGCGCCCCGGCGGCGGGCTGCTTCTGCGAAGCGGCGGCCGGCACGCGTGCCCCGGGGGCCAGCGCGCCGGGGGTGGAGGGTCTCGGCGCCGCCGCGGGGGCCGCGGGCCTGGACGCGGCGGCCGGGGCGCCGGGGCGCGACGCCGCCGGGGCGGTCGCGGAGGGGGCCCTGGGCGGCACGGACGAGGGCCGCGCCAGCGGCGTCTCGATCATCGACGGCTTCCGGACCGGGATCGCCGCCGTCGGGTCCGGCGGGAGCATCTTGATCTGCTGCTGCAGGAGCGTGAGCGCCGCGTCCACCCCGCCCGAGCGCCTCACCAGCTCCTGGAAGCGCTCCCGCTCCTCGGGGGCCTTCAGGATGCTGTCGTTCAGGAACCGGTACAGCGTCGTGTTGTCGAGCGGGAGCGACCGGTGCAGCTCCTCGTAGCGCTTCTGCGTCAGGCGGATGACCAGCTCGCCATCCGTGATCCAGAACTCGATGTCCGGGGTCATCATGACGCCGAGCTGACGTCTCTTCTCCCCCGCGGCGGGCGCCGCGCCGCGCGTGGCGACCGGCGCCGGCGCGGGCGGCGCCGCCGCGGGCGCGCTGCGGGTCGAGGGCGTCACGACCTCCGCCACCGGGATGTCGTCGTCCGCCTGGGCCGCCAGCGCCTGGGCCTGACGGATCTTCGACTTCCTCGTCTTCCTCGTCTTCCCCTTGCCGGGCGGCCTCGCGGAGGGAACCGCCGGCGCCCCGGAGGCCGCCGGGCGCGGCGCGCCGGGCTTCCTCGTGACGACCTCCTCCACCAGCCCCGCCAGCGAGATCCTCGTCTCCGAGTCGGTCGCGGGGCCGCCGTCGCTCGTCCCCACCACCGGAACCTCGACCTCCGCCGTCTTCGGGTCGCAGCGCTCCACCTCCCGCGCCATGACCGGCATCGCCGACTGGATGTTCCCGTAGACCGCGACGATCTTCTTCAGGATCTCGCGGTCCTCCTTGCGGTTGAGGACCGTCTCGTTGAGGAGGAGGAAGAGCGTGGGCGGGTCCAGGGGAAGGGCGTAGTACAGGTCCTCGAAGGAGGCCTGCGTCACCTCGAGGGAGAGGTCCCCTTCGCTGATCCGAAACCGCCCCGAGGCGGTCTTTTCGACCTTCATTACCGCGATCCCCGACGATCCACGGAGGGGGACCGGCGGGAGGTGAGCTCGTCCAGGGTGTCTCGCACCGCCGCCGTCTCCTCAGCGCCAAGCGGGCGCTCGCCGTAGCGGACCCGGTAGTATAGACGTACGAGCCTGCGGGCGTCCAGGCCGGGAAAAGCCTCTTCCACGCGCCCGGCGAACTCGAACGGGGTCGTCGCGGCGGAGGGACGCAGCCCGCGCCTCCCCGCCCGGCGCACGAACTCGTTCCAGAACCCCGCGCCGGGACTCCGTCGCGGGGCGACGCCCGGGACCGCGGCGGCACCGCCGCGGCCGCGCCTCCAGGCCGCGAGGGCGAGCCCCAGGACGAGCAGGGCGGCCACGGGCCACCACCTCGCGACCCGCGAGAGCAGTCCTCCCCAGGCGCGGGCCTGCTTCTCGCCGCCGAATCCCGCGAAGGCGCCCTGCACCCGATCGAACACCCCTTCGGACGCCGCCGCCGGCGGGGGCGCCGCGGCGGTCTCCCCCACCGACTCGGCCGAGGGCGCCGGCGTCCCCTCGATCGGCGAGGGGTCGAACGCCACCCACCCGATCCCCGGGAACGGGACCTCCACCCACGCGTGGGCGTCCCAGTTCCTCACGAGGAACCGCTGCCCCTCCTCTTCCCACTCCCTCACCAGGAACCCGCTCGCGAAGCGCGCCGGCACCCCCTGGCTCCGGAGCATCAGCGTCATCGCGCTCGCGAAGTGGACGCAGTACCCCGAGCCCCGGTAGAGGAAGTCCACGACCGGGTCCCTCCCCGGCGAGGGGGACGGGGTCGAGAGGGTATACTCGAACTCCGTCTCGAGGAACTCCTCGATCCTCTTCGCCTTCCCCCACGGGTTCGGGTCCCCTCCGGCGTACGTCCGCGCCACCTGCGCGACGAAGTCGAGCCCCTCGGGCAGCGGCGCCGCCGTCCCCTCGGACGGGGCGACGTCGATGCCCCTCGGGTGCGCGGGAAGGCCCCAGGAGACCACCTGGTAGCGCGTCTCCCCCTCGGTCTCCCTGTCGAAGGAGAGGTTTCCGCGGCCGTCGGTCCAGACCCGGTCCGCGGCGATCGTCTCCGCGTCGGGGAGGACAAGGAGCGTGCGCGTGCGGAGCCCGAAGAGCCGGACGTCGTGGGCGAGCCTCGTCCGCCCCTCGTGAGGGACGGGGTCGAGGGTGACCGTGCCGCCCTGGCCCTGCCTGGGCGCGTCGGTCGTGGTCCGCCTCCACTTCCCGTCGCGATACTCGTCGAAGCACCGCCCTCGGAGGCGGAGCTGCCCCCTCGGACGGATCGGCCTTCCCGCCTCGTCGAGGACGCGCACCTCCGCCACCACGGCCGGGTCGAGGACGATCGAGATCTCCTCTTCCATCCCGGGGGCGTCGTCCAGGCCGGAGGAGGCGCCTGCGCCGCCCCGGGGCGCGCCCGAGGCCGTCGGCGGCCCCTCGCCGACGAGGATCTCGATCGGTCTCGAGGGCCGGGGCACGACGGCGAAGAGGAAGAAGGCGACGGCGAGGACCGCTCCGGTCAGGCCGAACTGGGTCCTCCACCCGACGGGGACGGGGACCTCGCGGGCCGCGCCGCGCAGGCGGAACCGCTCCAGCTCGAGGAGTCCGCGGCAGAGGAGGACGGCGTAGGCCGACAGGAGCGCGAGGAAGAAGGGGTCACGAGGCGCCGTGGACGCGACCCCCAGGTGGACCACGGCGAGCGTCGCAAGGACGATGCGCTCCGCCTGTCCCCTCCACGGAGAGAGGGCGAGGCCCGCGGCGGCGAGGAGGCCTCCCGCGTGCGCGGCCGGACGCGCCTCGACGCCGGAGGCGGCCAGCAGCCCCCAGGCCGCGCCCCCGGCGAAGAGCGGCAGGAGGGCGCCCCGGCCGCGCCTGAGGACCCTCCACGCCCTCCTCCACCACGCCGCACGGGGGCGGAGCGGGGGCTTCGAGTCGGAGCTCGCGGCAGCGCTCATGCCGACCTCCGGAAGAACTTCGCGAAGTCGGGCCTCCCCGGGTCGATGGCCGTGATCGAGACGCCCCACGGCCTCGACGCGGCGATTCGGTGCGCCCCTCTTCCGACGAGGACGACGCGGTTCTGCTGGAAGAAGGCAGGCCCGGCGCGGTCCAGGTGGTCCTCGAGCCGCCCCGGGGCCCCTCGACTCGCTTCGCTCGCTCGGGGCGAGCTCTCGGCCCCGACCAGGGCAAGCGACTCGAACAGCCCGTAGAGCGACCCGTCCCCGGGCCGAGCCTCCAGCTCCTCCAGGCCGGGGCGGAACGTCCAGACCGCCACGGGGTGTCCTCGCGCGACGAGCTCGCCAGCGAGCGTCGCGGCGAAGCTCACGGCGGTCTCGAGCATGCGCCGCCGGAGCCGCTCGCGCCGCGCGATGACGCGGAGGTCGAGGGCGATCACGACGCGCTCCAGGCTGACGCTCTCGAGTTCCCGCACGAGGATACGCCCTGGGTGGCGCGCGGAGGACCTCCAGTGGATGAGGCGCGGGTCGTCCCCGGGGCGGAACTCCTTGAGGCCGGCAAACTCGTCGTCCCCCCGCCTCCCGAGGCCGGAGTAGACCGCGGAGGTGGAGGGCGAGAAGCGCTCCTCGAAGAGCCGCGGGGAGACCCGGCCGAGGCGCGGGAGGACGAGGACGCTCGCGGGGAGCGGCAGGTCGCGCGACCAGCGAAGGAGCCCGAAGGGGAACTCGGTCGTCACGCGGATCGCGGAGAACGTGGTCCACCCGGATTCGGGGAGGCGGGCGGAGTAGACGGCCTCGGCGGTCCCGCGCGACGGGACGCGCGAGGCGAGGGCGCGGAAGGCCCGAGGCCCGGGGCGTCCGACGTCGAGCTCCTCCAGCTCCACGTGGAAGACGGGCCAGAACGGATGGCCGTTCCCGACCTCGAGGCGGACGCGGAAGCGCTGCTGGGCGAAGATCGGGTGAGGCAGGCGGCGGACGACGGAGATCCGGCGGACGGCCGAGCCCGCGGCCACGGCCGAGACGACGAAGAGGCCGGCGACGAGGCCGAACACGAGGAAGAGGAGGTTGTTCGCGAGGGCGATCGAGGCGAAGCCGGTGAGGATGGCGATGACGGAGAAGTGGACGCCCGCGGGCGTCAGGCGCGGGCGGTGCGTGCGGGGGACCGCTGTTGTCGGCGGACTCTCGATGGCCATGGCCGAACCGATATCTGATATCTGACATCTGATATCTGATATCAGATATGCCCTCGATCCGAGCGGGGTCCGGAGCATATCTGATATCAGATATCAGATGTCAGATATCAGATATCGAACCCTCTCGCCTGCTTCTACTGTGGCGCCGGCACCTGCTCCAACACCCTCTGGACCACTCCCAGCGCCCCCGCCCGACCATCCATAAGCGACCGCCTCGACCTCTCGATCACGCGGTGCGCCAGCACCGGCACGGCGAGCGTCTTGACGTCGTCCGGCACGGCGTATTCCCGTCCTTCCACGTACGCCAGCGCCTGCGTCGCCCGGTACAGGAAGATCCCCCCTCGCGGGCTCACCCCCGCCACGAGCGCCGCATCCTGCCGCGTCTTCTCGACGAGCGAGAGCATGTAGTCGACGATCGCCTGGTCGACGCGAACGGCCTTCACCCGCTCGGCGAGCTGATCCACCTCCGCCGACGTCAGCACGGGCGAAAGCCCCTCGACGGGGTCGTTCGCCTTCCTTTCCGCGAGGATCCGCCTCTCCTGGTCGTGGGACGGGTACCCGACCTGGATCTTCATCAGGAAGCGGTCGAGCTGGGACTCCGGAAGCGGATAGGTCCCGGTGAACTCGAGCGGGTTCTGCGTCGCGATCACCATGAACGGCGTCCGGAGCGGGTGGCTCATTCCGTCCACGGTCACCTGCAGGTCGTTCATCGCCTCAAGGAGGGCGCTCTGCGTGCGCGGCGAGGTGCGGTTGATCTCGTCGGCGAGGATGATGTTCCCGAAGATCGGCCCGGGCTGGAAGACGAAGACCTTCTTCTCCTGGTCGAAGACGGAGACCCCCGTGATGTCGCTCGGGAGGAGGTCCGGGGTGAACTGGATCCTGCGGAATTCGCACGCGATCAGCCGCGCGAGGGCCCGGGCAAGCGTGGTCTTGCCGACCCCGGGGACATCCTCGACGAGGAGGTGCCCGCGGGCCAGCAGGCCGACGAGCGAGAGGCGGATCACGTCCGCCTTCCCGAGGAGGACGCCCTCGAGACGCTGGCGGAGGGTCGTGAGTTTCGCGCGCGGATCCAACGATGGCGCCGCGCCCTTGCCCGCCTCGCGGGCGCCGGGCGTCGTCAGGTTACCCATAGAACTTCTTGGCGGCTTGGCAGGTGGGACCGGGCGTGGACGGGGTCTTCCTGCACCGCGCCGCGAGGACCGTCTCCTCCACCCGCTCCGAGGTGACGGTCGGCTTGCGATAGGGGCGCTTTCCCGGGCCTGCGTGCTGGCCGGACTGCTTCATCGCCGGCGAGTCTATCCCCGCCCCCGCGGCGCGTCAACCCGCGTCACGGCTCGAGGAAGCAGACGAACCCGTCCGAGGTGATCGCGACGACGAGGAAGTTCCCCGCGCCGTCGTCGGCGAAACCGAGGGAGCGGACCTTCTTTCCGGCGCCGAGGCGGTACGTCCGCTCGATCGCCCCTGTCCCCCGGTTGACGACGAAGACGTTCCCGTTGTCGTTCCCGACCCAGATCGGGCCGCCGCCGTAGATCGGGATCTGGGGGAGAGAGCGGATCGGCTGCCCAGCCTCAAGCGTCGGAGAGGCCACGGTCGTCCCGTCCAGGCGGTTCAGAATCCAGAAGATGCCGTTCGAGTCGCCGAAGTAGAGCTGCGCGTCGTCGAACATCGCCAGGGTGTCGACGTCCCCCGTCCCGCAGGCGTTCGGCGACCACTCGTCCACGTAGGTGCCGGGGCCCGCTGCGTCGCTCAGGATGGAGAAGAAGCTCGACTGGTCCCCTCCGGCCGCGTCCTCGTGGCAGCCCACGTAGATCCGAGCGTCCGCCGGGAACTCCGGGTCATCGAGGATCTGGAGTCCGCCGCGGACGTGGCTCCCCGGGAGCCCGGGGTACTCCTGGTCGATCGCCCCCGTCGACAGGTTGACGCGGAAGATGTGCGCCGTCGCGCCGGGCGTGTCCGGGTCGGCGTCGCTGTCCGTGCCGACGTGGAGGTACTCCGTCCCGGAAAGCTCCTGGTAGGCCATCCAGCTCCGGGCGGGCCGGAGCCCGGCCGGCTGGAGCGGCCAGCCGGAGACGCTCTGCCCCTGCGCCCCCGCGTCGAAGCACTTCGTCACGTAGATCCCGTTCGACCCGCCATTCGCCCCGCAGACATAGAAGCGGTCGTCGGACGTCCCCGCGGTGAAGTCGCCGCCCGCGTTGAAGAAAAGGAGCGAGTACCCCGCGTCGCACACCTCGGTGGCGTACGTGATGCTGTCTCGCGGCCTGAGGGGATACGGCGCGTAGTCGACGAGCCCGCCCCCCGTATCCTCCACGACAAAGATGTACCCCAGGGTCGTGAACCACATGATGACCTCGTCGTCGGGCGTCCGATCGACCGAAGCCGTCCAGGGGGAGCCGATGATCCGCCCGTACGTGCCCCGATCGAAGGCGTACGGAGCCGCGTACTTCGGGTTCCCGGATCCGTCCAGTGCGACGAGCAGGTCGTCCGGCCCCGCGGGCGCCACGCGCTCCTCCTCGGAACGGACGAGGACGTAATTGCCGATGAACGTGCCCGTGTACCAGTTGTAGTGCGCGGTCATGTACCCCTGCGCGCCGGTGTAGGTCGTGGGGTCGGTGTAGACCTCCCCGGTCCCCGGGCTCGCGGTGAGCAGCCCCCCGCCGAACGCCCAGGTGCACTGCCCGGTGGCCCCGCCAGGCCCCCCGTCCGCGTCGTCGTCGGGTCCGGTGCCCGGCCCACCCTCGACCACTTCCTGACCCCAGCCTCCAAGGGGCGACGGCTTCCCCACCACCGTCACCACCGTGTCCCCCGCCCCGAGGTTCTTGTCGACGCGGACGTTCGCCCCACCAGGGAGGTAGCTCGAATCGAATGTCAGATCCTCGGCCAGCAGCGCGTAGGGGGCCTGGGCGGAGACGCTCATGTGACGGCTCCCCGCTGCGACCGCGGTGAAGTCCACGTTGCGGAATGCTGTGATCGTGCAATTCGTGGCGCCATTCTGCCCGATCAGGAGCCCGTCGGAGGGCCCGTTCGAGAACGCGAGCCCCGTGATGTCGACGGCCCCGCCCAGCAGGTTGAGGTCCGCCTCCCCCGCGACGGCGCCGGTGACGATCGGCTTCGGTCCGCTCGTCCAGGAGGCGCGAAACGTGCCGTTCACATTGAGGGCCCCCGCCCCCGCGCCGAAGCTCAGCGTGGGAGCCTCGGTCCCGGAGGAGGACAGCACGAGCGTGACGCCGCCGGCGATCGTCTGGCTCGCGGCGGAGGTGAGCGAGAGCGTCCCGCTCCCCGCGACCGTCGCCGTTCCGGAGAGGGTGAGCGTGCCCGCCGAAGCCAGAATCGATGCCGCAACGTCGAGGTCAACGGTCGTGCCGCCCGAAATGGTCAGCGTCCCGCTCGCCGTGGCCGTCCCGGTGGGCAGCGTCTTCGTCCCCCCGCCGGAGAAGGTGAGGCTGTTGTACGTCGTCGCCCGCACCGTCGACTGGTTTCCCGCGCGGTTGTACTCCACCGTGCCGGTGCCGGCGGTAAACAGCCCCCCGTTCGTGAACCCGGCCGCCCCTCCGATCTGGAGCGTCCCGCTCGTCACGGTGATCGGCCCCGTCCCGATCACGTCCCCGTTCACGGTCAGCGTCGTCGTCCCCACGTTGAGCGCATCGGCGCTCGCGGAGTTGACGGTCACGTCCCCGGTCACCGTGAAGCTCGACCCTGTCATCCTCGCGCCGCTCGTGATCAGGAGCGCCCCGAGCGTCGGAGGTCCCGGCAGCGTGAGGTCGATGTCCCTGGTCCCCGTCGTGAACTCCGCCGTCCCCGCGATGGTGTTCGCCGGGCTGTAGCTCCAGCCGGCGCCGGTGAAGCTCAAGGAGTTGTTCGAGTCGATGCTGAGCGTGGACCCCGCGTCGACCTGGATCACCGCCGCGCCGTCGTTGCTCACGTCCACCGAGGCCGCCAGCGAGAGCGTCGAGCTCCCCGTCACGAGCAGCGTATCGTTGAGCTGGGTGCTCGTCCCGAGCGAGCGGGACGCGCCTCCCTGGAGCGTCAGGGACCCGAACGCCCCGGGGACGCCCGGGAGCGCCGTCCCGATCGCGAGCGTCCCTCCGTCGAACAGGGCCGTCCCGGAGAGCGCGGCGCCCGAGTAGGTCCAGCCGCCCCCTGGGAAGCTCGTCGCGGCGTTCGCGCCAATCGTCAGCGTCGACCCCGAGTCCACCTGGAGGATCGCGCCCCCGTCGCTCGAGACCGTGTCCGTCCCCAACGCGAGCGTCGAGCTGCCCGTCAAGACGAGGGATGTGTTCGTCGTGACGCTTCCTCCGAGGGACCGCGAAGCCGCACCCGACAGCCTGAGCGTCCCGAACGTCGTCGGGGGACCCGGGAGGACGGAGTTCACGGCGAGCGTCCCTCCCGCCAGGTCGAGCGTCCCAGAGACCGTGTTCGCGGGAGAGTACGCCCATCCCGCGCCGGTCAGGCTGGCGCTGCCGAGGGCGCCGATCGAGAGGGTCGACCCCGCGTCGACCTGGAGCGTCGTTCCTCCGTCGCTCGCGACCGTGTTCGTCCCCATCGTGAGCGTCGAGCTCCCCGTGACGAGGACCGTCCCGTTCACCGTCGGGTTGAACCCGAGCGACCGGTTCGCTCCGCCCGAGACCGTGATGTTCCCGAACGTCGTTGGCGGACCGGGGAGGGTGGAGTTGATCGCGGCCGTCCCGCCATTCCATTCGGCAGTGCCCGAGACCGTGCCCGCGGGAGAAAAGGCCCACCCGGCGCCCGTGAAGCTGATCCCCGCCGCGGCGCCGATCGAGAGCGTCGACCCCGCATCCACCTGGATCGTCCCCGACGCCCCGTCGCTCGCGATCGGGCCCGCCCCCATCGAGAGCGTCGAACTCTCCGTAACGAGCAGCGTGCCGTCGACCTGCGTGCCCGCGCCGAGGGCCCGGTTCGCCCCGCCGAGCAGGGAGAGGTTCCCGTACCTCGACGGCGGACCCGGCAGCGCGGAGCCGATGGCAAACGTCCCCCCGTTGAATTCCGCGGTCCCCGAGATCGTCCCCGCCGGGGAGTAGGCCCACCCGGCCCCCGTGAAGCTCAGCCCCGCGACCGCCCCGATCGAGAGAATCGACCCCGCGTCCACCTGGATCGTCCCCGACGCCCCGTCGCTCGCCATCGTGCCCGTGCCCATCGAGAGGACGGTGCTCCCCGTAACGAGCAGCGTGGTGTTGACGGTCGGGCTAGCGGCCAGCGTCCGTGTCCCTCCGCCCGAGACCGTCAGGCTGGTGAACGTCGTCGTCCCGCTCGAGGTGTGAGAGAGCGAACTCGTTCCCCCTCCCCCGAGAGTCAGGGTCCCGGCCGTGGCGTTGAACGTCCCGGACCCGGAGTTCGTGAAGTCCCCGTTCACGGCGAATGTGGCGGTGCTGGAGACGGTCACGGCGGCCGACTTGCCGATCGTCAGATGGTTGAACGTGGTGGTCCCGCCCCCGGAGTGCGCGATGGAGCCCGCGGCGGTCCCGCCGAACGTCACCGTCCCCACGGTCGCGCTGAACGTCCCCCCGGTGCACGAATAGGCCGAGCGGACGCTGAAGGAGCTCGTCGTCGAGAGGATGTCGCCCGCGGCCGCCTTCGCCAGCGTCAGGTTGTTGAACGAGGTCGTCCCCGTGGAAGTGTGCGAGATGGCTTTCGACGTGCTGCCGCCGAAGGTGACCGTTCCCCCCGTCGCGTCGAGCGACCCCGAGCCCGAGCAGGCGTAGTCGCCGTTCACGCCGAAGCTGCTCGACGTCGAGACGCTCACCGAGGCCGACTTGTTGATCGTGAGGTTCCAGAACGTCGACGTCCCGGTCGAGGTGTGGGCGATCGCCCCCGCCCCGCTCCCGCCGAACGTCGCCGCCCCCGCCGTCGCGCTGAGGGTCCCCGACCCGCTGTTGGAGTAGTTGCCAGAGACTGCGAAGCTGCTCGAGGTCGTCACGCTCACCGCGGCCGTCTTAGAGACGGTCAGGTTGTTGAACGTCGTGGTCCCGCTGGACGAGTGGGTGATCGACGCCGCTCCGCTCCCCCCGAGCGTCACCGTCCCCGCGGTGGCGCTGAAGGAGCCTGACCCGCTGCACGTGAACGTGCCGTTCACGTTGAAGCTCGCCGTCGTCGAGACCGCGACCGCGGCGGTCTTGCCCACGGTCAGGTTGAAGAACGTCGTGGCGCCGGCGCCGCCGATGGCCGCGGCGGCGGTCCCGCTCATCGACACCGTTCCCCCCGTCGCGGAGAACGTCCCGTCGTTCGTGAATCCGCCGGTGACCGTGATCGTGTTCCCGGTCTGGCTCAGCGTATGGCCGGCCCCGATGGACAGCGAGGCCGTCCCGAATCCACGTTCAGCGACCTCGTCGTGACGTTCAACGTGATCGCGGCGCCCCCTGCCGTGATCGTGAGGCCGATGAGCGACGCCGTGTTCACGTTTACGTTGACCGTGATCGCGCCGCCGACGACGGAGTGGTCCAGGACGACCGAGTCGCCGGCCGCGGGGACGCCGTTCGGCACCCAGTTGTTCGCCGTCCCCCAGCTATTCGTGCCGCCTCCCCGGTCCCACGTCTTCGTGACGGCGAAGAGGGGGGTCGTGAGAGGGCGACGACGGCCAGGAGTGCAGCGACGCGGATTCGACGTGATGCCATGCTCGGGACAGACCTCGGGCCAGTCCGGGGATCTCCGCAACGCCCGTGCCATCCCTCCCGGACGTAGACGGAGAAACGCACCCCAACTCCTCACGGGAAAGGGAATTGGATACGCCCAAGGAAAGCCGGTCCGGGGCCCGCGCAGGGCGTGTATCGGTCCGCGTCAGCCCTGGGGAAGCTGACTCGCCGGGGGACAGCCGCCGCCTACCCGTAGAACCGCTTCACCTGCTGGCAGTTGAAGCTCGGGTTCGTCGGCTCCTTCTTGCAGCGCGTGGCGAGGACCGTCTCCTCGACCCGCTCCGAGGTGACCGTCGGGCGGCGGTACGGCTTGCGCTTGCGTGAGGGGTCCTTTTCCATCGGCCGGAGTCTACCCGGTCGCCGGGCCGCGGGTCAATCCTGTCCTCCCCTTCCCGTTCCCCTTCCCGTTCCCTTTCCCAGCGCGTTGAGTACGCTGGGAAAGGGAAGGGGAACGGGAATGGGAAGGGGTGTCACAACGCCCCCCACTCCTTGCACGAGGGGCAGAGCGGGTGGGCGCCGAACTCCAGGCGCGCGTGCGCGAGGCGCACCTCCTCGAAGCGGCCTCGCCACAGGTCCTCCACGCGGTCGCGCCGGACGTTTCCGACGACGTGCTTGCCGAGGTAGTCCATCTCGCACAGGGTGACGTCGCCATTCGGGAGGACGGTCATTCGCCGCTGGAGCCGCTCGCACACCCCGCGCGTCCCGGGGAGGAGGTGCATCACGGCGCGATCGGGGAGCTGCCCCGCGTAGTCGCACGCGCCGCGGATCACGACCCCGTCGGCCTTCGGGGCCCAGTGGTCGTGGAAGGCCTCGAACTCCCCCTCCAGCTCCTTGACCTTGACCCACTCGACGAGGACGAGCGGCGCGCCATCGCGCTTCTCGGCGAGGAGGGCCTCGACGCCGTCGACGGCCCTGGCGAAGGGCGTCCCGTGGTGAAGCTGCGCGTAGCCCTCGGGGGTAGCCGCGGTCAGCTCTACGGTGACCACGTCGACTTCGGCGCGCGCGATCATTCTCGCGACCTCCGGCGTCACGGCGGCACCCGAAGTGGCGACGTGGACGCCGTAGGCCCCCTTGCGCTTCGCGGCGCCGATCAGCTCCTCGAGCCCCGGGTGGAGGACGGGGTCTCCGAGGCCGCCAAGGCTCCACCGCACGTCATCGGCCCCGGAGAGTCCGTCGGCGAGGGCATCGATCGTCGCGAGGTCCATCATCGAGGCATCGCGCTGCGCGAGGGGCTTCAGGTCGAAGGGGACGGGCGTCTCGGAGCAGACCTCGACCTCGACCTCCTCGGGGAGGCCCCACCACGACAGCGCCGTCCCGCGTCGGACCGCGCGGACGACCTCGGCGGCGGGCGCGCGGAGGAGCGCGAGCCCCTCGGCCCCGACGAGGCCGCGGACGAGCGCCTCTCCGCGCGCGGAGTCGACGAGGAGGCGTGCGGCGCATGCGACGACGTCGACGTCGAGGGCGTGCCAGAAGTCGAACGACGTGGGGTCGGGCATGAGCTCGCCCGGGCGGAGGGCGAGGGAGGTGCGGATGGTGTCCCGCCCCTTGGCGAACTTCGCGGCGGTCTCGCGGCCGTAGACCTCGTAGTTGAGGCCCGGCGGCGCCGAGGAGACGCAGAAGTCCTGGTTCGGGGGGAGGGTCTCGGCCTGCGCGATCATCGCCTCGACCATCGCGGTATCGACGAACGGCCCGGAGGGGGAGAGCTTGACGGCGTGCGTGGCATCGAGGGCGACGAGGGCGGCGTACAAAGCGCCGGGGTTTCCCTCCTCGTCGTAGACGAACGTGGAGGAGATCCCGCCGCGCCACGAGTGGCCGGCCCACTTCCTGGCGCGTCGGCGGAGGGGGCGGTTGGGCACGTCGGGGGCCTCGACGCCGAGGACGCGGCACGGGAGCCCCGCGAGGGCGGCGTGGAGGGCCTCACGGTCCCCTGGCGGGCAGGTGACGGCGACCTCGCGGACGGACGGGCAGGCGAGGGCCCCCTCGACGACGCGAGCGAGCACGGGCCTCCCCGCAAGGTCATGGAGGCACCGCGACGGGAGCCCGCGCCCGTTCGCGGAGAGGTCGACGTCAATCCAGGCAATGACGCGCACGCGGGCAGGATACCATCACCTGGCGACGCGGACGAGATTCACGACCCTGCGGGCCAGTGTCCCGTCAGGCCCCGCGCGAGAGCAGCTCCCTGACCTTCCGCGACAGCGCCTCCTGCGTGAACGGCTTCTGCAGGAAGGCGCTGCCGGGCGGCGGGGCCTCCTCGTTCATCACGATCTCCTCCGGATACCCCGACATGAGGAGGACGGCGATGCCGGGGCGGGCATCGGCGATTTCGCGCGCCAGCGTCGTGCCGCTCGCGCCCGGCATGACCATGTCGGTCACGAGGACGTGGATCGGCCCCACCTGGGCGCGGCACATCTCGACCGCCTCCTCGGCGCTCCTCGCCGCGAGCACGCGGTACCCCAGGTCGTCGAGGAAGGCGCGCAGCAGGTCGCGCACCACGTCGTCGTCCTCCGCGACGAGGATCGTCTCCGTCCCCTTCGTCGCGGCGGCCGCAGGAGGCGCGACGGCCGGCGGGGCCGCGCCCGCGACGACGGGGAGGTACACCTTGAACGTCGTCCCCTTCCCCGCCTCGCTGTACAGCCAGACGTGCCCGCCGTGCTGCTTTGCGATCCCGTAGACGGTCGAGAGGCCGAGCCCCGTCCCCTTCCCCTCCCCCTTCGTCGTGAAGAACGGCTCGAAGCAGCGCGCCTGGGTCTCCAGGTCCATCCCCTGGCCGGTGTCGGAGACGGAGATCACCGCGTACCGCCCCGGTGCCAGGTCCCCGACGACGCGCGCGTACGTCTCGTCCAGCGTCGTCTCCGAGGTCTCGATCGAGAGCCTCCCGCCCCGGGGCATCGCGTCCCGCGCGTTGACCGCCAGGTTCATCACGACCTGCTCGATCTGCCCCGGATCGGCGCGGACCGGCGAGACGTCGGGGGCGTGGCGGACGACCAGCGAGACGTCCTCCCCGATCACCCTCCGCAGCATCGCCTCGCACCCCGAGAGCGACTCCGCCAGCTTGAGGATGCGCACCTGGGACGGCTGCCTGCGCCCGATCGTCAGGAGCTGGCGCGTCAGCTCCGCCGCGCGCTCCCCCGCGTCCCGGATCTGGCCGAGCTCGACGTGCATCGGCGATCCGGGCAGGAGCCGGCGGAGGGCCAGGTCGCTCACGCCGTTGATGACCGTGAGCAGGTTGTTGAAGTCGTGCGCGACGCCGGCCGCGAGCCGCCCGACCGCCTCCATCTTCTGCGCGTGGCGCAGTCGCTCCTCGGTCTCCAGGACCTTCGCCTCGCGCTCCTGAAGGCGCTCGGCCATCCGGTCCAGGGCCTGGGCCAGCCGGCCCATCTCCCCGCCGTTGGACGGGAGGCCCGTGCGCGCTCCGAGGTCGCCCGCGGCGAGCCGGTCCGTCATCGCGAGCATCGCCCGGACCCTCCGCTCGAGCAGGTACGCCGCCGCGATCCACGCGACGAGCGCCGAGAGAATCGCGACGACAAGGAGGTCGAGCATCGTCCACCTCAATCCGCCGCAATCACGAGGGCGTCGGTCCAGCCGCGGCTCCGGACGAGGGCCAGCGTCGCCGCGGCGCTCTCTCCGAGCTCGACCTCGTGGACGTGGGTCGGCCCCGGCGCCTCCTCGACGCGCGCCACCTCGTCTGGAAACGACAGGTCGAAAGGGTCCTCCGCGCCGAGGTGGACGCGCGTGAACGGGCGCATCCCCTCGACCGCGACCCCCTCGGCGGGCTCCACGGCGATGATGCGGATCCCCGGGCAGGCCTGACGAAGCGCCCGCCCGACGCCCTGGATCAGCCCGCCGGTGCCGACCGGGCAGGCGAACACGCGCGGCGGAGGCCCGCCCGCCGCGCGGATCTGGTCCAGCGTCTCCCGCGCGAGCGCCTCGTACGGCTCCCGCCCCGCGTCCCGCTCGTACTGCCCAAGCCACCACGCGGCGCCGGAGGCGGCGCGGCGCCCCACCTCGCGCAGGATCTCCGACATCGGCGTGTCGGACGGATGGAGCACCACGCGCGCCCCGAGCTCACGCATCCGTTCGAGCTTCCCGGGCGCCGCCGAGGCGTACACGTGCAGTTCCACCGGGAAGAGGAGCCCCTTGCCGACCCACGCAAGCGAGACCCCCGTAGACCCGGACGTCGCCTCGATGAGCGTCCTGCCGCCGTGGAGCGCCCCGCTCTCGAGCGCCGCGCGCACGCGCGACGCGACCAGGCGGTACTTCACGGAGCCGGTGCGCTGCCGCCCCTCCGCCTTGACCCACGCCCCGTCCGCCCGCAGCAGGGGCGTGACGACCGGCAAGGGGACGGAATCGGCCGCGCGCGTCATCATCGGCGTTGCGAAGGGAAGTCGGCGGTGTAGTCGACGACGGCCGCAAGGAACACGGGGTCCGAGGCGTCCACGAGGACGCCCTTCGGCACGAAGACGACCCGTTCGGGGCGTCCGAGGACGAGGTTCTCGAGCGCCGCGACGAGCAGCACGGAGGCCTGCTCCACGCCGACCGCGTCGAGCGGCAGCGTCCGCTCGCCCCGCGCCGCGGCGAGGTACATCTCCCTCGGCGCGTCCGAGGGAAACCGCGGGATGAGCCGTCGCAGGAAGCGCGGCCCGATCTCCGCCATCGGGAGGCCCTCCTCGTACTCGAAGAACTCCTCGAACGTCACCCCGTCGGGGCGGAACACGTAGAGGAGCCCCCCGTTCACGATCGACGGCGCCGTGAGGACGACCTTCCCCTGCGCCCGGGCGGCGCGGGAGAGGGCCACCTTCTCGCGGAGGCCGTGGAAGTCGACCATGTCGACGACGTAGTCGGCCTGGCGCACCAGCTCGGCGACGTTGTCGAACGTGATCCCCTCCGGGACCGGGGTGACCTCGACGCCGGGATTGACGTCGCGCAGGCGCTCGACCATCACCTCCACCTTGCCGCGCCCCTGCGTGCTGACGAGGCTGCCCCTCTGCCGGATGTTGTGCGGCTCGTACACGTCCGGGTCGGCGACGATGAACCGCCCGATCCCCTTCCTCGCCAGCAGCTCGGCGATGTTCGACCCTCCGCCGAGGCCCGCAACGAGGACCGTCGTGCGCCGCAGCCGCTCGAACTGCGGCAGCGGAAGGTGCGCCGTGAGGCTCCGCTGGAACAGGTCCTGCGCCGTCAGGTCGCGCGTCGCGGTCGTCATGTCCTCCCCCTACTTCTCGGCGACCACCAGGAAGGCGTACCCGTAGTAGATCTGCGTATCGCCGCCCGGCACCGCGCGGAAGCCGATCCCCTTCAGGAGCTCGATCATCCCCTCGACCGACCAGTAGTTCCCCTGGCCCGGGAGGAGCCGGTCGTTCGCCTCGCCGACCGCGCGGAAGAGGGGCTCGCACTTCGCCAGCAGGCCGTCGCGCTCGAGCTGGGCCCGCATGAACGGCTCCGCCTTGCGATAGCTCTCGGGGGAGGTCGGCCCGGAGACGATGAGCCGTCCGCCGTCCCGGAGCGCAGTGTGGGCCTTCTTCAGCACCTGCACGGGGTCGATCCCCGGCAGGTAGAGCACGTTCAGGATCGTCAGGGCGTCCCAGCCGCTCTCGAAGTCTGCCGCGCCGATGTCCCCCTGCTCGAAGGCGAACTCGGGCGAGGCCTCCATGAGCTTCCTGCACTTCGCGACGAACTCGGGGGAGATCTCCACGCCGCGATAGCGAGAGACGCGCCGCGCGAGCCGCTCCGCCAGGAGGCCGGGCCCGGAGCCGAGGTCGAGCACCGCCCCGCCCTGCGGGATCCACGCGACGGCCTTGTCCAGGAGCTGGGCGTGGCACTCGAGGTGCCGGAGGAAGTCGTACGGGCAGTGACGGAACGCGGCCGCGTTGCTCTCCGCCCACGTGGGCCTCCGTGCGACGGTGATCTCGCCCGGCAGGACCATGAGGCTGTCGGCGCCTTCGAAGCGCAGCCGGCCGTGCCGCCGAAGGGCCATGGACCTCGCCTGCGTCGCCTGGAATTCGGCGTCCGCCCCCTCCAGGCCGGGCCTCGCGAAGTAGTGCTTCGCCACCGCGGCGGAGGTGATCCGGTACTCGATGGCCTCGGCGGCCGTGACTTCGAGGAACCCCGCGCGGCCCAGCCGGGAGTAGAGCTCGTCGCGGGTCAGGAAGTGCCGCCGGGCCGCGGCCGCGTGCATGTCCGCCAGCGTGTCCTTGACGCGCGCCACCTCGCGGAGGTCGTCCCGCTCCGCGGCGTCGTCGAACAGGAAGCCGAGGTTGACCAGGAGGCCGCCGGGCTTGAGGACCCGGAGGATCGACCCGTACAGCCGCTCCTGCTGGTCGAGCGGGATCTCGTGGTTCGCGCTCTTGATGACGACCCGATCGAAGGAGGCGTCCGTCAGCGGCTCGCCCGTGCCCCGGTCCGACATGGCGACCGCGTCGCCCCACAGGACGCGGACGGGGAGGCTCGCGAGCGCCGCGCGGGCGAACTCGTACTGCACGCGGGAGTACTCGACCACCGTGACGTCCGGGAAGGGGATGCCCTTCCTCTGGCAGTAGGCGTGGAGACGGAGCGTCAGGTTTCCGTCGCCGGCCATCGCATCGAGGACCTTCTCCCCGCCCGTGAGCTGGAGCCGGTCCAGGAAGCGATCCAGGAGATCGTCCGTGAAGCCGTTGACCTCGTCCTGTTGGTAGCGTCCGACGGCGTCGTGCGCCGCGCGATCGAGAGTGAGCGTCGTATCCATCCTGCCCTCCGCGTGACGGTGAATCGTGTCCGTCGTAAGGGAGGAGCAAGCGGCGTGCCAGGGGACGGCGAGCGCGGACTAGCCGAGCGGGAGCTCCCTCGCATCGAGCGCCTGGCGCAGCGAGCGCAGGACCTCCACGCGGCTCGCAGGCTTCTGGAGGAAGGCGCAGACGCCGAGCTCGCGGAGCCGCGAGGCCTGTTCCGCGTCGACGTAGCTCGAATGTACGACGGCCCGTACGCCGGGCCTCGTATTCACGGCGGCGAAGAAGGTCTCCGCGCCGCTCATGAGAGGCATCCTGAGGTCGAGGAGGATCAGGTCGATGTGCTGCGCCTGGAGGAGCTGGATCGCCTCCGCCCCGGAGGAGGCCGTCAGGACGTCGTAGCCTGCGTCGGAGAGGATCTTCTCGTACTGCCTTAGGATGGAGGGGTCATCATCTGTGACAAGCACTGTCTCAATTCCGCACAGCGCCCGCGGGCCCTCCGGGCTGCCCGCGGCGCGTCCCGCGGGGAAGTACAGCGTGAAGCGGGTGCCTTCCGCGCCCGTGTGGAGGTCCAGCACGCCGCGATGGTCGTCCACGACCGCCGCGACGATCGACAGCCCGAGCCCCGATCCGGACGATTGGCTGCCCGTCTTGGACGAGAAGAACGGCTCGAAGACCCGCTCGCGGATGGCCTCGGGGATCCCAGGCCCCGTGTCCTCGACCTCGAGGTAGGCGTACTCCCCAGGATCGAGGAACCCGAGGTGACACCGTCGCGTCTCGATGGGCTTGAGCGACCCGCATCGCACGACGACGCGGCCTCCCCCCTCGTGAACGGCGTCGAGGGCGTTGCGGACCAGGTTGCTCGCGGCCCTGGAGACCTGCGACCAGGACCCCTCGATCCAGCACTCCCCGGGGCACTCGATGCCGACCGCGTCGCCCGGGAACCGATCCAGCACGTCGCGGACCAGCTCGCTCAGGTTGATCGGGTGGGCCTCCACGCGCCCCCTGCGGGAGAGCGCAAGAAGCTGGCTGTTGAGCTCGAGGAGCTGCTCCGCCTGCGCCTGGATCTTCCCCGCGATCAGCCGGACCGCGGGGGCCTCGTCGGCGACGCGGTGCAGGCGGGAGACGTACGTGAGGATGGGGGAGATGAGGTTCTGGATGTCGTGGGCCGCCTGGCCCGCGGTCTGCGCGGCCAGCTCGACCCGGCGCTGGCGTTGGATGACCTCCGCCTTCGCCTGGATCTCCCTCTCCTGCTGGTCGAGCCGCTCGGCCTGCGTCTCGATCAGGGTCGCGAGCTCGCCCTTTGCCTTGACCAGGGAGGCGGTCCGCTCGTCCAGGAGCGCGGCGACGTTGTCCGTGTGGATGACGAGAAGGTGGCGGTGGTGCAGGTACGGGATCATCGTCGCGACCACGAGCAGGACGCTGCCGCCCAGGTAGAGCGTGGGCGGCCAGTCGAAGAACGGGAGGAGCCCGAGGCAGACGGTCGCCTCCGCCAGCACGATGGCGACGAACATCGGGATCGCGTGGCGCGGGTTGACGACCACCGGCGCGCGCCCCCTCAGCTCCCTCGGCAGGTGCATCCATGCGAACGCGACGGCGCAGACGTTCAGCAGCGCCCAGTGGGCGTACCCGAGAACGATGATCGTCGCGTTCCCGGTCGAGACGACCGCGCAGTAGATCGAACAGAGCATCGCCATCGCGACCGAGTACGGGCAGAGCAGTGCGGACGAGTAGCCGCGGTGCCTCCAGTAGTGCCGGCCATGGGCGACGGCGGCGACCCCGAACCCCAGCGGGAAGGCGACGGTCGCAGCAAGCTCCGGGTGCCCCGACGCCCACACCGCGAGGCCGATCGTCGGCAGGCCGACCGCCGTCGCGGCGATCCAGCGCGCGGGATACGAGAGGAGGAGGAGGACCGCCGCGGCGTACCACGTCCACTCGAAGAGACGCAGCATCTCGTACGTCGAGAGCTGCATCCGGTCGTGGAAGAAGTCGGACGCGGCGATCGACCAGCAGATCGCGGCGAAGACGGCGAAGCGCCAGCGGCGGTCCGGGTCCCCGACGGCCTGCACCCACATGTAGGCCCCGAGCAGGAGGGTCGCCGCGAGCGACCCCCAGACCGCCGTGTTGCTGACGTGACGGAGGACCTCCATCGTCTAGATCTTCCCCGAACGCCGCGCGCGGTCCGCCTGGATCCACCGGTTCAGCGTGCCTCTCGAGACCCCCAGCTTCTCCGCGGCCCGCGTCTGGTTGCCGTTGCACTCCGCGAGCACGCTCAGGATCGTCTGGCGCTTGACCGCCTCGAGGTCCCGATGGCTGCCGTCGGCTCCGAGCATGTGCGCCGGGAGCGACGCGAGGGAGATCGCCGGTCCCCGCTCGATCAGCACCGCCGCGCTGACGATCCCCTCCAGCTCCCGGACGTTGCCGGGGAAGGGGTGCCCCGTGATCGCCTGCATCGCCTCGGGATGGAAGCCGTAGATCGTCCGTCCGTACTGGGAGGCGTACTTGCGCAGGAAGTAGCCTGCCAGGAGCTCCACGTCCCCGGCTCGTTCGCGGAGCGGGGGGAGCTCCACCAGGTGGCTCGAGATGCGGTAGTACAGGTCGTCCCTGAACTTTCGAGCCTCGACCTCGCGTCGCAGGTCCCGGTTGGTCGCGAGGACCACCCTCGCCGAGGTCTCCCGCTCGGTCGTCTCGCCGACCCTGGACATCTTCCGCGACTGGAGGACCCGGAGCAGCTTGGCCTGGCAGTCGAGGCCGAGCTCGCCGATCTCGTCGAGGAAGAGCGTCCCCCCTCCGACGGCCTCGAAGTACCCCGCGTGGTCGCTGACGGCGCCGGTGAAGGCGCCCCGTCGGTGGCCGAACAGCTCGCTCTCGATCAGGTGGGGGGTGAAGCCGGCCATGTTGACGGCGACGAACGGCTCCGCGCTGCGCGGGCTGATCGTGTGGATGAGCCTGGAGACGATCTCCTTTCCGGTCCCCGTCTCGCCCTGGAGCAGGACCGTCACGTCGGTCTCCGCGAACGAGCGGATCCTCTCGAAGAGGGGGACGAACGACGGGCAGCCGGTGAGGAAGGGGGCGAAGCGGGGGTCGTCGCAGACCCCCTTCGGCCGGTTGGAGAAGTAGGAGTCGAGGATGCGATCGAGCCGCTCCGGCTGGAGCGGCTTGAGGAGGTAGTTGTAGGCCCCGGCCTTGATGGCGCGCACGGCCGACTCGATGTCGTTGACGACGGTGGCCATGACCACGCCGAGGTCGGGCCTGCGGAGCTTGATCGTGCGGAGGAGCGAGAGGCCGTCGATGCCCTCCATCCGGATGTCGAGCAGGACGACGTCGATCTCGGGGTGATCCGCGAGCAGGGACTCGACGCGCTCCGGGCGCGTCTCGACGAGCGCGTCGGCGCCGGTGTCGCGGACGAGGTGCGCGTGGGAGTCGGCCACGGCCTCCTCGTCGTCGACGACCAGGATGACCCGTCGGTCCTTCACCATAGCTCCGAGAGGCGATCGCGGACGCAGTCCTCGTCGAGGCGGATCGGGTCGCGCGACTGCGTGCCGAGGGAGTCGAACAGCTCGAACCACGCGCCTTCCCCCGGCGCCACGAACCCGCGGACGTAGGTGCTCGGCGCGAGCTCGGGGAGGGAAGGGTCGTCGAGCAGGTGGCGGAGGAACGCCGCGGCGTCCCTGCATTCGAGGAGCGTGCGTCCGTCGTGCTCCGTGACGCCGACGCGGATCGACTGGCCGTCCGTGGAATGGACGTACTCCCAGCGCAGGTCCATGGGGCGAGCCTCCCGTGTACGGCTGGATGCTACAGCGCGGGCGGGGCGCACCGCAACGGCCAACTGTGGCTTAAGGGACCGGCCTCGATCCGCGACCCCGCCTCGCCGGCGCTCCGGGTCAGGGCGCAGGAAATCTCGTGATCACGCACTTGTGTTCGCTTGACACGGTTGGCCGGACCTCGTAGCCTTTCGCCCATCGGGCGGTCACCTGTGGCCCCCGGGGAGGCCAGCGCCTTTGAGCAGGCCTTCCGCCCTGCGCGAACTCCCTCCCCGCCACCGGGAGGTGCACCGTGGGCGTGCTTCTGATCACGACGGACCTGCCCGAATGGGAGCCGCTCTTCGAGGGGCTCGTGGACGCCGTGAACCAGCCGGTCAAGGCGCACTACCTTCGGGAGTCGACGTGGCTGGTCTCGACCGAGGACTCCGCGAAGGCGTGGTCGAAGCGGCTCCTCGACCTCCTCGGAGGCAGGGCCCAGGTCCTCGTCGTCGAGCTCGCCGCGGACTATGCGGGCTCCCTGCCGCCGAAGACCCGCAGGTGGTTGGCGCGAAACCTCCGTGCGGGCAGGTCGTAGGACACGGGGGAGCGCATGGCCCGAGTGCTCGTCGCCGACGACGACCCCACGGTCCTCCGGATGGTCGCGGAGTTCCTCACGGCGTGCGGTCACGAGGTGATCCGCGCGACGCATGGCGGCGAAGCCCGTGAGGTATTCGACCGGGGCGGGGTGGAAGTCCTCGTCTCCGACCTGGAGATGCCCGTGATGAACGGGATCGAGCTCCTCGCGCACGTCAGGTCCTCGACGCACCCGATCCCGGTGATCATGGCCTCCGGCACCTGGGCGCACGGTCAGCGGGGGCAGGCGCGCGACCTGGGCGCGGCGAGGACGTACTCGAAGCCCGTCGACCTCGCGCAGGTCGTACGGGACATCGAGGAGCTCCTGCGAGCGTAGGCCGCGGGCGCGGCGACCGTGAGGCCCTCGCGCGTGAGGCGGGCCCCGTCCGAGGCAGTCTCCAACCGCCCAAGGCTCCACAGCGCCAAACCCCGGGGCTTACTTGGGCGAGTGCGATGTCACTTCGTGGCGGACCAGGTGCCGGTCCTCGTCTTTTTCCAGAAATCGTCGCGGCTGGTGAAGGTGCCCCGGAAGGCATCTCCGTTCGATGTTCCAACCAGGCTCGCATGTGTTTTCACGTTCCTCATGAACTTTCCGTCCTGGTACCACGGTTCCAGGTGATCGACCGTTGCGACGAGTTTCCCGGTGGCGGGATCATAGGATCCCACGAGGGCCATTTCAATTCCGTCTCCAACGATGTGGCCCGCGACCCCGGTGCCGGTCACCGTGAAGCTGATGGTACCGTTTTCGCCTCCTTCGAACGTACCCGAGAAGGTCCCGGTCATCTCCTCAGGCGGCTGAACCTGGATGCCCCCCGTCACGGGGAGCTCAAACACGCATTTCAACGGGGCATTCTCGCCGCCGATCCCCTCGCCGCACGTGATCGTGACTTCGGCGCTGACCTCGTACTTGCCCGGCTTGGACGCCGTGAGCGTCTTGGTGAAACTGCCCTCCGGCCCGCCCTTGAAGCTGCACGTCGCCCGAACCGAGCCCGTGCCCGCGAGCCACGAGAGCAGCTCTTCGATCCGCGTCGTGAGCTCGTTGATGTCGCCGTCGAGGAACGCGACCTCGACTTCGATCGGCAGCTCCTTGTCGAAGGCCTGCATCACGGCCGGGTCGGGCGTGTGACGGACACCGAGGTCCATCGTACGCAACCGGTCCACCAGGCCGACGTACTCCCCGCGGTACTCCTCGCGCCTGTCCTGCCAGGCTTCGATGATGGCCGGGCTCTCACGGTCGTAGAGCTCCGAGGCCAGCGCTCCCCGCCGTTCCTCGTCGCCCTCCTCCGAGGCGGCCGCATCGCACAACTTCCGGATGTGCCCCTGCACGTCGCGCAGCGTATGGAAGGTCCTCGCGAGCCCTTCGACGGCGACCTGCAACCCTGGGCGCGTGCCGGCCGCTTCGCCGTCGCGCCCGGCTCCCGTCAGCGTCTCGAACATGTCTTTCTTTGCCTTCATGGCGTCGGCGAGCTGCATGTGCGCCCTGATCTCGGCCATGCGCGCCTGCGCCTCGTCCGCCTCGAGGCCCAGGCGCTCCTCGATGGCCGTGAGGCCCTCGCCCAGCGGGCCGTAGGTCACGGCCTTGACCAGGTTGCGGTATCCCAGGATGACCGCGCGCATGTGGGCCCACATCTCGGACGGATCCTTGCCGTCCTTGAGGTCCTGGCGGAACTGCTCGAAGGACTCCCTGGCCCCCTCGCGGCCGAGTTCCACCGCCCCCCCGAGCCCCAGGCCGTGCCACACGCTGTAGGCCCAGGCCTTCACGAACGTCTGGCCGGTGTAGTCGTCGGGCTTCTCCTCGTCCACGGCCTGATCGACGCCCGTCTTGAGGCCCTCGTAGATGCCGTAGATCAACACCGACAATCCGCCGGCCTTCATCGTGGTGCTCATCCCGCCCCCCTCTCCGCCGACGGGCTCCTTTCCGGCCCCGGCGCGGCGCGACGCTGCGGCCTCGCCGCCCTGGATCGCCTCCTCCGTGACGCGGACCGTCGCCTCTCGGGCGGGTCTGGAGGCCCTTTCGCGGACCTGGCTGGGCGTGAGCGTCTCGCCCGTCGCCACGTCGGTGAAGGTTCCGTCGGGGTTCCGGGTGACGTTCGAGCCTTGGAGCCTCGCAGAGAACTCGGGGCTGGTCTTGGCCAATCGCTTGAGCGTCTCCTGGTTACCGACCTTGATGTCGGCCTTCTGCTCGCGGACGCCGTTGGCGAGCTCGTGATCCCCCTTCGCGACGGCCTCGGACACCTGCTCCGTGCGAAGTCCCTCGAGCCTCTCGCTCTGGGCGCGCCCGGCCTTGACCGACTCGACCATGCTCTCCTGGGCCTGCCGAAGAAAGTCCCGCTTCTTGGCGGCCTTCACCTCCGGCGGGTCGGCCGGATGGCACACGCCGGCCTCTTCCCAGGAGGCGTGGTTCCGCAAGGCATCGGCCTTCCGGAAGAACTCCGACTCGGTCTTCGTGCCGGTCCACTCGGCCGCCTTGGAGGCGCTCTTGCCCACGGTGTGCGCGTCGATCTTCTCGATGCCGGTCGATGGGTCACGGAATCCGCCCGCGTCCGCCATCTTGTTGGCGTTGGCCAGGGCGGCGCCCTCGGGGTCCAGGTACCCCGTCTCGCCGGCGGTCGTCTCGAACTTGCCGCCGGAGGTCGCGAAGCAGTCCCCCTGCGCGAGTTGTCTCCGCAACCACTCGCGATGGGCCCGTGATCCCACCTTCATGTCGGGCGGCTTCTTCCAGATCGTCGTGTCGGTCTCCTGGACGATGTAGCGATCCGGGTACTCCTGCACGTGGTAGCCGCCCTCCCGCAGGGTCTCCGTGAGCTTCTCCCCGGCGCCCGGGACCCGCTCCGTGAGGTCCACGTCGCTCTTGATCGACTTCGGCCTGGATCCGCTGTTGGCGACCTCGTCCTGGACGCCCGCCTTCCTGCACGCCTCGTTGAGGTCGTCGAAGCGCGTATCGCTCACGTCGTGCTCCGCCCGGATCCTCGCCATCTCCTCGCGCCACCGGGCGTCGATCTCCTGAACGCGCGGGTCCTTGGAATTGACGCCGGTGATCTCCCCGTTGCGACCGCGCGTGTACGCGTCGGCCGGTACCTGTCCCGCAAACTCGGCGGTGGCCTTCCCGAGCGCTTCCTCCAGGGCGCGCCGTCGCGCCACCACGTCGTCCACGGCCTCAAGGGCGAGCGTCGTGGCCAGCAGCAGGGCCAGCGTCAGGAGGCGCGAGGGCCGCCAGCAGGCCTCCGACCGTGCTGAGAACCGGGAGCGAAGCCACGTCGATACCGAATGCCCGTCCAGCCTCATGAGCGCCTCTCCATCAGAGCCGGATCCCGTTGGACTCCGCGGACCATCGCCCCGTCGGTCACCGCCGAACCGGTCACTTTCCAGGGGGCAACGGCGCTTCCTTGCGCCAGTCTCCTGCGAGCCTGACGGCGTAGTCGCGCTCGCGCTGACCCGCGGTCGCGGAGCGCGCGACCTTGAGCAGCTCTGGGTACGCCAGGTCGTCCTTGCCCTGGTGATGTTGCAGGATCGCCATCGCCAGGCGCGCGGTGTGGGCGTCCGGATCGGCCGCCGCCAGCCGGGCCATGAACTCCTCACCGCGCCACGCCAGGCAGTCCAGCGTGTAGGCCACCGTCATGATGGCGATCAGGTCCGGGACCGCGAGCGACGGCTCGCTCGTGATCGCCGTCTCGAACTGATCCAGGGACGAGGCGTAGAACTCCTCGCGAAACAGGATGTGGCCGAACAGCAGCCGGATCCGGTTGTCCAGGGGGGCCAGCGACGACGCCTTGGCGACCGCGTTGTGGGCCATCGTCAGCGCCGTGTCGTCCTCGGCGCCCTCGGCGTAGGCCTGGGCGAGCAGGAACCAGTAGAGGGCGCTGTCGGGCGCGAGCTCCTTGGCCGAGTGGGCATATCGGAGGGCCAGGTCCAGCGCGACGACATGCCTCGCGACGTCCGCCTGGTTGTTGCGCGCCAGCTCCAGCATTGCCGTCGCGTGCGCCGCGCGGATTTTCGCCAGCGCCTCGCGGTTCTTCCGCGTGGGACTCTCCCGGAGCGCTTCGAGCGCCGCGGCCTCCTCCGCGGAGGGCTCGAACAGGGCGCCCGTGTCGCCCCGCTCCGTCGGTTCGGGCGAGATGGTGGGAGGGGCGGCGGCGGGCGGCGTACCCGGGTCGCGGGTCGGTGGCGCCGCATCGGGTTCGCGGGTCGGTGGCGCCACATCCGGTTCGCGGGTCGGTGGCGCGGCATCGGGTTCGCGGGTGGGTGGCGCCGCACCGGGTTCGCGGGTGGGTGGCGCCGCAGCGGGTTCGCGGGTGGGGGGCGCCGCGGCAGGGACGACGCGCTTGTACGTGTCGATCACGCCGCCGCTCTCGAGACGCAGCGTATCGCGGCCAGCCGCGAACACGTACGACCTGTCGCCTTCGCGGCCGGAGAACGTCAGCAGCGTCCCCCTCACCGAATACTGCACGGTCGCGCCATCCACGACGGCCGTGCCGTCGCCGCGGATTTCGATCGTGTGGCTCCTGAGGCGCCAGGTCCCAATCAACCCCTCTTGGCCGAGCAGCGGGGAGGGAGCCAGGAAGAAGGCCAGCACAGCGAGCAGCAGGGCTCTCGGCATGAGCACCCCCAAGAGCAGAGGTCCGCCAGGACCAGGATGCGGCCAGGGCGAGTTCGGCATCCGTCGTATCGCGCGAGCTTATGGGAGTCGTCGCGGTGACGGCAAGCCTTTGCCCAGGCAATTCAGACTGCGGTTGTCCGCGAAGCCGCTTCGATCCTGCGCGCGGGCACGGAGGCCGTAGGGCCCTCACGCGCCCGCCGGCACCCCCGCGAGCGCACGGTCGAACGCCGCCCTCCCCTCCTCGAGCGCCTTCCTGTAGTACCGGCAGCACTCCAGGATCCCCGTCACGTACTGCTCGTCCCGCGCCGCCTGCCCCTTCTGCTTGTCGATCCCCGTCAGCCCCTCGGCGCGGATCGTCCGGTCGAGCCGCGAGCGCACCACGTCGTCCGCCTTCGCCACCTGCACGAGCAGCCTGTAGAGGCGGTCGTACCTCGTGAGCTCCGCCTTCAGCTTCACGACCCGCGCCACCAGGCGGTTCGCGTCCTTCCCCTCCTGCTGCCGCTCGCGGACCTTCTTGAGGCCCTTCAGCGCCCGCGACATCACCCGCTCCATCCCGTCGCAGTCCTCCAGCAGCCCCTCCAGCTCCGCCCTTCCCGCGAGGAGCCGCTCCCGCCGCTCCGCCTCCGTCGCCTGAGGGAGCGCGAACTGCTCGCCGGGGATCTCCCGCGTCGCGTGCCTCGCCAGCGTCTCCGCGAGCGTCATCACCTCGGTCCCCTTGATCCGCGCGCCCCCCTCCGTGGCGTCGATCACCGTCCGCCCGCAGCCCGAGCAGAGCATGTCGAAGTCCTTCAGGTAGCTGAACATCCCCTCGTCCGTGTAGACCGGGTTCCCGAAGACGTCCTCGATGCGGTGCATCTTCGGACGGTAGCGCAGCATGTGGTCCCACTCCTTCATCTCGTAGGTGTGGAACCGGTTCACCTCGGCGTGCCACTGCGTGTAGATCGCCGTGCCGGGGACGTGCGTGATGTTCCACGGGAACGAGAGATCCTGCCCGACGAAGACGATCGGGTCCGCCCCGATGTAGCACGCGAAGCCGAACGCCAGGTGCGCCACCGTCGCCCCCCCGAGGAAGACCCCTTTCTGGATCTTCAACCCCTCCACGAGGGAGTTCATCGTGTCGTCGTTCGAGAAGACCTTCGGCCCCGCGTAGGCCTCCGCCGACTCCCAGCTCGCCCTCGGGTCGCAGACGAGCGGCGCGCACTGATCGGGGGGGATCCCCTCGAAGTAGCGCTTCGAGATCCGGTGGTAATCGAGGAGCGCCGCGAAGTCGGGCACGATCCCCCTCGCGAGGAGAGCCTTGAGCGAGGTCGACACGGCGATGATCACCGCCTTTCCCTTCGCCTCGGCGAGGAGATGCATGTTCCGCGCGAGAGAGGGCCCCGCGGAGACGACGATCGCGGGGTAGCCCCGGAAGCGCCTCTCGTAGACCTCGATCCCCGGCGTCGAGACGTAGTCGGGGAGGTTGTGCATGCGGTTCAGGGTGTTCTTCCGGGGGAGGACCATGGACGTGCGGAAGATCGTGACCCCGCTCTTCACGAAGTCGCTGATCCCGCGGAAGGAGCGGTCGAACCACTCGGGCCGCGCGCTCCGCGTCGGCGTGTGGGGGACGATCGTCACCTCGCCGCTCATCACCTCCTCGATGCGGTTGCGGAGGCAGGCGTAGGCGTCCTCGGCGATCGCCCCGGCGAAGACGATGCACCGCCCCCCTCGGAACAGCGGGATGAGGTCGTTCGCGCGGAGGGCCTCGCGGAACACGTGGAGGTCGGGCTCGAAAACGAAGAACCTCGCCTCCGACGAGGCGCGCTTCTGGAGGGCGAGCAGGTGGTACCCGAGGCCGAGCCCCAGGACGAGGAACGACTGCAGCTTCGGGACCTTGAGGTCCGCGACGATGCGCTCGGCCTCCTTCTCGGGGTCGTAGCGGCTGTGGAGCCAGACGACGCGGCCGTCCTCGCACGTCACGGCGGCGGTCGGCGCCCCGGAACGGGACGGTTCGACCCGGACATGCCCGGAGGGTGGAAGGGTCTCGAGGACCCTTACCATCTGAGGGACGGTAGGCCTGAGGAAGTCGAGGTTGTGCTGGAGGTAATCCATGCGGACGCGACGTGATTATAGTCCCGCGCGGCCGCGTTGCGACCCTTGCCGCCTCGTGGGTTCGGCCGGATTCCTGAAAGCCTTGAGGAGAGCAGGGTTCTCTCACAGATGTGAGGTTGTCCACGAGAGGAGTTCGCACCATGCATCCACTGCTCGCCCGGTCGTCCCGAACCCTAACCCTTGCAGCAGGTATCGTTGCGGCGCTGTGCAACGGGGCGGCCTCGGCCGACGAGGCGACCGTCACGGGGTGGCTGAGCGTCCTCCACGGGAAGGGCGCGCCGGCGTCGGGCGTCGAGGAGGTCCACGGGGTCCTCCTCAAGGAAGACTCGGGGACCTGCTGGGAGCTGCACGCCGACGCGCATGACGAGGAGGTCGAGGCCCTCGATCGATGCCGGGTCGTCGTGAGGGGCGAGCTCGTGAAGGGCGAGGAGGAGCTGCACGTCCTCTCGATCGCTGCCGCCCCCACGCAGGCCGCGGCGGCGGGGCAGGCCTCCGGCGCCAGCTTCAATGTCCAGCCCCTCACGGGCCCCCAGCGCTGGGTGACGATCCTCGTCCGATTCGCCGACCAGACGGGCACCACGCCCCACGCCGCGAGCTGGTTCCAGACGCTGATGGGCTCAACCGCGCCCGGAATGGACCACTACTGGCGCGAGGTCTCCTACGAGGCCATCAACCTGACCGGCAGCGTCGTGGTCGGCTGGTACAACCTGCCCCAGCCGAAGTCGTACTACGTCGTGAGCAACCAGATCGTCTGGGACCGCGCGATGAACGACGCGACGGCCGCGGCGGACGCCGACGTCTACTTCCCCAACTTCGCGGGGATCAACCTGATGTTCAACGACACGATCGGGAACGCCGCGTGGGGCGGGACCTCGATCGTGTCTCGCGACGGCGTGGGGAGGATCTACTCGGCCACGTGGATGCCGCCGTGGGGATACGAGAACCACAACGTCCTCGGGCAGGAGATGGGCCACGGGTTCGGCCTCCCCCACTCTTCGGGCCCGTACAGCCAGACGTACGACAGCAACTGGGACGTCCAGAGCGGCGGCGGGACGGGGAATCCGAGCGACCCGAACTACGGCTCGATCGGCGTCCACACGGTCGCGTACCACAAGGACCGGCTCAACTGGATCCCCTCGAGCCGACTGTACGTGGCGAGCGCGGGGACGGCGACGGTCGAGATCGAGCGGACCGCGCTGCCGGTCTCCGCGACGAACTACCTGATGGCGCGGATCCCGATCCCTGGAACCACGACGAGGTACTACACGGTCGAGGCGCGCCGCTTCGTCGGGTACGACATCCGCGTCCCGGCGGAGGGGGTCCTCATCCACCTCGTCGACACGACCCGCTCGGACCGCAACGCGCAGGTCGTCGACGGGTCGAACAACGGCGACCCGAACGACGCAGGCGCCATCTGGACGCCGGGGGAGACGTTTACCGACGCGACGAACGCGATCACGGTCCAGGTCGTCTCGGCGGGGGCGAGTTCCTACACGGTGACGATCACCGCGGGCTCCGGCGGGGGCGGCGGCGGCGGCACGACCGACGACCACGGGAACACGTCCGCGACAGCCACCTCGATTCAGAACGACGGGACCTCCGTGGCGGGGAACATCGAGACCGGCGGCGACGTCGACTACTTCTCCTTTGCGGCCACGGCGGGGACGGCGTACGTCCTCTCCACGGGGAGCCTCGGCACGGGGATGGACACGGTGCTCACGCTCTTCGGCACGGACGGCGCGAGCGTGCTCGGGGAGGACGACGACTCCGGCGGGAGCTACGCCTCGCTCCTCTCCTGGACCGCGCCTGCGGCGGGGACGTACTACGTCGGCGTCAGGCACTACAGCCCGACGGGGACGGGGACGTACCGGGTTTCGGCGCTCGGAGAGACCGTGACGCCGCCGGCCGCCTCCGGGACGGCGGTCGCGGGGTTCGGGGTCGGAGGGAACGGCTGGGTGGTGACGATGCCCGGGTCAGGTCAGGCCGACTGGAAGAGGAACACGTTCGCCCCGCAGGGGATCATCCGTCCCTCGATCGGGAACCTCGACGGCGACCCGAACCCTGACATGGTCCTCGGCTTTGGTCGCGGCGCGGGCGGGTGGGTCGCGCTCTACGAGCGGGCGAGCGGCGCGTGGGGCCTGATCCGTTGGTACCGGGTGCCGTGGAGCGCCTACAACGCGGCGAACGGGGAGACCTGCCCCGCGCTCGGGGACATGGACGGGGACGGCCTGGACGAGATCGCGATCGGCCTCGGGAGCGGCGGCGGGGGAAACGTGGCGATCGTCCGCGCGCCGGGGCTCGTCCCCACGTTCGGGCGGTGGATCGCCGTGACGTGGGCGGCCTACAACTCCGCGAACGGCGAGACGCGCCCCGCCTTCGCGAACGCGGACGCCGACGCGGCGAAGGAGCTGGTCGTCGGCCTCGGAAGCGGGTCAGGCGGATGGCTGCAGGTCTTCGACGACCTCTCCACGGCGCAGCGGCTCATGTGGATCCAGGTGCCGCTCGCGTCGTACAACTCGGCGAACGGCGAGACGCGGCCCGCGGGCGGGAACCTGGACGGCGGGACGCAGGGCCGCATCGTGGTGGGCCTGGGCGCCGGGTCGGGCGGACAGATGTACGTCTACAACCCCTACACGAGCGCGTGGGCACCTCGCACCGCGACGGGCCCGTCGACGTGGAACGGCGAGACGCGGCCCGCCTGCGCGGACGCGGACGGCGACGGGACGGCGGACCTGCTCGTCGGCCTGGGCGCGGGCGGCGCCGGGCAGATGAGGCTGACCAACTTCGCCACGCCCGGCGCGTCGAGGGACCTGACAGTGCCGTGGAGCGTCTACAACGGCGCCAACGGAGAGACCTGGCCAGCGCTCATGAGGTAGCCGCTCGCCCCTACCGCGGCTCAGGGCCCCTGGGGTCCTCGCTCCAGGGGTCCTCGAGCGCCTTCCATAGCCAGCGGTCCCCCTCCGCGGAGCGGAAGGCGACGTCGATCTGCGCGGCGAACTTGTCGTTCGCGTTCCAGCGCAGCACGCCGACGAGGACGACGCCCGCCTCCGCGTCGAAGCAGACCACCTCGGGCGAGGCCGTTTTCGCGTCCAGCTTCGAGGCCTCGAGCTTGTAGTGCCCCTCCTGGACCGCGCGGCGGACGTTGGCGACGGTCTTCTTCCCCTGCCGGGCGAAGACCTCCACGGTGCCCGCCTGGTTCACCGGCTTCCCCTCCGCGTCGCGGAAGGCGATCTGCAGGAAGTACACGTCGCCCGTGTAGCGCCGCTTCTTCCCCTCCCCCACCCACACGCCGTCGATCACGCGGAGGCCGGCGAGCCCGATCGTCGCCGCCTTCGACTTCCCCCCCGACGGCGGCGTGCCCCCCTCAGGCGGCGCCTCGGCGGCGGCCCCCTCGAGCACCGGGGCCGCCTCGGGACTCACCCCGACGAAGGCGAACTCGTGCGGCCCTTCGTCCACGTACGTCACGATGAGGCGGTACGAGGTGAACCTCGGCGCCTCGTCCGCCGCGGCCTCCAGGCGGCACGAGCGCCCCGCGGGGATGGCGTCCTTCAAGGTCGCCGCGGACCGCGCGACCTCCTTCCCGTCCTCCAGGAGGATCAGCACGACCGAGACCTCGGCGAGGTCCCTCCCGGCGACGTTCTTCACGAGCAGATCCGCGCTCACCCGCTTCTCGATCCGCGTGCGCGCCAGGACGAACTCGCCGATCTCGACGCCGCACCCCTCCTCCGCGAGGCACGCCGCCGACAGGCACAGCGCCAGGATCCACGTTGCACGTCCCATGGCGTCCCATCATACAAGTGCCGGCCCGCCGTTGACACCCCTCTCGCGAGCATGGTAAACGACGAGGACCGGAGGACCTCTGTGATCGCCCTCATCCTCGCTGCCGCCCTCGCGCAAGTGGCCGAAGTCCAGGCCGACGCCCCCGACGATCGCCTCGCCCAGCTCGTCGAACGGGGCTCCCCGGAGGAACGGCGCCGCGCCATGCACCTCCTCGCCGAGCGGAAGGCCGAGGGGGCCGTCGCGCTCATCGCCCGCGTCGCCGAGGCCGCGGAAACGGACCTCGTGACCCGCCAGATGGCCGTCTCGTGCCTCGCCTCCCTCCGCGACCGCGCCGCCATCCCCACGCTCCTCAAGCTCCTCAGGTCCGACGTCGTCCCGGACCTCACCTTCCGGCAGTACGTCGCCGACCGCCTCGCCGAGTGGACCCACCAGTGCGTCCCCTTCTTCGTCTTCGACGCCAGGACCGACCCGCCCGAGTCGAAGAAGATCGAGGACGCCTCGGTCAACTCCTGGATGACCTGGTGGCTCGAGGACCGCGGAAAGACCGAGGCCGAATGGATCGACCGCGGGATCGCCCGAGCGATCGACCTCCTCGATTCCCCCGACGACGCCGTCCGCGGCCTGGCCATCGCGCACCTGAAGGCCCAGACCGACCTCGACTTCGACTTCGACCCCCAGGCCGAGCCCGCGGCGCACGGGGAGGCCCTCCGCCGCTGGGAACGCTGGTGGGTCGAGAACCGCTCGCACATCCGCTGGGACCCCGAACTCGGGAGGCTCGTGACCGAACCATGAAGTACGCCCTCCTGCTCGCCCTGTCCGCGGCCGCCTGGGCCGACACGCCCGAGGAGATGCTCGTCCGCGCCCGCGAGGCCGTGCCGATCGTCGAGCGGATCCGCGACAGGAAGTTCAAGAACCCCGTCACGATGAAGGTCCTCACCGACAAGGAGGTCCGCAAGCGCTTCGTCGAGGGGTTCGACGAGGAGCTCCCCGTCGAGGAGGCCGCCGGCTTCGAGGCCGCCTACGCCCGCCTTGGCCTCATCCCCGACGACATGGACCTGCGCGCGTTCCTCATCGAGCTCCACGTCTCCGAGGTCGCCGCCTTCTACGATGAGAAGAAGCGCGAACTCTGCCTCATCGAGAGCATGAAGGACGACCCCGAGGACGACGGGGAGGTCAAGTGGAGCGACATGGTCGCCGTCCACGAGCTCACGCACGCCCTGCAGGACCAGTTCCACGGCCTCGAGGCGATCGACAAGAACCCGCTCGTGGACGAGGACGGGGACGTCGCCTTCTCCCTGGGCTGCGTCGTCGAGGGGGAGGCCACGCTCGTCATGTTCGCGCGCTACTACGAGGCGAGCGGGCTCGGACTTCCCGGCCCCGAGGCGCTTGCGACCATCGCCGACAGCATGATGTCCGGCGCCGAGGAGGGCTCGAAGATGGCCGAGGCCCCCCGCTACCTCCGGGAGTCGCTCGTGAGCCCCTACGCGCTCGGCCTGCGGTTCGTCGCGGAGGTCCAGGAGAAGGACGGCTGGGCCGGCGTGGGCGAGCTGTTCACGAGGATCCCCGCGTCGAGCGAGATGGTCCTCCACCCGTCGAAGTACCTCTCGGACGACCGCGACTATCCGATGGAGATGCTCGTCCCCGACCTCTCCTCGGACCTCCCGAAGGGGTTCAAGGAGGTCGCGCGCGACTCGCTCGGGGAGTTCGGCACGCGGATCCGCCTCCAGGAGCTGGAGTCCTCCGACTTCGCCGCGGAGACCGCGGCCGAGGGGTGGGACGGGGACGTCTTCGTCGCCTGGAACGACGGCGAGAAGGAGCACACGGTCGTCGCCTGGACGACGACGTGGGACTCCGAGGGGGACGCGCGGCAGTTCTTCTACGCGCTCCGGGACGGGCTCGTGAAGCGCCACGGGGTCGCGAAGTCCGAGGTGCCGAGGGGCGTCGACGCGTACGCGTGGAAGACCACGATCGGCGGGGTCGCCGTCGAGATGCGCGGACGAGACGTGATCTCGATCGAGGGGCACCCGGGGGACCAAGAGGCCGCCCGCGCGTTCCTCGCGACGGTCGCGGAGAAGCTGGAAAAGAAGGAGATCCTCAGCGTGATCGAGGAGAAGAAGAAGTAGATGGGACGGACGCTCGACTACGCTCTTCTCGACACGGAGCGCGGGAACCCCGCGGCGGCGGGGCTCGACCGCCTGTCGACGCCGGCCCTCCTCGCGCTCATGAGCCGGGAGGACGCCCGCGTCGTCTCGGCCGTCCGCGCGGCGCGGAAGCGGATCGCGGAGGTCGCCGGGCGCGTCTCAGGGGCGCTCGGGGGCGGAGGGAGCCTCTTCCTCGCCGGCGCGGGGACGAGCGGCCGGCTGGCCGTGCTCGAGGCCGCCGAGTGCCCGCCGACGTTCGGGACCCGCCCCGCCCAGGTGCAGGCGATCATCGCCGGGGGCCGCGGCGCCGTGTTCCGCTCGCGCGAGGGGGCGGAGGACCGCGAGGCCGACGGTCGCGCGGAGGTCCGCCGTCGAAAGGTCGGCGCAGGCGACGTCCTCGGCGGGGTCGCGGCGAGCGGCGTGACCCCCTTCGTCCGAGGGGCCCTCGCGGAGGCCCGGCGCCGCGGGGCGTGGACCTTCCTCCTCACCTGCGCGCGGCCGATCGGCGACCCCGTCCCCGCCGACGTGCGCGTCGAGCTCCCGGTCGGGCCGGAGGTCCTCGCGGGATCGACGCGCCTGAAGGCGGGCACCGCGACGAAGATGGCCCTGAACATGATCACCCTCGCCGCGTTCGTACGGCTGGGGAAGGTCTACGACAGGTGGATGGTCGACGTCCGCCCGATGAGCCGGAAGCTGGAAGAGCGCGCGAAGCGCCTCGTGGCGACGCTCACCGGGCTCCCCGCCCCGCTCGCGGAAGACCTCCTCCGCCGCGCGAGGCAGAACGTGAAGGCCGCGGTCGTCATGTTCGCGACCGGGCTGCCGCTCCGCGGGGCCCAGGAGGTGCTGGCTCACGCGCGGGGCTCGCTGAGGGAGGCCCTGGGGAAGCGATGAGGCTTCGCTCGACGTGCCTGATCCTGGCGATGGCCGCGGCCACGGTACGGGCCGAGGAGAAGATCGTCCTCCCGGACGAACCCGCGGCGACGGCCGACTTCGCCAAGGCACGCTCCGCCGCCGAGCAGGCCCGCTGGGACGAGGCCGTGGCGGGGTACCAGGCGCTCCTGGAGGCGAAGGGACCCGTCGAGGGGGTGGTCGCCGAGAACGAGCTCTTCGCGAGGGGCTGGCGCGAGGCGGCCCGGCGCGCGCTGCTCGCCCTCCCTCCGGAGGGGCGCGCTGCGTACGAGAAGCTCGTCGGCGCGAAGGCCGCGGAGGCCCTGGCGGCGGCCGGGAAGGACCTCGAGGCCCTGCGGGGGGTCGTGCGCGGCTTCCCCTCGAGCGACTCGGCGTGGGAGGCGAGGCGACGGCTCGTGACCGAGGGGGCGCCGCCGCGGGAGGCGATCCGCCTCCTCGAGGAGGCGCTCGATCACGACCCGTCCCCGACGCGGGACGCCCCGCATGCGACGGCGGTACGGATCGCCGAGATCGCCGCGACGATCGGAGACACCGGCCGGATCCTCCTCCTCTCTCGGCGGGCGAAGAAGGAGTGGGCCGAGGCGAAGGCCACCCTCGACGGCCGCGAGGTCACGATCGAGGAGGCGCTCAGGGCGAAGGCGGCCTCGTCGAAGCCCGAGCCGCGGAAGGACTGGCCCCGCTGGGGCGGGGGCCTCGACGGCGCGGGGGTCTTCCCCGAGGTCCCCGCGGTGGGACGCTATCTCTGGTCGCAGGAGGTGAACGAGGGGGAGCCGCTGGGGGGCAACGCCGTCCAGATCTTCGGCGTCGGCGGCCCGGGGCCCGCGAGCGACCCGGTCGTCGCCGGAGAGCGGCTCTTCCTGATCGCGGGCGACACGGTCCTGTGCAAGGACCTCGCGCGCGGGAACCACGTTTGGAGCTACCGCGTCCCTCAGGGCGCGGCGACGCCCGGCCAGCCGCGCTGGGCCCAGCGGGAGATGGGCATCCCCGAGGCGAGACCGTCCTCTCCGTGCATCCACGACGGCCTCCTCGCCATCGAGTACGGCCGGGACCGGGGACGCAGCATCGATGCCCGCGCCGGTCGGGAGGTGCCGCCCTTCTCGGAGGTCCACGTCCTCGACGCCGCCAACGGCAAGCGCCTGTGGTCGTGGAGCACCGACAAGGACGACGCACTCAAGGGGAAGGCGAGCCTCTCGTGCCCGATCCTCGCGCCGGAGGGGCTCTTCACGCTCGCGATCGCCACGGAAGGGTCGCGGACGGCGACGCTCCTCGCGTTCGACCGGGAGAGCGGCGACGGAGGCCCGCGCTGGAAGAGGGTCCTCGCGACGGTGCCCGCGGCCGCGAGTCCGTGGAACGCCTTCCAGCGCGACCCGGACGCGATCCTCGCGTACGCCGACGGCGCGGTGGTGGTGGCGACGAACCTGGGCGTCGTCGCGGCCGTCGATGCGTCCAGCGGAGACCTCCTCTGGACGTACTCCTACGGCCTGCCTGGCGCCGGGGGGCATGTGAACGCGCCGAACAACTCGCTCGACTCCCGCCGAGTGAATCCCCCGCCCTCCTGGGTCGTCGCGGCCGACGGGGTGGTCTGCTTCGGCGCGGCCGACACCTCCGACGTGTGGGCGATCGACCCGAGGTCGGGACGCAAGGTCTTCAACAACGACGTCCCCTCGGACGCGAGCCCGGCCGGATACGGCGGCGGCATCCTCTACCTCGCGGGCTCGAAGTTCGCGGCGTTCGAGGTCTGGACGGGGAAGCGCGCCTGGTTCCTGCTCCCCGGCACGTACGCGCGAGCGGCCGTGGCGGCGAACGGGTGCCTCTGCTGGGGAAATCGATCCCTCTCCTTCCGTCGGAACGAGGACGGGGCGGAGTTCGACGGGTACGACTGGGCCTCGACGGAGGGGGCGAAGGACGAGCGGCCCGAGCCAGGCGGCGCCATCCTCCCCCTCGGGGACCGCATCCTGCTGCAGGCGCGCGGACGGCTCTACTGCTTCCGCCTGGAGGACCCGGTCCCTCCGCCGGAGGACCTGCCGGAGCGGATCGCGGGCTGGATCGCCGGGCTTTCAAGCCCCACCTACGCGGTCCGACACAGCGCGGCCGAGTCGCTCCTCGAGGCGGGGGCCGCGGCGAAGGCCGGCCTGGAAGCGGCGAAGGCGAGCTCGGACCGCGAGGTCTCCTGGCGCGCCGAAGAGGTGCTGAAGGCCATGCAGGAGTCCCATCTTCTCGTCCGCCGCCCGCCGAAGAAGGACAAGTGATCCGCCGAGCACCGTTCCCGCCTCGGATCCCCACCCGACCCGTCGCCGTCGGCCTGATGTCGGGAACCTCCGCGGACGCGGTCTCGGCCGTCGTCGCGCGCCTGTCGGAGCGGGGCCTCCGTGCGTCGGCGCGGATCCTGGCCGAGGTCCACGTCCCCTATCCTGAGCCGGTCCGGAGGCGGATCCTCGCCGCCCAGCGGTCCCGACTCTCGGACGTCTGCGAGCTGTCGTTCGAGGTCGGAGAGGCCTTTGCGGCCGCGGCGAACCGGGCGATCCGCCGCGCGGGGACGAGGCCGCACTTCGTCGCATCGCACGGCCAGACGATCCGCCACGTCCCGCGGGGGCCGACGCCGTCCACGCTCCAGGTGGGCCACGGAAGCGTGATCGCGGCGAGGACGGGGCTTCCCGTGGTCTCGGACTTCCGCCCGGCCGACATCGCCGCGGGGGGCGAGGGGGCCCCTCTCGTGCCGTTGGCCGACGAGGCCTTCTTCCGCGCGCCCGGGCGGACGCGGGTCCTGCTCAACCTCGGCGGGATCGCGAACGTGACCGTCCTGCCCGCGGACGGGTCGCCGGCGTGGGGGTTCGACACCGGCCCCGCGAACGGCCCCCTGGACGAGACGATCCGACGCTGGAGCCGCGGACGGATCGCGTACGACGCCGACGGGGAGATGGCGCGGCTCGGCGAGGTCGATACGAGACTCCTCGGACGCCTCCTCGCCGACCCCTACTTCCGCCGGCGGCCGCCGAAGTCGACGGGGAAGGAGCGGTTCGGAGCCGCCCTCGCCGCGAGGCTCGCGTCGCGGGGCCGCCGGGTGGAGTCGATCCTCGCGACGCTGGTCGAGCTGGCGGCCTGTTCGGTCGCGGACGCGATCGAGCGGTTCGTCCGGCCCGCTCCCGAGGAGGTCATCGCGAGCGGCGGGGGGTGCCTGAACGGGTTCCTCCTGCAGCGGATCCGCGCGCGCCTCGCCCCGCTGCCGGTCGAGACGAGCGACGTGCTCGGCGTCCCCGTGCTCGCGAGGGAGGCGCTCGCGTTCGCGTACCTCGGGTGGCGCACGCTGCGAGGCCTGCCCGGGAACCTGCCGGGCGCAACCGGGGCGCGCCGACCGGCCGTCCTCGGGGTGATCGCGCTGCCATGACGCCACGGTTCGCCTACAGCACGAACGCCTACACGAGGTGGCCGCTGGACGAGGCCCTGGAGTCGATCCGGCAGCTCGGCTTCGACGGCGTGGAGCTGCTCGTCGACACGCCGCACCTTGTCCCGCCGGTCCCGCCGGCGCGGGTCCTGGAGGTGCGCGGGCTCCTCGCCCGGCTCGGGCTGGCGATATCCAACCTGAATGTCAACACGTCGAGGGCTTTGCGCCCGGGAGCCGGGGAGTCCGACCCCGGGCCGACGCTGGTCTCGGCGGATCCGGGGGAGCGGGAGGCGCGCCTGCGGTACGTCCTCGACGCGGTCCGCCTGGCTGGAGACCTCGGCGCGGGCGTCGTGTCGCTGACGAGCGGACCTCCGGACCCGCGCGACGGGGGCCGGGGACGCGCGTGGTTCGTCTCGGCTCTTGGAGACGTCATGCGCGCAGCGGAGGCCTCGGGCTTGCGGGTGGGAATCGAATACGAGCCGGGGTTCCTGGTGGGCGACCTGGAAGGTCTCCTCTCGGTGATCCGCGAGGTCGATCACCCCCTCCTCGGCGCGAACCTCGACCTGGGTCACGCCCAGGTCGTGGGCGACGACCCCGCTGGGGCGATCCGGAAGCTCGCGGGCCGCGTCTGGAACATGCACGTGGAAGACATCCGCGGACGGGTCCATCGGCACCTGATCCCCGGCGAGGGGGAAGTCGATTTCCGGGAAATCCGGAGCGCCCTCGTCGACACCGGGTACGATGGATTCCTCACGGTCGAGCTCTACACGTGCGCGGAGGCGCCGGCGAGGGCTGGGACTCTTTCTCTCGCCTTCCTCAGGTCCCTCTTCCCAACCCCCGGTGGGGACCAGAATTCCGGAGTCCGGCCCTTGACCCCGGGGCCTTAAGGGAGCTACACTTGTCGTGGATATGACAAGGGCGTCAGTCTCGTCCTCGTCGACATGGAGGTCGACGGTCGTATCCAGGGACGTTACCGGGCGCGTACGGAGGCCGAATTGGTAACGCCGATCAGCGGCAACGCGACCTTCCAGGGCCCCTCCCAGGGGACCGAGGCGGCGTATCAGCCTCCCTTCCCCCGCCCTGAAGTCGACCCATTCCCCACGCAGGCGTCCGACGACCTCGTCGAGGCGCAGCAACGTGCCACGCAGCAGGCCGCCCAGAGGGCGGAAAAGGCGAAGTCGGAGGAGCCGTCCCGGCCCCGGTTCGATGCGCCCCAGATAGGAGTGCAGTTCCGCGTGTTGCAGGACATCGGCATCACGCAGGCCCGCGTGGTCGATCGGATCAGCCGCGAGGTCCTCCGCGAGGTCCCCACGACCGACGCGCTCCAGTTCCGGGCGAGCTTCGATCGCGTCCTCGGCCAATTCCTCGACGTCGAGGCGTAGCTCCCTTCCACGGATCCCTTGCGATCCCGCCCGGCCGGGCTAGAATCGATCCCTCCGCTTCGCGTGGGACGGGTCGAAATGCTGGTGAGGTTCTGGGGGGTCCGCGGGTCGATCCCCGTGCCCGGCCCTGACACGGTCGAGTTCGGCGGGAACACCTCGTGCATCGAGGTGCGGACGGGCCAGGGCCTCTTCGTCCTGGACAGCGGGACGGGGATCCGCGGCCTGGGGATGTCGCTCCTCTCGCAGCCGGGCCCGCACCGCGTCCACCTGCTCATCTCCCACACCCACTGGGACCACATCAACGGGTTCCCGTTCTTCGTCCCGATCTACGCCCCCGGGAACGCGATCGACGTCTACGGGCCCCGCAACCTGCACAGCGAGACCGGGATCAAGGACGTGCTGACGCTCCAGATGGACTACAGCTACTTCCCGGTGCGGACGAGCGAGCTGTCGGCGACGATCGAGTACCACGACCTGGACGAGGGGACGTTCGAGGCCGAGGACGCGCGGGTCACGACGAAGTTCCTGAACCACCCCGTCTACATGCTGGGGTACCGGATCGAGAGCGGCGGGAAGACCGTGGTCTACACCGGGGACTTCGAGCCGTACCACAACGTCTTCACCAAGGAGGAGGAGTCGCGCATCTTCGAGGTGGTGGAGCACGCGAACCGCCGCGCCGTGGAGCTCGCGCGGGACGCGGACGTGCTCATCGCCGACGCGCAGTACACGCTTGAGGAGTACGAGAAGAAGCGCGGGTGGGGGCACAGCGCGATCGAGCACTCCGTCGACCTCGCCGTCCGCGCGTGCGCGAAGCGGCTGGTCCTCTTCCACCACGAGCCGACGCGGAAGGACGCCGACCTGCTGGCCCTCGAGGAGCGCGTCCAGAAGGACGTCGCGGCGCGGAGCCTCCCGTTCACGGCCTGCTTCGCCCGCGAGGGGATGACGATCGAGGTGTAGGCCTACGAGCGACGGAGGCCGAGCGAGGGGGTCCAGTGCGGGGCCTTCGCCTCCCGCCTCGCCGAGTCCATCTGGGCGAGGACCTCGATGGCGCCCATCCCGGCCTTGATGCAAGCGTCCTCGGCCTTCTCCTTCGTCTTCGCGTCGATGAACTTGTTCGCCGGGCGGTTCGCATACGCCGCGCAGACCGCGCCGGCGCGCATCCCGCGGAAGGTCGCGAGCGTGAAGAGCGCGGAGGCCTCCATCTCCAGGTTGGAGACGTTCATCCGGGCCAGCTCGGCGTCGAGGTCCTGGTGGCGGGGAGGGAAGCCGGGGACGTCGCGCCCCTGGGCGCCATAGAAGCCCGGCGCCGTGGCCGTCACGCCCACGTGGTACGTGAGGCGCTGGCGGCGGCAGCTCTCGAGGAGCGCGAGGACGACCTCGTGGTGCGCGACCGCGGGGAAGCCCTCCGAGACGAAGTAGGTGCTCGTGTTCTCGAGGCGGAGCGCCCCCGTGGAGACGATCAGGTCTCCGATGGCGATCTCCCGCTTGAGCGCGCCGCTCGACCCGATCCGAACGAGCGTCGGACGGTCCGCGATCTGGCAGAGCTCGACGACGGCGATCTCGGTGTTGTCCGGACCCATCCCCGTCGCCATCACGGACAGCTCCAGGCCCTTCCAGCTCCCCGTGTAGGTCCGGTACTCACGGTTGGCCTTCTCCACCCGCACGCGGTCGAAGCGCTCGGCGGTCTTCCGCGCGCGATCGAGGTCGCCGCACATGAGGATGTAGTTGGCCACCTCGCCGGGCGCCAGGCCGATGTGGTACTGGCGGCCCGCCTTGGTCTTGACGATTTCGGCCGAGTGGAAGTCGGTCATGATCAGCTCCGACCTTGGACCTCCCGCATGACGCTCGCGAGAAGCGCCTTCCCCGACTCGACGAGCGACCTCGCCCGCCCCGGATCCATCGCGTCCGAGTATACGCGCACGAGCGGTTCCGTGCCGCTCTTCCTGAGCAGGAGCCAGGCGTTGTCCCGGTAGACGCGCTTCAGGCCGTCGATCGTGACGTCCTCCTTCCGCCCGTCCACCAGCTCCCGCTCCCACCGCTCCCTGACCCGCTCCATCACCTGCGCCTTGATCGCGTCGGGGCACTCCACCGTCACCTTGACCTGGGTGAACGACGGGTAGCGCGCGACGAGCTGGGCGAGGCCGATCTTCTCGCGGCCGAGGATCGACAGGAGCTTGAGCGCCGCCAGGGGCCCGTCGCACCAGAGGGCCTCCTTGCAGAAGTAGTACTTTCCGGACTCCTCGTAGGAGTACACGGCGCCGACCTGCTTGACCTTCTCCACCGTCGACGGCTGCCCCGGCGGGCACCACTCGATCCGCGCGCCGACCTTCGCGCAGACCCAGTCGAGGAGGCCCGAGGAGTTGATCGGGCTGACGCAGAGCTTGTCCTGCGCGCGCGACAGGACCTCTTCCGCGAAAACCGCGCCGATGACGTCCTCCGAGGCGCACTGCCCCCCCGCGTCGATGAAGAGGACGCGGTCGGCGTCGACGTCCGTCGCGATTCCGAGGTCGCAGCCGTGCTCGCGGACCTTCGCGCAGGCCTCCGTGAGCGTCCGCGCGCGCGGCTCGCTGGGACGCGCCGGCACGGGGTTCGGGGAGCAGTTCAGCTCCACCACCTGGCAGCCCAGCTCGCGCAGGAGCCCCGGCAGGACCAGGCTCGCCGTGCCGTTGGCAGGGTCGACGAGGACCTTGGGGTGCCACCGGCGGATCGGCTCCAGGTCCGCGTAGGAGTGGAGGAAGCTCCGGTAGACCTCCAGGGCGTCGTGGGCGACGCGCACGGACCCGATCCGGTCGGGCGGGACGCGCTGGAAGCCCTTCTCCCCCCGCTCGTGGCGGTCCTCGATGTCGACGGCGGCCGAGTCGGGCACGTACGCCCCGTCGGCGAGCATCGCGATGACGCCGATCCGGTCGGGCGGCGTGTGGGAGCCCGTGATCAGGACCGCCCCCTTCGCCTTCGCATGCCTCACGTAGGCGGCGAGGCCTCCGGTCGGGATGACGCCGCAGTCGACGACGTCCATCCCCGCGGAGACGAGCCCGCTCGCGGCGGCCATCGAGAGCATCGCCGCGCCGTACCGGGTGTCCCTTCCCACGGCGGCGAGCCCCGCGTTCCCGAGCCAGTCCCCGTACGCCCGGGCGATCGACAGCGCGAGCCCCGGCGTGATCTCCACGTTCGTCAGGCCGCGGATCCCTGCGGTCCCGAAGAGCCTCGGCTTCCGCTCCATCAGTACCCCTTCGATGCAGCGGCCTCGCCGCTCGTCACGATCTTCACGCTCGCGCTCGCCCCGATGCGGCTGGCCCCCGCCTCGATCAGCTTCACCGCGGTCGGAAAGTCCCTCACGCCGCCGCTCGCCTTGACCCCCATCCCCTGCCCGACGACGCTCCGCATGAGCGCGATGTCCTCGGGCGTCGCCCCGCCCTGGGCGTACCCCGTGGAGGTCTTCACGAAGTCCGCCCCCGCCTGCGAGGCCAGCTCGCAGGCCTTCACCTTCTCCTCCCGGGTGAGATAGGCGGTCTCGATGATGACCTTGACCACGGTATTGTGCGCCGCGGCCTCGACGACCTTCTCGATGTCGCGCAGGACGGTCGCGGAGTCGCCCGACTTGAGCGCGCCGATGTTGATGACCATGTCGATCTCGGTCGCGCCGTCGTCCTGCGCCCACTTCGCCTCGAAGGCCTTCACGTCGCCGCGCGTCGCGCCGAAGGGGAACCCGATCACGGTGCAGACCTTGACGGGCGAGGAGGCCAGGCGTTTCGCGCACTCGCGGACCCAGTAGGGGTTCACGCAGACGGAGGCGAAACCGTACTTCTTCGCCTCGTCGCAGAGCTGCCCGACGTCGGCGAGCTTCGCATCGGGCTTGAGGAGGGTGTGGTCGATGAGCTTGGCGACGGCGGCGGGGACGACCCAGAGCCCGGGGGTCGCGCCGATGCGGCAGGCCCCGGCGCCGAGGATCTGCTCGACGAGGTCGGGGCATCGGGAGATGCAGGCGCCGACGGTCGGGCACCCCTCGCACCGTCCGAGGCTGCCCAGGACTGCGCTGGAGCTGGACACGGGACCCCCCTGTCGATTGCGGATTACGGATTGAGGATTGAGGATTGAAGGCAGTCTATAGCCGATCAATCCGCATTCCGCAATCCGCAATCCGCAATCACGTCGCAGCCCGGAACCCCGTAGGCTCGTCGCGCTCGCTGGGGTCAGCGACGCGGGGTATCGTACTGCCTGAGGGACTCCCGAAGGCGCGCCTCCTCCGCCTGGAGGGCGGCATCCGACGGGTCGCCCCTCTTCGAAATCTGCACGGGCTCGGGAGCGCGGCCGGCGCCCAGCGCCACCATCCGGCGCTGGTCCTCCAGCTCGGAGATCCGCCGGTCGAGGGCGGCCTTCTGCGCCTGGAGCTCGCTCATCTCCCCGTTGATCCTCGCGAGCGCCGCACCGTCGTACCCCTGGTACGGCGCGGGCGCCGGGGCCGACTGCTGCGTCTTCACGCGGGCGATCTCGGCCTGGAGCCGCTGGATCTGGGCCCGCATCGCGGCGAGCTCAGGGTCCCCCGCCGGCTCGGGCGCCGGGGCCTCCGCCACGCGCGTCCTCGCGGCCGTCTGGCGCGGCTCGGCCTTCACGGGCGCGACGCACTCGCGACAGTTCGGGTCGTCGCACTGATCGGAGACCGCCCGATCCTGGTACTCCTCGTCGCTCTGCCAGAACCCGCCGCTGCAGCCGGCCATCGTCGAGATCAGGACCCCGGCCACGAACCAGGAACATACCGCACGGACCATCGGACTGACCCTCCTTTCGATCGCATCCGACGGCCCTCTCTTCCGACGGAGCAACCCGACGTTGTCCAATCCTGGAAGACTAGTCTTTCGGCCTCGGGGGGGGAGGCGGCCGCTTCACGACCGGCTGCCCATTGCCGCCGTTCCCGTTGGGCGCCTGCACGCCGGGGTCGGCCCCGGGCGGCGCGTCCGCCTGCGGCGCATCCGCAACCGGCGCGTTGGCGTCCGGCGCCGGTGCCTCGGCGGGCACCTGTCCCGGGCCGCCCTGAGGCAGCGGCATCCCGCGAGGCCCGAGCGGACGGAGCGGACGGGGGGCCAGCGGGAGGCGCATGGGGCCCCGCCACGTCCTCACGCGCCACAGCCCGCGCTGCATCTCCTCGAGGTCCCTCTGCGTGAAGGTGCTCCGCTGCGGGGTGTTCGTGCCGCCATCCTCGTCGCCATCCCCCGCAAAGGCCAGCCCGCATACCGCGAGCACTGCCCAGGCCCAACGCATCGGTCCTCCTCGGGGCCCACGACTCCTGCCGCGCAGGGCTCATGGGCGCCTCTCGACTGGCAAGGCCAGCTTGCTGGCGTCCACGCCGTCGACGATGCCGACGATGATCGCCTGGATGGGGACCTTCTGGTCCCCCAGGACGATCCTCGCCCCGCCCCCTTCGCGGTTGACGATGACCAGGTCCCCCTCCCCCGCGTCCACCACGTCCAGGGCGAGGAACGAGCTCCCCGTCGGCCGCTTCTCGAGGTCGACCGGCTGAACGATCAGGAGCCGGTTCCCCTCCAGGCGGGGGTGCTTCTTCGTCGCGACGACCGTTCCCGTGACGCGGCCCAGAATCATCTATTTCTCCCTCCCATCGAGGAAGTCGACGATCCCGACGATGGTCGCGTCCACCGGGGTGGGTGAGTCGATGTCCCCCGCGAGCGCCAGCACCGCCTCGCGAGCGGTGATGTAGAAGACGGTTTCGCCGGGCCCCGCACCCATCGTGTCGGCCGCGACGAGCGGCTTTCCGAGGGGCTTCTCGTCGCCGCCGATGGGCTGCACGACGAGGAGCGGGACGCCGGTGAAGGTCTCCCCCTTCCGGGTCGCCCAAAGGGAGCCGATCACCCTTCCTAGGTTCATCGGCCCCCTCCCCCCTGGAACTTGCGCTCCAACGCCCCGACTTTCTCCACCCGGCGCAGGTGCCGACCGCCCTCGAAGGCCGTCGAGAGGAAGACGCGCACGAGGTCCTTCGCCTCCGACGGCTGGACGAACCTCGCGCCGAGCGAGAGGACGTTGGCGTCGTTGTGCTTGCGGCTGTTTTCGACCTCGGCGAGCTGGCGGCAGTTGGCCGCGCGGACGCCGGGGACCTTGTTCGCCGCGATGGCGCTCCCGATCCCCGCGGCGTCGATGACGACGCCCCGGGCGCAGCGCCCCTCGGAGACGCGACGGCCGACCTCCTCGGCGATGTCCGGATAGTCGACCGCGTCGGCGGAGTGCGTGCCGACGTCCTCGACGCGGTAGCCGAGCGACTCGATGTGGGCCTTGAGGGCCCGCTTGAGGTCCAGGCCGCCGTGGTCGCATCCCAGGGCGACCGCGAGGACCTGGGGCGGGGCGGGAATGCTGGAGGGCACGGAGGCCCCCTCGCCGACGAGGGCGACGCCGTGGAGGGAGGCCGTGTCGCGGGCCGCGGGGGTCAGCTCGGCTCCTGGGGGGACGACGAGGGCCGTCCCCGCGTCGCGGGCGCGCAGGACATCGGCCTCGGTCAGGAACACGCGGCGCATGCTACGTCTCGCGGACCCGCTTGAGAGCTTCCTCGATCGGCTTGCGACGGAGGTCGAACTCCTTGCGCGTCTGCTCGTCGGGGACGACGTCGAGGCGATCGACGATGGCCATGATCACGGCGTCGACGGGGCGGTCCTTGGTAGTGGCGGTCTGGCGCGCCGAGCTGCCCTGGGCGACCAGGACGAGCTCCCCGAGCCCCGCCTGGACGCTGTCGACGGCGATGACGAAGCCGTCGAGCGCCTTGCCCGCGATGTCGACGGCTTGGACGATGAGGAGCTTCACGCCCTCGAGACGCTCGTCCTTGCGAGTGGCCCAGACGGTCCCGACGACACGGCCCAAGAGCATGGCGCCTCCGAACAACCGGCATGCCTGCCACTCAGGCCCTGCCAGCCTGTAGGGGCGAGCCGCAGGCTCGCCCGAGGCCGCGGGCCTGAACCACATCGTTGGCGGAGTCTAGCACCCCGGCCTGAGAAGCGTCAAACTTCCGGCCTGGCCATGAGCCTGGATGCGCCCAGGAGGGCTGCCGCAACGACCCCGAAGGCGATGGCGGGCTGCCAGGCGGGTGGATACTGAAAGAAGCGGTCCCCGATCGTCGAGCGGCCGTAGAGGGCCGTGTGGAGGAGGTCCTCGTCGCCGACGTGCTGGGAGAGGACGAGCATCGGGTTCGCGGCCACTGCCGTGGTGATGACCGCGCGACTGAGGTCTGGGTGACCCTCGCAGGCCTGGACGAGCGGGTCGACGTAGAAGACTGTGCCGAGGAGGAGGAACCCGGGGATCGCGCCTGAGAGCAGCACGACGCCCGGGGAGGCCCGCCGCGCCCGGGCGGGCGAGCACGCCGCAGCGACGAGGAGGCTGAAGGAGCCGAGCACGAGGAGGAGCGTCAGCGACTTCCCCGAGCCCAGGCCTGCCAGGGCCCCCCACACAGCTCCGCCTACTGCGAGCCCAAGGGCGGCCGAAAAACCCAAGTGGCCCTTCGGGGACGACGCGGCGAACGGGACCGCGAGCGCCGCGAGGATCGGCATGAGGAGGACACCCGCAGGCATCCCCGCGGCGAGGCCCACGGCCGCGGCGAGCGAGGCGCACAGGATTCCGGACGCGATGTGTGCGCGGGTGTTCATCATCTCCCCGCACATCATACACTACGACCGCTGAAACGAGTCCTTCGTGCCCTCCGTTGCCCTTTCGTGCGCTTGGTGGTTCGTCACCGATCCAGGCGACCCTGCGTCTTCGTTCAGCCCTCGGCGCCTTCGACAGCGCCGCAGTCGGCGTCGACGTGCAGCTCGGAGAGGATCTTCGGCGTCCCGACGCAGCGGAGGTCGCCTCCAGGGACGGGCTCCGCCACGATCAATGCCTCGACGCCGCTCGACATGGCGGCCTCGCGGCCCCGATCGGGTCCCAGAACGCAAATTGTGGTCGAAAGCGCGTCAGCCTCGGTCGCCGTGGCAGCCAGCACGGTCGACTGGCAGGCCGTCTCCGAGGGCCTCCCCGTGCGCGGGTCGAGGATGTGGTGGTAGCGCTTTCCGTCGATGACGACGCACTTCTCGTAGTCCCCAGAGGTGCTGATGGCGCGGTCCTTGAGGAACACCACGCCGAGGCTCGACTCGGGGTTGCGCGGGTGGCGCAGGAGGACGGGCCAGCCCTCCTCCCCGGGCGGGGCGCCCATCGCGTACATGTTCCCGGTGAAGTCGACGAGCGCGACCTTCACGCCCCGGGCGCGGAGCATCGCCGCGGCCCGGTCCACGGCGTACCCCTTGCCGATCGCGCCAAGGTCGAGGGAGACATCGGGACGGTCGAGGGCCATCGTGCGACGATCGGGGTCGAGCGTGACGTGGCCGAAGCCGACGCGGGCGAGCGCGGCCTTCAGCTCGGCCTCGGTCGGGACCCGCCCGCCGCCCCCCTTGAACCCCCAGGCCTCCACGAGCGGCGCCACCGTGGGGTCGAAGACGCCTCCGCTCGCCTCCCAGGCGCGACGCGCGGCCATCAGGCACTCGAAGAGGTCGTCTCCCAGGCGCGCCGGGCCCGTGCGCGCGACGCGGAGGGCCAGGGAGAGCTCGCTGTCGGCCCGATAGTGGCTCAGGACCTTTTCCAGGCGCGCCACCTCGCGAAAGGCCGCGTCCACGTCGGAGGGGAGCGCATCGAGGGCCGTGATCTCCAGGAGGGAGCCCATCGCCTGGCGCGCGCGGCGGACGGTGCCGCGATCCTCGGAGACGGCGACCGCGACGGCGCCCGGAGGAGAAGGCCTGCGGTTGGCGGAGAGGTAGGCCGAGTCGATCGCGGCGAGGACTTTCCGGACGCCGTCCGTGATCGACTTCACCGAGGTCGTCGCGCCCGTGATGTTCACGATGTCGTGGTTCTGGCGGATCGGGTCGGAGAGGGTCTTCCCGAGGAGCTGCTTGCGGAAGCGGAGGCGCGCGATCTCGCCGCCGCGGCACTCGCGGTAGACCAGGATGGAGACCTGGAGGACGGCCCCCGAGGGGTCGGTCGCGACCAGGAAGGTGATCGGCTTGAAGCAGCCAATCTCCTCGGTGATCACGGCGTACCCCAGGAAGGTCCCGCCGCTCCAGGCGGAGTGGATGCGGAACTCGTCCTCGTGGAGGGGGCGCCCCGAGCGCGCCTCGATGCGCGCGCGCTCCTCCTCCGAGGGGCGATACGCCTCGGAGGCGAAGGCCGTCGCATCGGTGAAGGCCTCGTGGAGGGCGTCCGACTCGGTGACGTAGACACGGGTGTTGGTGTCCTCCGCCCACGCGATCAGCGCGGCAAGGACGATCCACGGATACACACGGATGCACACGGATACGTCGTCCTAGAAGTAGGTGGCGAACGAGAAGAGGAACGACTTGCCGTCGTCTCGGCGGCGGTCGAAGTCCTCGATGTCCCACTGGTAGTCGAACTTGAAGACGGTGTCCTCGGTGTAGCGGTAGTTCAAGCCCAGCGTCAGGCGGTCGAGGTGGTTCCCGTCGAGGTCGACCTGGTCCCAGCGGACTACGCTGGTGAACGTCGACTCCGCGCGGGAGACGCACTTGAACGTGTCGAGGAACCACTGCGGCATCCAGTGGTAGTTCACCTGGCCGTAGTAGCCGATCAGCTCTTCGGGGATCCCGCGGCTCCGCGAGAGGTCGTTCTGATCGAGCTCGGCGAGGGCGCCCTCCAGGAGCACCTCGAACGGCCCGCTCTGCCAGGTCACGTCGACCGCCGTAATGGCGAGGAGCAGCTCGCTGTCCTGGTCGTACGGCCCGACGTGTGCGGAGGCGCCGATCTCCAGGCCGAGGAACGGCGAGTACGCCACGCGGCCGACTCCGGCGCCGTTGTCGTTGATGTCCAGGCGCTCGCTGCCGCGGCCGCCCCGCACCCCCGTGACGCGGTCGAACCGGGAGACGATCGGGTTCTCCTGAAGCCCCTGGAAGCCGTTGACGAGGTACGCCTCGTACGTGACCTGCCACTCGCTCTCGTCCCCCTCCGGCTCGATCGTGCCGTAGAACCCGAAGCCCGCCTCGGTGAGCGTGGTGGGGATGATGAAGGTGTTCACGAGCGGTCGGTCCGTCAGGTCCTGGATGGGCGAGTCGTGGACGAGGTTCAGCTTCCCGAGCGGCGAGAGGATCAGGCCGCCGCGGAAGTTGACCCACTCCTTGACCTGGAAGTCGAGCGTGGCGAACTCGATCTTCACCTCGCCGTCCCCGCGGTTGTTCTGCGGGCCGGCGTGCTCGAACTCGATCTCCGTCGCGAACTTCACGCGGTCCGAGACGTCGCTGTAGATGAACGGGATGAGCCGCTGCTGGTCGAAGAAGTCGTTCTCGTTGTTCCGCTCGACGTACTTGAAGTCCATGTACCCGCCGAGGTAGGTGCTCTGCCCGAGCTTCGCGAGGAAGGGCTTCGTGTAGAGGCCTCCGAAGCCGCGGGAGACGCGCTTCTCCTCGAACTCCCGCGCCTCGCCGGGGAGGGTCCCCGCCGCGGGCGCCGCGGGGGTCTGGGGGATGCCGCTCCCCTCGGAGAGGAGGTGGGTGAGGTTCTCGACCGTGGCCTCGAGCGAGGAGATCCTCCGGTCCTTCTCCGCGCTCTCCTGGCGGATGGCCTCGACGGCCTGGAGGACCCGGTCGAGCTTCTGCTCGACCGTGGGGTCGCTCCCCTGGGCGAAGACCGTCGAGGAGATTATGAAGACGAGACAGACGTGACGCATGCGACACCTCCGATTCCTGAAGACATCACCAGCAGAAGATCCCGATCCAACCCGGGGATACCTGGCTGGCGATGCTCGTGACGAAGGCACCGCTGGCTGGGTGGGAAAACCTGGTCCGCCTGTCCCGGCCGCGGGCGACCCAGCGGGTCGCCCCTACATGGCAACCGGGGCCGGACAGGAACCACGTGCGATTCACTTGGTCAGGAGGAGCTTCCCGCTCTTCGTGACCTGGAGTACGTACTCCTCTCCACCGTGGAGGATGATGACCTTTCGCTCCTGCCCGAGGAGGTCCTCGGACCTGAGCAGGCGCTTGCAGAGCGGACGGCTCGGCATCTGGGACGGCGTGGTCGAGGGAATGAGCTCCTCCATCTCAGCTACGATGCCCATGGGCCGAGCCGTTCCTGGGCCCCTTCCCCTGGCACTTGGGGCAGAGGCCGAAGACCTTGTGCGTGTGGGAAAGGACCTTGTAGCCGGCTTTCTTCGAGACCCGCTCCTGAAGCTCCTCGATCCTCTCGTCCTGGAACTCCTTGATCTCGCCGCAGGAGACGCAAAAGAGGTGGTCGTGGTGGCTCTGGCCGAACTTGGGCTCGTAGAAGAGGAAGCCCTGCTGGAAGTCGTGGGACTCGAGGAGCTCGCTCTCGAGGAGGAGGGCGAGGGTGCGGTAGACGGTGGCCTTGCTGGCGGCGATCCCGCGGTCGCGGAGCTCCTGGGCGAGGCCGTCGGCGGTGAAGTGCTCCTGGTCGTCGAAGACGTGCTCGACGATGGCGCGGCGCTGCCCGGTGAGGTTGAGGCCCCGCCCCTTCAGGAACTCCTCGAACCGCTTGACGCCTTCGGACTCCATCCGGCTTCCCCAGAGTTGAGAATGAGTCTCAACTTCAAAGGAAGCGTACACCCCGGGCGGGGAACGGATCAAGCGTTTTCCGGGACCGCTACGACGCCGCGCTCGACGCGGTCCCCGCCCCCCGCGGCGGCCCGATCACCAGCATCGAGCACTCCCAGCGGTCCCAGTAGCCGGGCTTGCAGCGCTCCGCCTTCCGCCACGGCGCGGGGTCGTGGATCACCGGGTCTTCCCCCTCCAGGCCCCGGATCGTGATCCAGTGCGACCCGTGGTGCGTGCACCCCTCGAAGGCCTCCGTCTTGTCCGGGATGCAGGCCACGACGGGGTTGCCCGCCGAGAGCGCCTCCACGATGTGCCGCTTCGCAGGGGGCTCCGCCTGCCACTCCCCTCCCTCACGAACAAAGAGCTTCCCCACGTCCCGCGTGTCCGGGTCAACGATCCGCACTCGGCACCCGTACGAGAGCGCAATGCGGCCCAGCCTCCCAGGCCCGATCCCAAACCTGTGCAGCATCCTCGGGAGGACGAGCTTGTGCCGCTCCAGGTCGTGGACCGTCACGGGGATGCCGTGGTAGTCCATCACCATGCAGATGGCCGCCAGGCCGCAACCACAGTTGTTCCCCTGGCGAACGAGCGGCACCGGGAGGTGCAACCGACGTGTGTTCCCCGATGGTGGCGTCATCGTGAGCCGCATTCTAGATGATCCGACGGGGCCCGGGAACCGTTTCCCTGCGAGCCCGCACAACTGCGCTCTTGACCCGAAGCCCCCGTCCGCGCTAGACATGTCCTGTTTCGACAGCCTCCGAGGGGTCGCTTGAGCAAGGGCCGCATCCTCGTCGTCGAGGACGACGGGAACATCGCCAAGGTCGTCCGCCACCACTTCCAGAAGATCGGCTACGAGGTCGTCCTCGCGGCCGACGGGGCGGACGGGCTCGACCGCGTCGGCGAAACCCCCTTCAACGCCGTCATCTGCGACCTCCTCATGCCCCGCATCGGCGGGATCGACTTCATCCGCGTCGCCCGCTCCGCCAACCCTCACCTCGCCATCGTCGTCATCTCCGCCAGCCCCACGGCCGAGAACGTCCTCTCCACCCTGGACCTCGGCGCCTACCGCTTCCTCGCGAAGCCGTTCCAGCTCGTCGAGCTCGCACGCGTCGTCGAGCTCGCCATGACCCGTGAGGCGGACCGCACCACGACCGTCGAGCACAAGGACGACTGGGTCGAGATCACGGCGTCGAGCGACATGGAGAACATTGACCGCCTCGAGAACTTCCTCGCCCTCCTCGCGGCGAGCGCCCTTCCGCCTGACGACGTGGATTCGCTCACGACCGGGTTCCGCCAGCTCATGGCCAACGCGATCGAGTGGGGGAACAACTTCGACCCGTCCCTGCGCGTCAAGGTGGCGTTCCGGGTCAAGGCCGACCGCGTCGAGGTCCGCGTCCAGGACGAGGGGACCGGGTTCAATACGAAATCGGTCGACACCTCCTACGAGAGCGATGCGCAGGCGGCGCTCCAGCGGCTCAAGGACGGCCGACGGGCGGGCGGCTTCGGCATCCGGACGGTGCGGGAGCTGATGGACGAGGTGAAGTACAGCGCGAAGGGGAACGAGGTCGTGATGGCGAAGTACATCAGACGATAACTTTCAAGTCTCAATGAGCAATTCTCATCGAAGGCTCAAACGGGAAGCTCCAAGGACGGGGTGCGATGCCTTCTCGCTTCCAACCTGAGCCTTCGATGAGAGTTGCTCATTGAGCCTTGGAAATTGCCACGGGCTACCTCCCCCCCGACAGGCGCTTCGCCGCTTCCTTCGCCTCCGGGCTCTCAGGAAACCCCGCCACGATCGCCTCCCACCTCGCCCTCGCCTTCGCCCCGTCCGTCTTCGCTTCCAGGTCGCCGAGCTGGAGGAGCGCCGACGCCGCGTACGTCCCCCTGGGCGCCGACGCGAGCGAACGCGCGAGCGCCACGGCGCCCTCCGCCTCCCGCCCCTGCGCGAGCAGCAGGCGCGCGCGCATCCAGTCCGGCAGCCCCGAGAGCCGCTCGAGCGGCTGCTCCCACTCGAGCTGGCGGACCTCCCCGAGCGCCGTCTCCAGGTCCTTCGTCCGGAGCGCCTCCTCGAAGGTCAGCACGTGATCGCCCTTGGCCAGGCCCGGGTCGCCACGGAAGACCCGCGTGTCCCGCCCGAACTGAAGCTCCCGGTACGCCTTCTCGGCACCCTCCGGGTCCCCCGAGAAGAGCGCCACGTCCGCGCTGCGGATCCGCGCCCAGCGAACGTAGTCCGTCCGCGCCCCCTTCCCCGCGACGAGGGCCTCGTCGAGGACCCTCTTCGCTTCCTCCAGGCCGCCTTCGCGCTCGAGGAGCGCCTCCGCCTGCCTCACCAGCGCGCGGACCTTCCAGACCGGGTCCTTCGCCACGCGGGCGACGTAGGCGTAGTGCGGGACGGCCAGCGCCCCGTCGCCGTAGCCGAGCGTGAGCAGGTCGCCGTACTGGAAGGCGTGCTCCGCGACCCGCTGCGTCTCGATCGCGGGCATCCGCGCGAACGCCCCGGCGTAGGCCTTCACCGCGTCGTGGCGCTTCTCCGCCTGCAGGAGGAGCCACGCGAGCTGCATCGCCGCGCCCGGGGAGAGCGCGTGCGGCGCGTACCCGCCGACGATCGCGAGGTACTCCCTCCCGCGCTTCTCCGCCCCGTCGCTCCCCATCGCCCAGAACGGCTGGACGCGGACCGACTGCGTCACCTCGTCCGACTCCCCGCCGTCCAGCGTCACGCGGAGCCGGACCTGCATCCGCCCGTTCTCGAGGTAGACGTGCTGGGGCTTGCTCCCCTCCCCCTGGATCCCGTCGCCGAAGTCCCACGCGAGGGCCCGCGCCTTCTTCCCGCGCGGCAGCACCTCGCGGAACTGCACCGAGGTGACCTCCTGCCCCTCCAGGCCCAGGTCACTCGTGATGGCCCAGTCGAAGTCGGCGAAGGTCGCCTTCCCGCGCCTCTCGATCGGTCCCGCGACGGCTCGATGCCCCCCGACGAAGGCCGTCTCGGGGATCGCCGTCCACTGGGCCTGCCCCGGGGGCTTCCACCCGCACAGGCACCCCTGCCCTCGGGAGGAGATGGCGTTGTAGTACTCGATCTTGTGCACCCCCGCGGCGAGGTCGACCTCGCCGTGGTGCTCTCCGTGCGCCCCGCCGGGGTCGTGGTTCCCCGGCCAGCCGACGACGAGTCGTCCGTCGATCACGACGAAGGAGGCGTCCCAGGAGTTCGTCGCGAACTCGTAGTTGCCGAAGTCGGGGACGTGGAAGTACCCCGTGTAGGCGGCGATGTAGTTGTAGGCGCGGCCGTACGGGTTGAACCCCATCGAGATCGTCCTTGCGGGCCCGCGGCCCAGGACCACCGGGCTCCCCTGGAGGAGCGCCTGGAAGCGCTCCCACGAGTCGGCGCTCCCCTTCCCCGACTCGCGCGTCTCGAGGAGGAGGCCGGCCTGGGGGGCGTACAGGTCCTTCGGCTGAGAGGCGTTCGTGTTGCCGAAGTAGACCCACGTGGGGGCCTTCGGGTCCTTGGCCTCGAAGGCGATCGTCACGCGGTCCTCGTCGCCGACCGAGACGACGCGGTGAGGGACGATATTGCCGCGCGCGATGACGCGGACGTCGTCGAAGGAAGGCTGGCACGCCCCCGCGGTCGTGAGCGTCACGATGCAGGCGTCGCTCGGGTGGCGGCCCTGGATCGCCTGGATCCCCTGGACCTGGCGCCGGCATGCATAGGCGGAGTCCCACCACGCGTCCTCGGCGGAGAGGGCGAGCGGGAGGATCAGGAGCGGCAGGAGGCGGCGCATGCGGCTACTTCGGCGGGTAGACCTCGGGCCCCTCGGCGTCGGCGGGACCCTCGGCGGGCCCCTCGTCGTCGACGAGCTCCCCTTCGGGCTCGGTGGAGGCGACCTTCTCGTCCTCGCCGATTTCCTCGACTCGGACGTTGTCGAAGTAGTAGGTCCCCCTCGGCCAGTAGGCCATGATCATCACGCGGAGCCACTTCACGTCGGGCTTCATCTTCGTCGGCGTGAACTCGAGCGTCGCGGTCTTCCAGTCGGCCTCGCTGCCCTGGCAGTCCTTGTACATCTTCCAGAAGACGCGGCGGTACGTCTTGTCGAGGGTCTTCCCGTCCTCGAAGACCTTCTCCGTCACGTTGGCGTAGGCCTTGACGAAGACCTTGGGCGTGAGCCCCTTCCCCGCGAACTCCTCGTCGGTGCGGTAGTCGACGGAGAGGCGGTAGCGCATGCGCGGCTTGAGGTCGATCCAGTCGGACCAGTAGGTGACGCCCTCGATCCCGCCCACGGCGTTGTAGCCAGGGGGTTTTACGGGGGTCTTCTGCTTTGCCGCCGGGGGATGAGCCTGCTTCATCTCCTCCGCGCGCGCACGATACTCGGAGGCGAGCACGTCGCTGTCGCACTTCAGGCACTTCCCGCCGCGGACCGGGTCCTCGACCCAGAAGGTGCACAGGCCGTCCACGCGGTCCCACTTCGCGGGGTCCCCCTTCCCGCGCTCGAAGTCCCCGTTCGGGACGAGGTTCTTCCCGTCGCCAGCCAGGAGCATGGCGCTCATCAGGAGGAGGCCACCGACGCGCCTCATTTCCCCTCCGAGAGGTTCTTGTAGTAGTCCTCGATGAGGTCGCGGTACTCGGCCGGGGCCTCCTCGTCCATCGCGCTCTCCAGCTCGTCGCGCATCCGCTTCGGGAGGTGGGCCGCCGTGTCCTCATTCGAGCGCACCTGCGCCCCGACGACCTTCTTCGCCTGCTGGAGCTTCTCCACGACGCGGCGCTGCAGCTCTCCGTAGTCCCGCCCCGCGCCGCGCTGGAGGTCGTTCTCCATCTCCTTCATCAGCTCGACCGCCTGCGAGAGGTCGTCCGACTGGTAGTTCCGCCGCCCCAACCCGTACTCCATCCGCTCCGCCTGCTGGCGGATCTCCGCCTGCTGGTTCGCCAAGCGCGCCATCTGCTGCTGGATCGCCGGCGGAGGCGTCCCGCGGAGCCCCTCCTGGTTCACGCCGGAGACTTTTCCCCCGCCCGTGGCGCCGCCGGTCGGGTCGGTGCTCGTGTCCTTCACCTGCCCCGCCTCGTACGGGTCCGGCGTCGAGCGGCTCGGCGTCTGCTTCCCGCCCTTCCCCTGCGCCGTCTCCTCCACCATCTGCCCGCTCGACTTCCCGCTCCGCCCCTCGCCGCTCCTCCCGCCGACCTCCTGGCTGTTCGGCTGGAGGTTCCCCGTGATCCCCTTTGCGCTCATGTTCGAGATCGGCCCGTCCATCGCCGTCCAGCCCGCGCCCTCGTTGATCGAGTCCATCCAGCTCGAGGTGACGTCCTCCGTCTCCTCCGTCATCTCCTCCTCCTGGTCGATCAGCTCCCCGACCAGGTCCTCCAGCTCCTCGGGGAGGTCCGCCATCGGGACGTCGTAGTCCCCCGTCGGCTCCTCCATGTTCCACTTCTGCGTGTCCGGGGCGTCGGCGAGCCACCGCTCGATGTTCATCGTGATGGCCTCCGCCAGCTCCAGCCCCGACTGCTCGAACGGGACCGCCATCTCGACGTTCTTCTTCGTCAGGGCGTCCGCGGCGAGCTCGACCTGGCTCGCGGCCTCGATCAGCTCCTTCGACATGCTCCCGTTCGAGAAGTCCTGCGGAGGCAGCTTCGAGAGGTCGGTCCCCGCCTCCTGGAGGAACTTCCCCCACTTCTCCTCTGTCGACTTGAGCTCCTCCAGCTTGAGTCGGTCCGCCTCGGTGAAGTCGTCGGGGTTCTTTCCGTCCAGCTCCTGGGAGGCCTGGATCGCCTTCTTCTGCGACTTGATGAACTCCTCGAGCTTCGACGCGAGGTCCTCCAGCTTCTGACGCGCGTCCTCCTCGTCGGCGGCCTTCGCGACGGCCTCGGAGGCGTCGCTCGCGGCCTTCACCTTCGCGATGAGGTCCGAGAGGGAGCCGAGGACCTCCTCGAGGACCGCGACGATGCGGTCCTGCACCGGAAGGAGTCCCTTCCCCGTCGCGACGCGCTGGTCCTGCTTCTGGTCGCGCTCCATCGACTCCGCGAGATCGACCGCGCGGACCATCTCGTCCGCGGAGAGCGCGGCGAGCTTCTCGCGCCCGGGCAGCCTCGCCAGCTCCTCCCCCTTCCAGTCCGCGAGGGCCTGGAGCGATTGCTGGCGGACCTCGAACTGGAGGGTCCGGACGCGGTGGGCCGTCTCGAGGCCCTGCTTCTCGTTCGCGCGCCCCTCGATCCCCTTGGCGAGGTCGCCCCTGGCCTGCTTCTGCTTCTCCAGGATCCAGCGGAGACGGTCCCGGAGCGAGGCGAGGTCGGAGAGCGTCTGTTGCTTCTCCTCCTGGCCCGAGATCACGGCGATCGTGAAGGCCCTGGAGCGGGCCTCCTGGCCCTTCAGGTCGATCGCGCGCGCGCAGTACGAGAGCGCGGCCCCCCGCGGGAGCTTCAGCTCCGCGAGCTTGAGGAGGTGCCCAGCGGTCACTTCGAGCTTCACGTCGGACCACATCCACTCGACGATCGCCTTCTCCTCGCCGTCGGGCTCCACGCGGGCGAGGACGTCGAGCCGCGCGAGGCCGACGTCGTCCTTCGCGTGGATGGACAGGGCGACCTCGGCGTCGGAGGTCACCTGGATATCGCGGCCGGGCTCGCGGACCTCGACGACCGGCGGCCCGTCGGGGATTGCCTCGATCGGGTGGACCTGCGGCCTGGGGTCCTGGAGCCCCTCGCGGTCGACGAGGACGATGGCGTAGCTGTCCCGCTCACGGACGCCGAGCTCGGCCTTCGCGACGCGGCCCTCCTTGATCTCCATGTCGATCGACGCGCCGCTCCCGAGGCGCAGGGTCGCGCGCTGGAGGGCCCGATCCGCGTGCGCGGTCACGGTCACGACGCTGCCGACGATCGCGCGGATCGGCCCCGAGGCGGGGTCCTGATGGTCGATCGGCCTCCGCGCGTACTTCGGAGAGACGACGTCGAGGACGAGCCGCTCCACGCGCGGCGGGTCGACCACGGTGACGCGGAACTCCTCGCTCTCGGCGTCGCCGGCGAGCACGCGGTAGGTCATGTTCGCGGTAACGTTGGCGACCTCGAACGTGAAGGCCTCCCCGCGGAACTGCATCTCGTAGTCGCCGTCGGCCGCGCCGCGGACCTCGAGGACGGCCTTCTGCGGGACCACGCCGCCGACGTGCGCGGCGACCGTGAAGCCCTCTCCCTTGGCGAGGCGGACGTGCCCGGGCTCGACCTGGAGCGTGGTCTCGGTCAGCGGCGCGACGAAGCGGGTGGGCTTCGCGAAGCGCTCCAGGGCGTTCTGGAAGTGCTTGGGCAGGAGGGCCGCATACACGACGAGCACGCCCAGGGCCGCGCACGCGACCGAGCCCGCGCGCTTCGCGAGGCGGACGGGGACGACCCCGTCGACGCCGAGGCGAGAGAGGACCTGCGCGGCGTCCTGGCGGACCAGTTCGACGAAGCCGACGGATCCGTCGGGGAGGGTCTCCCTCGACAATTGCACGGCGTTGATCAGGCGGTTCTCGAGGTCGGGCTTCCCCCGCTCGATGAGGAGGGCCACGGCGTCGTCGCTCGGCTTCCGGAGCAGAGGCGCCGCGAGGCGGGTCCAGCCGAGCCAGCCCGATCCGGCGAGGACGGCGACGGTGAGGACGATCCTCGGGACGAGCGACAGGTGGAGGAGGTTGTCAAGGCCGAACGCGACGAGCAGACCGAGGGAGGCGAACGCGCCGAGGAGCGCGGCCCCTTCGAGGGCGCGGACGAGGACCCACTTCGAGCGGACAGTGTGGATCGTCGTCTCCAGCTTCTGCATCGTCCTACTCCACGCTCACGGTCCGGTCGGCGTCGAGGCGGACGTCGCCGAGCTTGGGATCGATTTCGACCTCGGTCTCGGGGAACGGGGCGCCGGGGTCCAGGCGCTCGCGGAACAGGAAGACGCGCGCGTCGACCTGCCACGTCGTCTCGAGCTTGTGCAGCGACCAGACCTCCCAGCGGACCTGGTGGTACGAGGCGCCGCTCTCGTCCGTGTCGGTGGTGTCCTTGATGCGGCGCATCTCGAGGAGGACCTTGACGCGCTCGCGGCCGCCGAAGTACCCGCGGACGCGCTTCTCGTCGAAGAACTCCTCGATCTGCTGGACGCGGGCGTCGAGCTCCTTCTTCTCGGGCTCGGTCAGCTCGCCCGGAGCGGTCACGGCGCAACGGATGCGGTCGGCGTACCTCACGAAGAGATCATACCCGCCGGGGAGGAGTCCGGTCACACGGAACGGAGCCTTTCCTTGTGCCTCGAAGCCGCGGTCGCGCGAGGCGTCCACGGCTCGGACCTCCAGGGCGCCCGGGGCGTCGACTCCGAGGCGGCAGAGCTTCCCCTCGCCGGCCTCGGCCCCCTCAAACGTGACTGACTTGACGTAGACGAGGTCGGTGAGCGACTCGTTGACCTCGCCCTTCTGGTCGGCGAGGAGGAAGTAGCGGAGCTTCTCGTCGTCAACGCGGACGTAGATCGGCGCGGCCGTGACGTGGCCGACGAGCTCTGGGCCGCTGGCGAGACGGACGTGGAGGAGGTACTTGCGGAGCGGATAGGTCTCGGGGAGGTAGACCTTCTCGTGGCGGCTCTCCTCGACGAAGTGCCACGGGTGCTCGAGCGACTCCTTTTCGACCTCGGTGGTGACTTCGACCACTTCTGCGAGGTCGACCGAATAGCGCTTCTTCTGATCGACGACGAAGAGCTCGATCTTCTTGCCCTTGGTGAGGGAGACCTCGCCTGTGTGGGCTGTGCCGTCGGACAGGGTCAGTGTGCCAATGCGCCCCTCGGCCGCGAGTGGCTGTGCGGCGAAGAGGAACGCAAGCGCCACCGCACTTGCTTGGACGCGCCTCGGGAATCGGATGGTGGGTTCTAACACGAAGGCACGAAGGCACGAAGGGGACGCGGAGTGTGGATCAACGCGCGAAAGCTGCTCGCTCAACAGAGCGCCCGAGGGTGGGGTGTTGCTGCCGCATCGGCGCGAGATCCGTCTGCACACTTCGAGTCGCCCTTCGTGTCCTCGTGTCTTCGTGTTGAATCCACCATCCAAGCGCTAGATCACGTTCCGCCTCTTCCTCAAGAACCACTCGGCGGACAACAGCAGTGCGAACAGCGTGTACGGCCACGGGCTCGAGTCGACGCCTTTCTCCACGCGCGTCACCGTTACGCGCGATCCAGCGCGTAGCGCCTCGGGGAGCTGCGCCACGTCCGATTCGTCGAACGAGCGACCGCCCGAGACTGCCGCCAGCGTCCGCAACAGCTCCGCGTCCCTCGCCAGCTTCTCCATCTCCCGCGCCGGCCTCTGCACGACCACCGTGCGCGTCGCAGAGGCCCGCTCCTGGCCCCCCGCGAGCCACCTGACCGCGATCGTATACTCCCCGCCATGCGGCGGACGGAAGACGCCCGCCACCCTGTCGCCCGCCGCCTCGAACGCCATCTCGTAGCGCTTCCCGTCCGCGTCCGTGACTTCGGTCTCGATCGTCGCGCGCTTCTCGATCAACTCCCTCGCCTCGGGCCCCTCCAGCGTCGCACGGACTGTCTCGTCCGCACCGAAGACGTCCTTGTCCGTCACAATCCGCAGCGTCAGTCCCGCCCCCTTCGCGTCGTCCCGCTGGGCAAGCCACCGGAGCATCTGCCCCCACAGCTTCGCGAAGGCCTCCTCGCCCCCCTGCCCCTTCCCGTTCATCACCCACTTCCAGTCGGTGTCCGAGAGATACGCCCCGACGTGCCCCTGGCCGTACCGCTGGACCGCCAGGAGGACCGACCCGCCCGCCGAGGCGAGCGTCTCCGCCCCGGGCTTCACCGCCCCGACGACGTACACGTTCTCCAGCTTCAGCCGCCCCAACGCCGCGTCGAGCCCCGAGAGCATCGCGTGCCCCGCCCCCGATCGGGTCGGCTCGAAGGCGAAACCCCCGCGCTTCTCCTCGCCGCTCGCGAGCGCGACCGGGAGCGCCTCGCCGAGCGGCCCCGCCAGCAGCCCGTCCGCTCCGAGCGCGCGCCGCCCCGGCAGGAAGAGCAACCCGCCCCCCTTCTCCGAGACGTACGCCTTCACCGCGGCCGCCTTCTCGTCGGGGAGGTCGCCCCGCGTCAGGTCCCCGAGCACGACGCAGTCGAACCGCGAAAGGGCGTCCACCGTGCCCGGGAAGGCCCCGCCGAGCGTAACGCCCGGCGCCGGCTGCTCGTAGAGCTTGTCCTCGTTCGTCTTCACCAGGCAGCTCACCTGCAGGTTCGGGTCGCGCTGGAAGGCCTGCTTGACGAACTTGTACTCCCAGCGCAACGCACCCTCGTAGAAGAGGACCTGCACCTTGTCCCCCGTGACCAGCACGGGCAGGTAGCGCACGTTGTTCTCGAGGACCTTCTCCTCGGATTGCGCCTCCACGGCGACCGCCAACTCGAAGACGCCGGTCTGCCGAGGCGTCCACGAGAGCGCCACCTCGTTCGGGCCCGCCTTGAGCGCGACCGACTTCCGATCGAGCACCTCCTTCCCGTGGCGCAGCTCCACGCCCACCGTGCGCCCATCCAGGCCTGAGCACGCCACGGAGGCCTTCACGGAGAGCGCGTCGTTCACCATCACGCTCGGGGACGCCGAGGCCTTCGCGACGGACAGGTCGGCGACACGGCCCGAGTCCCAATCGGGGTTCCCGAGCCCCACGGGGAAGATCGGAACGCCGAGCGCCCTCGCGGCCGCCGTCGAGGGGTCCTTCCCGTTCTCCTGGCCGTCCGTGAAGACGACCACGCCCGCGATCGGGGCGTCTCCCTCTGTCCGGACCGCCTCCTCGAGGCCGCGCTTCAGGTCTGAGGCCTCGCCGGTCGCGGCGATCTTCCCCTCGCGGATGTCGGGCGCCGCGAGCGGCTGGACGTCGCGGTCGAAGCGGTAGTACGAAACCCCGAACGACTCGGAGAGCGCCTCGTGGAGGCCCTCCTCGCCGACGCCGAGGATCCGGCGCG
>CAZYRM010000010.1:66673-71008 GCA_964649705.1 uncultured Planctomycetia bacterium
GACTCGGAGAGCGCCTCGTGGAGGCCCTCCTCGCCGACGCCGAGGATCCGGCGCGCGGCCGCGAGGCGCGTCCCCTGCGAGGCGTCCGCGATCGACATGCTCTGCGACGTGTCGAGGAGGACCACGACGCGCGCGTCCTGCCGCTCCTTCGTCTCCCAGGACATCACCGGGCGGAAGAGGACGAGCAGGAAGAGGCCCATCGCGACGAAGCGGAGCGTCACGGGGGTGCGCCAGGCGCGACGGGAGGGGCCGCGCAGGCCGCCGCGGTACATCCAGACGACGCCGCCGATCGCCGCGAGGGCGATCAGGAGGAGGAGCGCGCCGGGGAGCGCGCTCGCGATCGAAAGCCTGAACGTCGTCATGCCGGATCAGCGCTGGGGGTTCTTCTGCACCTTGTTGGGCTTGCCGCCGCCGACGCCGAACATCTGGCGCGGGTTCTGCTCCGCCTTCCACGCGTCGTAGAGCGACACCTGCTCGCTCGTCAGGAGGAGCCGGATGCCGTCGTCCGCGGTCTTCATGGTCGTCCGGATGTCGCTCTTCACCTGGTCCTGGTTGGTGTCGTTCTGCATCCTCTTCAGCTCGACGATCCTCGCCGAGGCCTGGTCGACCGTGATCTGCACCCGGTCCCGCTGCGTGTCCGTGAGCCCGAGCTTCGCGGCGAGCTGCTCGACGACCTCGTTCTTCTTCTTCTCCTGCTTCTTCGCGTCCCGCTCCTTCTCGCGCTCGTCGACGATCGCCAGCACCGACTTTTTGAAGGCGACCTTCTGGTCGTCGGACATCGACTCCAACGCCACGACGAGCGGATCCGGGAGGCCGCCCTCCCCGGGCGGGGTCGCGATCGTGAACGCAGTCGCGGCGGAGCCGTCCGCCGTCGTCGCAGGGGCCGGCTGCGCCCCGAGCGCCGTCTTGAGGGCCTCCAGCTCCTTCCTAAGGCGGTCCACCTCTCCCGAGAGGTCCCCCGCCGCGGGAGTCGCCGACGGCAGGACGGTCACCGCCGGCGCCGCGGGCACCGTGCTCGCCGTCGGGAGGGACGCCTTGCGCCCCACCTTCTGCCTCAGCTCGTCGAGGTCGAACGTGAGGTCGTGGATGCGGAGCGCCGAGTAGAGGATCCCCCCGCCAAGCCCGATGAAGAGGAACGCGGCCACGGCCCCGCCGATCCTGCTCCCGCCCTGTGGTTCGCTCATGCTCAACCTCTCTTTCCAGGCTTGGCCGGCTTCGGCGCGGGCTTCTGCTGCGACGCCGGGGGGCCGAAGTAGTTCTTCGCGATCTTGGTCGTCCGCCACGTGTCGTACTGCGTCATCTGCTCCGCGGTCAGGATCGACCGCACGCCCTGGTCCATCGCGGTCCACACGCCCGAGATGTCCTGCTTCGTCTGCTTCGAATTTGCATCGGTCATCTGCTTCCGCAGGTCGGTCACCTTCTTCGTCCCATCGGCGAGGATCTGCTTCGCGCGGTCGAGCTGCGGCCCCGCGAGACCGAGGGCCTTCGCGAGGTCGGAGACGACCTTGGAGGCCATCTGGAGCCGCTGCTTCTGCTCGTCCTCGCGCCGCTGGTCGGTCACGACCTTGAGGACCGCCTTCTTGAACTGCTCCTGCTGCTCCGGGGACATCTTCGAGAGAACCACGGGCACGCCGCCCTCTGCGAGCACCATGGACCCTGGCGCGCCGGGGGCCGAGACGAACCGCTGCACATCCGACGGCGCGGAACCATCCACGACGACCTCGGTCGGGACGACGCCGAGCGCCGCGCGCAGCGCCGCGAGCTCCGAGTCGATCCGCGCGACGTCGTCCTCAAGCGACCCGTCGTCCTCGGAGGGGAGCGACGGAAGCTGCACGACCGTGGTCGTCGCCTCGAGGCGCGGCGCGGGGGCCTCGGTCCGCGAGAGGCGGCTCCGGAGCTCCTTCACCTCGAACGCCAGGTCGTGGATCTGCATCATCGCGAAGACCAGTCCGCCTGCGAGCCCCGCGACGAGCGCGGGGATGGCGAGCGAGCGCATCCGGACCATCTCGGAACCTCCCATCTCGGCTTCTCTTATGAACCTCCGGGGAGCCCGGAAAGTTGCGCCGCCGAAGGCGAAGCGGCGGATTTCGGCCGGGCGCCGAAGGCGATCCGGTTCGAGAGATACAGTTCCCCGAGCAGCATGGCAAGGGCGAGGATCAGAAAGGCGTCGCCGAGCGGCACGCCGTTGCGGCTCCGTTCCCTCTCGGAGACGATCTCGGCCCCGGGCGACAGTACGCGCACGGCCCCCGCGGGAAAGGCCTTCTCGACCTCGTCCTTCGAGACGCGCGCCAGGTCGCTCTCGTCGGGGTCGACGTTGACGGCGAGCACGCCGCCCCGCGCGTCCCCTCCGTCCTCCTTCCAGGCGACGAACCCCGGCTCGCGGATCGGGTCGAACAGGGCGTCCCACGCCCCGACCGTCTCTCCGCGGGATTTGGCGACCTCCTTGCCGTCCGGAGAGGTGACCTGGACGCCTCGAACGCCGCTTGCAGCGGCGTAGGGGAACCTCAGCGGCGCCCCGACCGCCATCGACGTGGCGCCCCTCCCCCCTTCGGAAAGCCAGTAGACCAGGTTGTGGACGAACGGCAGGAACGAAACGCGCAGCGGGAAGTTCGTCCACTCGGTGGTGCAGCCGGAGGCGCAGACGAAGACGCGGCCGGCCCCGACGCGGGCCTCCAGGAGCGCGGGGTCGCCTCCAGGGAAGCGCGCGAGGACCTGCGCGTCGCCGACGAGGCTGGTCTTCACGTAGCGGAAGAAGCGCGGCGTCGTCAGGTCGACCGGCGGACGGCTTCGCGAGAGGGAGGCAAGGAGCGGATGTCGCGGGGCGAGGTCGCGGAGCGTGAAGAAGACCTCCTCCCCGGAGTCCGCTCCCACGACGGGCCCGAGACGGATCGGGGCGAGGCCCGTCTTCGCGAGCGTGTCGTTCCACTCGGCGGTCTTCACGTCGGGGCCGAGGAAGACCACGGCGGCGCCGCCTCCACGGACCCAGTCCGAGAGGGCCTTCGCGGCGTCGGGCGAGAGTGCGGGCACGTCGGAGAGCAGGACGGCGGCGTGGGTGGCGAGGGGGCGGCCGGCGAGCTCCTCGGGCTTGCAGACCTCGGGGACGATCGCGGAGCGCGACTCGTCGGCCTGCACTTCAGGACGGAGGGCCCGTTCGAGGTAGTACGTGGCGTTCTCGTAGGAGGTCCGCGCCGAGCGGCCGTTCACGAGGAGGACGCTGATCGCGTCGCGGACGTCGACGACGAAGTGCCGCTCGTCGTCCTCGGCGAGGGCGTCGCTCGTCAGGCGGACGGTGCCGCGATGCTGGCCCGCGGACTGCGCCGGGAGGGTCAGGGCGACGGGGATGGTCTCTCCGCGTGCCGCCGAGATCGCCTGCTCGGCCACGGCGCGGCCATCGACGATCACCTGGAGGCGGGCCTGCTCGTCGCGCCTCCCCTCGTTCGAGACGAGGGCGGTCACCCACACGGGGGCCTCGCGGAGGCCTCCCGCGGCCACGGCCTCGACCTCGGTGACGGCGAGGTTCCGGACCTCGGCGGCGGCGAGGGGGACGAGGTAGACGTCGACGTCCTGGGTGCGCTCGCCGAAGCCCTTCTCGAGGATCGGGTCCCAGCCGTTCGCCTGGAGGTCGGAGAGGACGTAGAGCTCGCGGTTGGGCGTCTCGGCCTTCGCGAGGACGTCATACGCGGCCGCGAGGGCCGAGGCGAGGAGCGTGGGCTCGTGCGAGAGGCGCATCGAGGCGATCTGCTTCGCGACGGCGCCGAGGTCGTTCGAGGGGCGAAGCTCGTCGGCGGGGGGCATCCGGTGCGGGGCCAGGAGGAGCGCGGAGTCGCCTGGGCGGAGGGCCTTGGCGATCGCCATCGCGGAGCTGCGGGCCTGCTCGAAGAGGGTGACGCCCCCTTCCGAGAGCCCCATGCTGTAGGAGTCGTCGACGACGAAGACGGCGGTCGTCGCGCCTCGGCCCCCGACGGGGGTCCCCTCGGGGCGAAAGAGCGGCTTCGCGAGGGCCATCGCGACGAGGGCGAGCACGCCGCAGCGCATGGCGAGGATCGCGAGCTCCTGGAGGCGGTGCCTGCGCGCGACGCGCTCGTCGATGTGGAGGAGGTAGCGGAGGCTGGAGAACGGGACCTCTTTCGCGCGCCTCCTGTGGACGAGGTGGATCAGGATCGGCAGCGCCACGGCGGCGAGGCCGGCGAGGAAGGCGGCGTTGAGAAAGTGGAGGCCTAACATCTTGCCGAAGCCGAAGCGACGGACAGCGGGTGGTTTTTAACACAAAGACACGAGGACACGAAGGGACACGAAGGTGTGTTCGGAAGGAACCAGGTCGCTCGCGCGAGGGGG
>CAZYRM010000011.1:0-35867 GCA_964649705.1 uncultured Planctomycetia bacterium
AGGTCGGCCTCCTCGGCACCATCTCCTACGTGATCGGCGAGCGCGAGATCCCCGCCCCCATGACCACCCCCGACTCCGTCGACCTGCAGGGGTACCTCGCCCAGATGCGCGAGGAGGGGCTCACCCACGCCGTCATGGAGGTTTCCTCCCACGCCCTCCACCAGCGCCGCGCGGAGGGGATCGAGTTCGCCGCGGGAGTCCTCACGAACCTCACCCGCGACCACCTCGATTTCCACAAGACCCACGAGGAGTACCGCGATGCGAAGGCGATCCTCTTCGAGGGCCTCCGCCGCGAGAGGGTGGCCGTGCTGAACGCCGACGACCCCGCCTCCGACGAGTACGCCCGCCGCACCGCCGCCCGCACCGTCTGGTACGGGATGCGGCCAGGCATGGACGTCTCCGCCGAGGTCATGCAGTCCGACCTCGACGGCACGCTCGTCCACCTGTGGACCGTCCGCGGCGACGCCGAGTTCCGCCTGCCCCTCATCGGGAGGCACAACGTCCTGAACCTCCTCGCCGCGACCGCGACCGTCCTCGCGCTCGGCCACCCGCTCGTCGCGGCCGTCGAGGGGGCGAAGGCGACCCGCTGCGTCCCCGGGAGGCTGGAGCCGGTCGAGTGCGGCCAGCCGTTCCACGTCTTCGTCGACTACGCGCACACCGAGGACTCGCTCAGGAACGTGATCTCGGCCCTCCGCCCGCTCGTCCAGGGGCGCGTGATCGTCGTGTTCGGCTGCGGAGGCGACCGGGACCGCGGGAAGCGGCCCCTCATGGGACGCGCCGTGGAGGAGTTGGCCGACGTGGCAATCGTGACGAGCGACAATCCCCGCTCAGAGGACCCGAAGCGGATCCTCGAGGAGGTCGTCGCGGGGATGACCGATCCGTCCAGGCGCACCGTGATCGCCGACCGGGAGGAGGCGATCTTCCACGCGATCCGCGCGGCCGCGCCCGGAGACGTCGTCCTCCTCGCAGGGAAGGGGCACGAGCACTACCAGGTCCTGAAGGACGTCGTGAAGCCGTTCGACGACCGCGAGGTCGCCATCCGGGCGATCACGGGCGCTGCGAGGGTGTAGACCGATGATCACGCTGGAGAAGCTGGCGCGCATCGCGCACGGGAGCTGGTCGCCGGCGGCGCCGGTGGGGACCGTCGGCCGCGTCTCGACCGACAGCCGCTCGCTCGGGACGGGAGACCTCTTCTTCGCCATCCGAGGCGAGAAGTTCGACGGGAACCGTTTCCTCCCCGACGTGGTGAAGCGCGGGGCCGTCGCGGCCGTCGTCGACGGGGATGTGCCGGGAAAGCTGGAGCTGCCGATCCTCCGCGTCCAAGACTCCGTGGAGGCCCTCGCGGCCCTGGCACGGGAACATCGGAAGACCCTCCGCGGAACCGTCATCGCGATCACCGGCTCCAACGGAAAGACGACCACGAAGGACATGGTCCATCACGTCCTCGCGAAGGGCGCGCGGGCCGCACGGTCCCAGAAGAGCTTCAACAACCACATCGGGGTGCCCCTCACGCTGCTTTCGGCGGCCCCAGGGGACGACTTCGTCGTGGTCGAGGTCGGAACGAACCATCCGGGCGAGATCGCGCGCCTGGCGGCCCTCGTGCGCGCATCGATCGCGGTCGTGACGAACGTCGCGGAGTCGCACCTCGGGGGCCTCGGCAGCGTCGAGGGGGTCGCGAAGGAGAAGGAGGCGCTGGTGGAGGCCCTCCCGCCCGGGGGGATCGCCGTCCTGAACGTCGACAACGAGCACGTCCGACGGATGGCGGAGCGCGCGACCTCGCGGACGCTGACGTTCGGGATGTTCCACGAGGCCGACCTGCGGGGAAGCCGCGTGGAGGCGCACGACGGGCAGATCCGCTTCTGGGTGAACGACCGCGTGGAGTTCGTCCTGCCGATGCTCGGCGGGTGGAACGCCTACAACGCCCTGGCGGCCGCGGCCGTTGCGCTGCAGGCCGGGGTGGCCCTGGAGGAGACGGCGGCGCGCCTGGCCGACTTCCGCCCGTCGCCCATGAGGATGGAGCCGGTCGAGATCGCCGGCGTGCGCTTCGTGAACGACGCCTACAACGCGAACCCGGCGAGCACGCTGCTGGCGCTCGACCAGTTCGACGTGATCGAGGCCGAGGGACGGAAGATCGTCGTCCTCGGAGAGATGAGGGAGCTGGGCGACCACGCCGCGCGGCTCCACGCCCGCGTCGGCGAGCGGGTGGGGCGGATGAAGGTGGACCTCTTCGTGGCGGTCGGGAGGGAGATGGCGGCGGCGGCCGAGGCGGCCCACAAGGCCGGCCGACCGGTCGAAGCCGTCATGACGGCGGACGAGGCGGCGGAGGCGCTGCTGGCGCGGCTCCGGCCGGGCGACCTCGTCCTCCTCAAGGGGTCCCGCGCGGTCGGCCTCGAGCGTGTGCTCGAACGCCTCAGGGCGGGACATGCGTCTCCGAGAGAGGCTGCTTGTTCTCCTCCTTCTTCGCGTCCGATCTGACCCTGCGCTCGGCCCTGGCGGCGATCACGGGGTTCCTCGCCTGCCTGCTCGCCGGCCCCGCGGTGATCCGCTTCCTCGCGCGGCTCAAGGTCCGCGAGCGGGCCGACAAGAAGGACTCCGCGGTCCTTGTCGAGATGCACAAGGGGAAGGTCTCGACGCCCACGATGGGCGGGTCGTTCGTGCTGGCGGCGATCCTCCTCGCGACGGTCCTCTTCGCGAAGCTCGACAACCCGTACGTCCTGGTCGCGATGGCCGTGACGGTCGCGCTCGGCGGCGCGGGCTTCCTCGACGACTGGATCAAGCTCACGAGCCCCACGAAGCACGGGATGAGCGGGAGGCTCAAGCTCGTCCTCCAGGGCCTCGTCGGGCTGGGCGCGGGCGCGGCGCTCTACTGGGCGACGCGGGAGCACCACCCCCAGGTCACCCACCTGTTCATCCCCGTCGTCCGCGAGCACGTCGACCTCGGGCTCTGGTTCATCCCGTTCGTCGCGCTCGTGATCACGGCCTGCTCGAACAGCGTCAACCTGACCGACGGCCTGGACGGCCTCGCGATCGGCTGCCTGACCGTGGCGAGCCTCGCCTACGCGGTCTTCACATACATCGCGGGGAGGAGCGACTGGACGAACAAGTACCTCCACGTGCCGTACGTGGCCGGCTGCGGGGAGCTGACGATCGTCACGGTCGCGATGGCAGGCGCGGGCCTGGGGTTCCTCTGGTACAACGGCTACCCCGCGCAGGTCTTCATGGGGAACACGGGGTCGCTCCCGCTGGGCGGGCTTCTCGGCGTCGTCGCGATCTGCGCGAAGCAGGAGCTGGTCCTCTTCGTGGTCGGCTTCATCTTTGTCGCCGAGGCCCTCTCGGTGTTGATCCAGGTGATCTCGTTCAAGACGACGGGGAAGCGCGTCTTCCGCTGCGCGCCGATCCACCATCATTTCCAGTTCATGGAGATTCCGGAGTCCAAGATCACCGTGCGCTTCTGGATCGTTTCGGCCCTCCTGGCCGTGGCGAGCCTGGCGACGCTGAAGGTCGGCTAACCGATGCCCCACCTAAAGGTTGAGACGCCCGAACGCCGAAGGGGGATGCGGAGTCAGTCCCTCCCGAAAAAACAAGGGGCGAAGGCCGATGGATCGATCCCGGAACGCGGTGCTGGGCCTCGTGCTCGCGCTGCTGGGATTCGGGGTCGTGATGATCTACTCCGCGAGCGGGGTCCTCGCCGAGCGGCAGGCCCGGTTCGGCGACAGCCTCTTCTTCGTCCGGAAGCAGCTCATCTGGGTCGGACTCTCGCTGACGGTCCTACTCGCCTCCTCATGGATGCCGGCGAGGTTCTGGAGGCGATCGGCGCCCTGGCTCTTCCTCCTGTCGCTCGCGCTCCTCGCGGCCGTGCTCGTGCCGGGAATCGGGACGAAGCTGAACGGCGCCCGACGCTGGTTCCGCCTCGGCGACGTCGGGCTGCAGCCCTCGGAGATGGCGAAGCTCACGCTCGTCATGTTCCTGGCGTGGCTCCTGGACCGCGACCCGGAGCGGATGCGCAGCTTGCTCAAGGGGACGCTGCCGACGATGGGGGCGGTGGCGCTGGCGTGCGCGATGGTCGTCGTGGAGCCGGACGTCGGGACGGCGGTCTTCCTGGCCGTGGTGGCGACGCTGCTGCTCCTCGGGGCGGGGCTCCGGTTCTGGCACACGCTCCCTCCGGCGCTCTTCGCGGTGCCGATGCTAGGCTGGGCGCTCTCGACGGGGCTGCTGGCGACGCAGTTTCCCCACCTCGAGGCGCGGATCCGGGTCTTCCTCGACCCAGGCTCCGACCCTCAGGGGAAGGGATACCAGATCGGGCAGTCGCTGATCGCGTTGGGGAGCGGAGGCACGTGGGGCACGGGGCTTGGGCTGTCGAAGCAGAAGCTGCTGTTCCTGCCGGAGGCGAACACGGACTTCATCTTCGCGGTGGTGGGAGAGGAGCTGGGGTTCGCCGGGGCGGCGGCGCTGCTCGTGGGATTCCTGGTGCTCCTCTGGAGGCTCCGCCAGATCGCGATGGAGGCAAAGCGGCCGTTCGGGCACTTCGTCGCGCTCGGCGTGATGCTCCTGCTGGGGCTCCAGACCGCGATGAACGTGGGGGTCGTCACGGCGAGCCTTCCGAACAAGGGCATCCCGCTTCCGTTCGTGAGCTTCGGGGGGTCGTCGCTGGTGTTCACGTGCCTTGCGGTGGGAGTGGCCCTCGCGGCGACAAGAGAGGAAGGCGCCGAGGGATTGGCGTCCGAGAGCTTGGAGGGACCCTGAGGAGGGTAGGGGCGACGATATCTGATATCTGAGAGCTGATATCTGATATCAGATATGTCCCGGGAACCCATCGTATCTCGAGTCATATCTGATATCAGATATCAGCTCTCAGATATCAGATATCCGTTCCAAGCGGCCGGAATAGCCGGACGCCATGGTTACCGATCCGGAGGCAACGAGGAGCATGGTCCGAGTCCTCTTCGCCGGCGGAGGCACCGGGGGCCATCTCTACCCCGGCATCGCCCTCGCGCTCGCCCTCCGTGAGGGTGACGATCCGGCGGACTCCCTCTTCCTCTGCTCCGACCGCGGCCTCGACGAGCGCGAGGCGCGCCGCTACGGCTTCACGGCCGAGCCCGTCCCCGCCATGCGCTGGCGCGGGCTCCGGAGCCTCCCCGCCGTGGCCCTCGGCATGGCCGCCGGCCTGGCCAAGACCGCCTGGCTCCTCGCACGAAGGGGATCGCTCCCCTCGATCACCGTGGGCCTCGGCGGCTACGCCTCCTTCGCCCCGGCGCTCCTGACGAGGCTCCTGGGCCGTCCGGTCGTCCTCCTGGAGCAAAACGTCGTCCCCGGCCGCGCGAACCGTCTTCTGTCCCGCCTCGCCACGCGCGTCTACGCGCAGTGGGAGGAGTCCTTGCCGCGCTTCCCCGACCCGTCGCGGGTGAGTTGCGAGGGGAACCCGGTGCGCCCCGAGGTCACGGAGCGCGACGGCGCAGACGAGCAGGCTGGCGCTCTCAGGGCGCGTCGCGCCTTCGGCCTGGACCCCGAGGCGCCGGTCGTGGCGATCCTCGGCGGCAGCCAGGGAAGCCGGACGCTCAACGAGGCGATCGTCGGCGCGGCGCCGGCCCTCGCGTCGGTCGGGGCGCAGGTCGTCCACCTGCTCGGGCGCGGAAAGGACCGCGCCGGGGCCCAGGCGGCGTACGCTGCGGCTGGGGTGCGGGCGCTCGTGGAGGAGTACTGCGACCGGATGGGGGAGCTGTACGCGGCGATGGACCTGGCGGTCTGCCGCGCGGGGGGGACCACGATCGCGGAGCTGACCGCGGTGGGGGTCCCGGCGGTGCTGGTTCCCTATCCTCACGCCGCGGAGGACCACCAGCGGGCGAACGCGAGGGCGCTGGCGGCGCGGGGGGCGGCGGTGGTCATGGAGGAGGCCGAAATCACCCCGAAGAGCCTGGGAGAGGCCCTCCGGGGGATCCTCGGCGACCGATCGAGGCTCGCGGCGATGCAGGCCGCGGCGCGTTCGACGGGGCGTCCGGGTGCGGCACGGAGGCTCGCGGACGAGGTGAGGCGGCTCGGAGCGAGCCGGTCCCGCGCGAGATAATCTTTTTTTTCGGAAAGACCGGACTGGACAACATACGTCTTGCAATTTATAAATTACGAATCGAGGCCAGAGGCGCTCATGCGGCGGACCGGGACGAACGGCGCGGCGGGAGGGTTCTCCGTCATCAGTGAGATCCTCCACGCCCACTCCGGCGTCCACTTCATCGGAATCGGCGGGATCGGGATGAGCGGGGTCGCGAAGTGCCTCCTCTCCCAAGGCGTCCAGGTCACCGGGTCCGACGCCCAGACCAGCCCGACCACCGAGCAGCTCTCCGTCCTCGGGGCCCGCATCCGCCTCGGCCACGACTCCGCCGCCATCCACCCCGGGCTCTCCTACGTCGTCTACTCCGCCGCTGTCCGCGACGACAACCCCGAGCTCCGCCGCGCCAAGGAGCTCGGCGTCCCCACGCTCAAGTACGCCCAGATGCTCGGCAGGCTCCTGAACGAGAAGGACGGCATCGCCGTCTCCGGCTGCCACGGGAAGACCACGACGACGGGGATGATCGCCCACGTCCTGACCGCCGCCGGCCTCGACCCGACCTACGTCATCGGCGGCCAGATCCCCTGCCTCGGCGGCTCCTCCCGCATCGGCCAGGGGCGCTTCTTCGTCGCCGAGGCCTGCGAATACGACCGCTCGTTCCACAACTTCTCGCCCAAGATCGCCGTCGTGAACAACGTCGACGCCGACCACCTCGACTACTACCGCGACATCGAGGAGATCATCGAGAGCTTCGCGCGATTCGTCGCGACCGTTCCCGAGGACGGCCTCGTCGTCGTCTCCGCGGACGACGAGAAGGCCCTCCGCGCCGTGCGCGGGGCACGGAGCCGCGTGGAGACCTTCGGCCAGCGCGCCGACGCCGACTGGACGGCCCGGGACGTCCGCGTGGCCGACGGGAGGTGGGAGTTCGAGGCCCAGGAGCACGGGGCCCGCTTCGCTCGGATGAGCCTGCGCGTGCCGGGGCGGCACAACGTCGCGAACGCCCTCGCCGCCTGCGCCGTCGCTCACCACACGGGGGTCGCCCCGGAGGCGATCGCGGGCGCCCTCGCCGGGTTCACGGGGGCGGCACGGAGGATCGAGCGCCTCGCGGAGGCCGGCGGCGTGGTCGTGATCGACGACTACGCGCACCACCCGACCGAGATCCGCGCGGTCCTGCGGACGCTCCGCGAGATGTTCCCCGGACGGACGCTCTGGGCCGTCTTCCAGCCGCACCAGGCCAGCCGCACGCTCGCGCTCCTCGGCGACTTCGCGGAGGCCCTGACGCTCGCGGACCGCGTCTTCCTCCCCGACATCTACGCCGCGCGCGACCGCGAGGAGGACCTCCGCGCCGTCTCCTCGGCCGACCTGGCCGCGCACGTCGAGGCCCAGGGGGGCAGGGCGGAGCACGTGGGTCCGCTCCTCCGGGTCGCCCCGACGATCCTCGAGAAGATCAAGCCCGGGACCGTGGTCGTCACGATGGGAGCGGGAGACGTGTGGCGGGCCGCCCACGCCCTGGCTTCCTCCCTGCCCCAGACGCCCGTGCAGCAGGCGGTGTGAGATGACCGTGGACCTGTCCGAGATCCTGAAGCGCGACGAGCCGCTCTCGGGGCACACGTCGTTCGGGATCGGCGGGCCCGCGCGCCTGTTCTACGAGCCCCGCACGGAGGAGCAGGCGGTCGAGGTGGTCCGCTCCTGCCGCCGCGACGGGGAGCCGCTCTTCGTCCTCGGGGGGGGCACGAACCTCCTCGTCCGCGACGAGGGGATCGACGGGGCGGTCGTCTCCCTCAGGAAGTCGAGCGCGATACGCTTCGAGGGCCGTCGCGCGCGGGTCGACGCGGGGGCGAGCTTCCCGAGGCTGGTCTCGGAAGGCGTGACGCGGGGCTGCGGGGGCGCCGACGCGCTCGTCGGGATCCCCGGCACGGTCGGCGGGGCGCTCGTCATGAACGCGGGCGGAAGGTACGGCGAGCTATGCCGGTTCGTGGAGCGCGTCCGCGTCGTGGACCGCGAGGGGGTCGCGCGCACGCTCTCACGCGAGGAGGCCGGATTCGGATACCGCACGTCGAAGCTCGGCGAGTTCGTGATCCTCGGCGCGGACCTCGCATTCCCCGAGGGGGACCGCGAGGCGGCCCGCGCGAGGCTCCGCGAGATTATCGTCGAGAAGAGCAGGACTCAGCCGCTTGCGGCGCGGAGCGCGGGGTGCGTCTTCAAGAATCCGGCCCCGCGGATCGCGGCCGGACGCCTGATCGACGAGGCGGGGTTCAAGGGGAAGATCATCGGCGGCGCGCTTGTCTCTCCGGTGCACGCGAATTTCCTGGTCAACCGCCGGGGCGCGAGGGCGAGCGACATCCTGGGCCTCATTCGCGAGATCAAGGACCGCGTCCGCGAACGGAACGGCGTCGAGCTGGAGCTCGAGATCAAGATCTGGCCAGCCCCAATGTAGGGGCGACCCGAGGGGTCGCCCCTCGCCGGCACGTCAGTCGTCACCGCGAGGAGTCGGACCATGGGCACCGCGAGGCTTGCAACGGGGACCGAACGGCGGCAGGAGCTCCTGGGCCGCCTGGCGAACCGGACGCTCCGCGTCGCCGTCCTCCTGGGCGGGTTCTCCTCCGAACGCGAGGTCTCCCTGCGATCGGGCAAGGCCGTCGCGGACGCGCTGACGGCGGCCGGGTTCCCGACGACTCGCGTCGACGTCATGAGCGAGCGCCTCGAGGGTGTCGACGCCGACGCGGTGGACGTGGCCTTCCTTGCCCTCCACGGGCGGTTCGGCGAGGACGGAGGCGTCCAGGCGGCCCTGGAGGCCCGCGGGCTGGTCTACACCGGCTCGGGCGTCGAGGCGAGCCGTGTGGCGATGGACAAGGTGGCCTCGAAGGAGCGCTTCCGCGCCGCGGGCGTGCCGACGGCGGACTGGACGGTCGTCTCGGCCCCGGGTCCCGTCACGACCCGCAACCTGGCCTTGCCAATGGCTCTTCCCGTCGTGGTCAAGCCGCGCGCCGAGGGGTCGAGCGTGGGCGTCTCGATCGTGCGGACTGAGGGCGAGTACGCCGACGCGGTGGCAAAGGCCGTTGGGCTCGGGGGAGAGGCGCTGGTCGAGCGCTTCGTGCCCGGCCGAGAAATGACGGTCGGGATCCTGGGGGAGAGGCGCCTGCCGGTGATCGAGCTGCGTCCGGTCAGGGAGTTCTTCGACTACGAGGCGAAGTACCAGGACGCGCGGACGGAGTACATCGTCGACCCGCCGCTGGCGCTGGAGGAGCGCCGGGCGATCCAGGAGGCGGCCTGGGCGGCGCACGAGGCCCTGGGCTGCCGCGGGATGAGCCGCGTCGACGTGATCCTCGGGAAGGAGGGGCCGGTGGTCCTGGAGGTGAACACGATCCCGGGCCTGACCGAGCGCAGCCTCCTGCCCAAGTCGGCCCGCGCGGCGGGAATGGAGTTCACGGCGCTGTGCGCCGAGATCCTGCGTCTGGCCATCGTGGCGTAGTCGGGGCGGCCGCCCCTACAGCCGAGCCCCGCCATCGGTCGATAATCCGACGCGGGGACAGTCCGTCTCCGGGAACGCCGAACGAGCGAGGTCCATGCGCGAACCGAACGACGTCCAGGACGAGCGGGGAAGCGTGGCGATTGCCGCCGCCTCGGCGTTCCGGGTCATCGTGCCCTCGTTCATGGTCTGCGGCCTCGTCTGGCTCCTCGTCATCATCCACCGCCGCGTCTACGACGGCATGCTCCTCGAGAACCCCTACCAGGTCGAGACGGCGACGCTCAACGTGAGCGTCGACCCGTCGTGGGCCGTTGCGGCGGCCGACGACCCCAGGCCCGTGCCGTTCCCCTTCCCGGGGAAGGTCTGCTCGCTCAGGACCCCCGACCTTCCCAGGCGCCTGGCGGCCTTCTACGAGGCCTCTCCGTGGGTGGACCACGTGGAGAAGATCGAGGTGCGCCTCCCGAACCAGGTCAAGGTCCGCCTCGTGGTGCGAGAGCCCGTCGTGGCGGTGAAGTGGGGGGAGACGCACTACCTCGTCGACAAGAAGGGCGTGCGCCTCCCCGGCCAGTACGCGGACCTCGCGGGCGTGCCGTACGAGCTCTTCCGCGTGTCGGGCGTCCAGGCGAGCCTCCCGAAGCCCGGCGAGCGCTGGGCCGATGCCGGGATCCCGGCGGGCGTCGCGGTCGCCGCGGCGCTCCGCGACGGCGGGGTGGATGCGGAGCTGGCCATCGACTCCATCGACGTGGCGAACGTCGACGGCCGGCTCGATCCGAACCGGAGCGAGATCGTCCTGCACACGGGGGAGAGGACGGCGATCGAGTGGGGACGTTCGCCGTGGACGAAGAAGTTCGGCGAGCCTACGATGGACTCGAAGCTGGAGAACCTCAGGCTGGCGATGGAGGCGGCGCCGGGACTGCGGGGCGTGAAGTACTTGAAACTGCAGTTTGATCGGCCCTACATGGCGTACCGGTAGAATTTTCAATTTTCAATGAGCAATTCTCAACGAAGGCCCAAGACGAAATGCTGAAGTCCGGGGGCAGGGCAATTGAACCTTGCGCGTTGAGCCTTCGTTGAGAATTGCGCATTGAGACATGAGAATTCAACTCCTGTGGCTCTGCGTCCTGGTGGCCGTGCTCGTCCTGACGGCCTCTGGGCTTCTCCCTCTCCCCTGGTTCACTCCATCGGTGCTGCCGACGGTCCTCGTCGAGGCGGAGCTGGCCTTCCTCCTGTTCCTGTGGCCGCTCTTCCTGCCCAGGGCCCTCGCCGAGGCGAGTCCGGAGGGAGGTCGGGCGCGGGACGTGGGGGCGCTGGGGCGGCTCCTGGCGTCGCTCGCTGCGCTCGCTCTTCCATTGGCTGTGTTGTGCGCGAAGACGGCCGAGATCGGGGTGGGCGCGTCTCTGGCGTCCCAGGCGCTTCCGGCGGGGGTCGCCGCGGGGGTCGGACTGCTCGCCGTGTCGGCGAGGCGATCGGGCCGGGACCCCAGCCGCCTGTACTGTCTGGGGCTGGCGGCGTGCTCGGCCGGGCTCCCGCTCGTCGGTTTCGTGCTGCGAGAGGTCGGCGGCTCCAGGGGCCTGTCGCTCGCGGCGTGCTCGCCTTTCCATGCGGCCGTCGTTGGCGGATGGGGCGCGTGGGCGTTCGTGGCCGCGCTCCTCGCCTCGGCGGGGCTCTGCGCGGCCTGGCCGCGGCGGCCCTCGTAGCGCTGCTGACGAGCCCCGCCTTCGCGCTCGAGATCGAGGCAAGCCCCGTCGCTGATGGATTCCGCCCTGGACGATGGACGCCCATCCGGCTCGTGATATCGACCGGGGCCGAGCCGTTCGATGGCGATGTCGTGCTGCGGGTCGGAGCGGCGCAAGTCCACCGCGTGCCGCTCTACGTCCATGCCCACACCCGCAGTGAAGTCGTCGTAGGCGTCCTACCGTTCCGCCCGTCAGAGCGCGTCGAAATCGAGGCCGGCGATCGCCGCGTCTCGATCGATCTCCGCGTCGCCGCTGGGCCGCTCCTGGCGGCGGAGGCGGCGCTTCTCGCCGAAGCAAGGCGGGAGCGCGGACCGGGTGTTGCCGTCGTCGGCGAGGAGGACTCGGCGCTCTGGGAGGGTTTCGACCAAGTGCTCGTCTCGCAGGAGGCGGCACGGCGACGATGGGGGCTCCGGCTGGATGCCGGTCGCGCCTGGGTCCGTCCGATCGACCGACCGTGGGGAGTCGCGTGGGAGCCGGCGGAAGGCCCACGGAGAGGCATCCCCTCCGTCCAGGGGGCATGGACGAGCCGCTGGACGGCCTCGGGGTGGGGCCCGGAAGCGAGGCAGCGCTTCCTCGTCACGCTGGTCGGGCTCGCGCTTGCGCTCGCCGCCGGCTTCGCCGCCACCCGTGGCCGCAGCCCAAGGACGGTCGGGATCGTGGTCGGCGTGCTCGCGCTTGTCTCCACCGTGGTGGCGGCGAACTGCCCGGCGCCACGGCCCGCGGTCTCGGCGATGGCGATTGTCGGCCCGCGATCAGCCGAAGGCTGGCAGGTGCGCGGGTTCGGCTGCGCGAGCCGCGGGTCCCAGGGCGACCTCGTGCTCGAGCTGCCGGGCATCCCGAGGCCCCTCTTCCAGGATGTGGACGCGGCGCAGCGGGGATGCTGGGGCATCCTGTGGGGAGAGCGCGCGAAGCTGGTGTTTCCCTCGCGAGCGGCAGGGCAGGGGTGCTGGTTCGAGTGGCAGGCAAATGCGGAGGTGACGGGGCGGGTGATCGCGATGCGAGACGGAGGGGCAGCGAACGAGACGGGCTCGGCGCTCTCTCCTGCGGTACTGTTCATCGAAGGCCGGGGAACGGTTCGGGAGTCGTTGGCCGTCGGCGAGTCGCTGTCGCCCGGCCCGCCGAGTCCCCTCCCGCCGCCGCTCACACCCTCGCTCCTCTCGTCGCTCGACCCCGATTGGCGCCGCAAGCGGCTGCTGATCGGCCGGATGTCCGGCGCACCACCGGGCCTCTCGGAAGTCGACCTCGTCGAGTGCGAGACGTGGATCTGGACGCCGATCGAGTAGTGCTGGAAAAGCCAGCAGTCGACCCACCCTGCTGGGGCGAATTCCAGCACTTCTGGGCGGAGCGCCCGCTCGGCGAAACGAACGCAACCGCTTGCCGGGACGAGCGCAACTCGCCCGAAGGGCGATTTCCACCCGACTGGCGCGTCCCTGGCATCACCAGGCGGCGGGAGGACGCCATGCCGGAAGAACCATGGACGCGGATCCTGGACATGCCCGCGGAGATCCGGCCGCGCGAGCGGCTGCTCTCCGTCGGGGATGCGGGGCTGGACGATGCGGGGCTGATTGCCGTGCTCCTCGGAACGGGGACGAAGGGGAGATCGGCGCTGGAGATCGCGAGGGGGCTGCTGGCCGCGGCCGGGGGACTGCGCGGGCTGGCGGGGTGGACGCCGGCGCAGATGGCGCGGCACCCCGGCGTGGGCGCGGCGCGCGGCGCGCGGATCGCGGCGGCGCTCGCGATTGCCCGGCGAGTGAACGGCTCGACGTGGGCGCCCGGGGTGAAGCTCGACGGATCGCGCGAGGTGATTCGGCACTACCGCGCCGTGCTGCGCGGGCGCTCCCAGGAGGTGATGGTCGCTGTCCTGCTTGACGCGAGGCACCGGCTCCTTCGCGACGCGGTGGTGGCGACGGGCGGACTGTCGGACTGTGTCGTCGAGCCCCGCGCGGTCTTCGGCCTGGCGCTCCGCGAAGGCGCGGCGGGGGTGGTCGTGGTCCACAACCATCCGAGCGGGGATCCGGAGCCGAGTGCGGACGATGTGGTGTTGACGAGGCGCTTGGAGGAGGCGGGGATCGTGGTTGGGGTGCCGTTGCTTGACCATGTGGTTGTGGCGGAAGGAGGGGGGTTCAGTTTCGCGGAAGCGGGGCTGGTGGGGGATGCGAATGGTCAAGACTCAATGAGCAATTCTCAACGAAGGCCGAAGTGAGAACGTTGAAGGAGGTGAAAGAATGGACAGAAACGGAGCGGCCGAGAGTGCGAAGTGGCCTTACGACCTGGAGGAGAGAACGGCGCTGTTCGGGCAGGAGGTCATCTCGCTGGCGAAGAAGATCAAGATCGACGCCATCACGGAGCGCTTGGTCCCACAGCTCGTCGCGGCCGCGACAAGCGTGGGCGCAAACTACGGCGAGGCTCAGGAAGCAGAGTCCCTGAAGGACTTCCGTCACAAGCTCGCGATCAGCAAGAAAGAGGCCAGGGAGACGAGGCACCTCCTGCGCATGGTCTGTGCTGCGCGTCCGGAGCTGCGGATCGAGATCGCACGACTCTACCGAGAGACCCAGGAGCTCAACCTGATCCTCGCCGCGAGCATCCGCACGGTCGACGTCCGCATCTCCCGCTCGAAGGCCCCGGGCCACCCGACCGCTTCCGGGTAAGTTGGGAGTTCGTGACTTGAGCGTTCGTTGATACTTGCGCATTGACCATTGGGCCTTTGCAACGTATTCTAGCGCGCTCAAAATGCGCCGAGGACGAACATGATCGACGCCGAATTCCTCAACCTGCTCGCCTGCCCCCTGTGCCTCGCCCCCCTCAAGCAGGAGGGCGACAAGCTCCTCTGCACCGAGGGCCAGTGCAACCTCCGCTACGCCGTCCGCGACGAGATCCCGATCATGCTCATCGACGAGGCCGAGCGCCCCTGTCCTGCCTGCGGCGCCGCCCGCGTGTTCGAGCCCGACAAGGACCAGGTCCGCTGCGAGAAGTGCGGCGCCACGTTCCAGAAGCGGCGGTAGCGAAACGTGGAAGAGCAGGGCGCGAATCAGGGAAAACCGATCTTCGACAAGCGAATCCTCCTCGGGATCGCACTCTGGGCGCTGATCGCCCTGCCGCTCCTGTGGCTCGGGCAGAAGCTCTTCCCGCCCGTCGATGCCCCGCCCGAACCGCCGACGCCGGCCCAGCCCTCCAATGGCGGAAATGGCACCGACCCCGGCCCGGGTCCAGGTCCCGGTCCGGGTCCAGGCCCAGGTCCCGGGCCTGCTGTCGCATCGCTCCCCGACCTCCCCCTCGAGACCCGCGGGATCGGCAACAGGCACATCCACGCCGTCCTGACGTCCGAGGGGGCCTCCATCCAGTCGATCGAGCTGCTCACCTACAAGGAGCGCTACCTCCCGCGCAAGGAGCACCCGGAGGGCGACAAGCCCCTCGAACTGGTCTACGAGGCCCAGGAGGGCCATCGGACCCTCCTGTTCCGCGTGATCGAGGGGGAGAAGGACCCGCTCGACGTGAAGAACTGGGAGGTCAAGAGCGCGCCCGGGCAGCTCCCCGTCGTCTTCGAATGGGTCGGCCCGACCGGCCTGAAGGTCACGAAGACCTTCTCCCTCTCCCAGCTCTCCCCCTACGTGATCGACGTCGAGATTGAGGTCTCCCGCGCGGAGGGCGGCGTGTACCGGTTCGAGACCGAGGCCCAGGCGGGACTCGCCTGCGAGAACGACTACGGCGCCGACCTCCTCGGGGTGGTGGCGCGCGCCGAACGCGCCCCCGACGGCACCCGCCTCCGCGTCGGGTCCGTCGAGGCGGAGAAGTTCTCGATCCGCGACTTCAAGGACAAGGACGAGGCGACGGGCAAGGAGAAGGAACTCCTTGTGTCCGAGAAAGACTACGGTCCCGGCTGGGTCGCGGTGGCGAACCGGTACTTCATCGCCGCCCTCATTCCCATGACCGACTCGTACGGGAAGCACCCCGTCGAGACGTCCGTCTTCACGTCGATGACCGACGCCAAGGAACGCAAGCGCCTGGAGGAGTGGGCCCCGCCCGGGACGACACCCGACCAGGTGAAGGAGAGGGACCGACACCTCGACGAGGGGTCGAAGATCGGCCTGCTCGCCCTCTATCGCTCTCCGCAGATCGACCTCGGCAAGGGCCCCTGGAAGTGGAGGGCGTCCCTCTACGCGGGCCCCAAGTCCGAGGACGACCTCGAGGCCATGGCCGCCCTCGGCCTGGATCGCTCGCTCGACTACGGGACGTTCGGGTTCATCTCCCGCGCCCTCCTCGGCATCCTCGCGCTCATCAACAAGGTCTTCGGGAACTGGGGCTGGTCGATCATCTTCCTCACGCTCATCGTCCGCGCGGCGATCTTCCCGCTCAACCGCAAGGCCCAGATCTCCGCCCACCGGATGTCGAAGCTCCAGCCCAAGATGGTCGAGCTGAAGGAGCGGTACGCGAAGGAGAAGGACAAGCTCGGGCAGGAGATGATGAAGCTCTACCGCGAGCACGGGGTCAACCCGCTCGGAGGCTGCCTTCCCATCTTCCTCCAGCTCCCCATCCTCTTCGGCCTCTACAAGGCCCTCCTGCAGACGGTTGACCTCCGCCAGCAGCGGTTCGCCGGCTGGATCCGGGACCTCTCGCAGTCCGACATGATGTTCGAGTGGCACTTCCCCGGAATCGGGTGCTGCTTCGGCGCGCCGCTCATGAAGACGGAGTTCTTCAACCTGCTGCCGCTGATCATGATCGTCACCTGGTTCGTCCAGAGCCTCACGTACCCGAAGCCGCAGGACCCCCAGGCCGCGCAGACTCAGAAGATGATGATGTGGATGCCTCTCGTATTCGGCCTGATGATGTTCACAACGCCGTCGGGGCTGATCCTCTACTGGATGACGAGCACCTTCCTCGGGATCATCGAGCAACAGTACATCAAGCGGGTCGTCCTACCGAAGCTCTGATGGACACCATCGTCGCCTGTTCGACGGCCACGGGCCCCGCGCTGCGGGCGATCGTGAGGCTGTCGGGCCCGCGCTCGATCGAGATCGCCGACCAGGTCCGCTCCGGGCCGCTGACGGCCGCGCTCCAGACCTTCCGCCGCCCCAGGTCCGCCACGGGCGAAGACGTCGCCGAGCTGCACGTCCCCGGCATCCCGCCCCTCGTCGCGAGGCTCGTCGAGGACTGCCTCGCCGCCGGCGCGCGCGCGGCCGGACCGGGGGAGTTCACGCGCCGGGCCCTCGCGAACGGGAGGCTCGACCCCGCCCAGGCCGAGGCCGTCGCCGCGCTCGTGAGCGCCCGAGACGAGGCGGAACGGCGAGGCGCCCTGGCCGTCCTGCGCGGCGATCTGTCGCGCCGAGTGGACGCCCTCCGCGAGCGCCTCCTCGACCTCGTCGCGCGGGCGGAGGCCGAGATCGACTTCGTCGAGGAGGATCTCGGCGCCCCTCTCGACGTGAGCGAACCCATCCGAGGGATCCGCGAGGCGATCGCCGGCCTCCTCGCGAGCTGGAGGCGGCGCTCGACCGCCTCCGAGACGGCGCGCATCGTCCTCTGCGGCCGCACGAACGTGGGGAAGTCGAGCCTGTGGAATCGCCTCACGCGATCGAGGGCGCTGGTCTCCGACGCCTGGCAGAGCCAGCTTGCTGGGCCGGGTACGACGCGGGACCCGCTGGAGGCCCACGGCCTCGCGGGGGGCCGCCCCGCGGTCTGGGTCGACACGGCAGGGGAGACGGCCTCGGCAGGGGACCTGGCGCGCAGAGCCGTCGCGATGGGCGTCGAGGAGCGCGAGCGGGCCGACGCGCTCGTCTGGGTGATCGACGGGACGCCCGACGGCGCCGAGCGAGAGGCGATCAGCCGCCTCCCGGCCGACCGGACCGTGATCGCCGCGAACAAGTGCGACCTCGGCGCGTGCGACGCGGACGGACTGGGACTCCCTGTCGTCCGCACGTCGGCGGTGACCCGCGAGGGTCTGGGCAGGCTTCGACGCGCCGTGGGCAGGGTCCTCGACGGCGGCGCCGCGGGCGCCTCGCCCCTGCTCGTGACGTCGCGGGTGAGTGACGCCCTGCGCCGCGCCGACGCGGCCCTCTCTCGGGCCGGAGAGGCCGAAGGACTCGAACTCGCGGCCGCCGACCTTCGTGAGGCTCTCGATGCCCTCGGCGAGGTCGCCGGACGGGCCTCCTCAGAGGAGGTCCTCGGGCGGATCTTCTCCAGCTTCTGCATTGGCAAGTGACAAACGAGGTTGCGCCCGGGGCGTATCACCCGGCGCATTTCACCATAAGGGAGGATCTCAGATGAGCCGGTTCCTGGCGTTCATGCTCTGCCTCGCCCTGGCCCCGTTCGCCTGGGCGGACGACGAGGAGAAGGATCAGGACAAGGACCTGAAGGCGCTCCGCGACCGGATCCTGGAGCGCATCTCGAAGCAGCTCGACAAGGAGTTCGACCGGATCCGCGAGGAGGTGAAGGCCCTCCTCGACAAGGAGCTCGGCGTCGGCAAGGAGGAGAAGAAGCCGGCCAAGAAGGAAGAGAAGAAGGCCGAGAAGCAGCCGAAGAAGGCCGAGAAGAAGCAGCCCGAGGAGAAGGGCACGGAGAAGCCCGCATCGCACGAGAAGAAGCCCGGCTGGATGGGCGTCCAGCTCGCGATGGACGAGGAGAGCGGCCTGCCCGCGATCCAGGCGATCTTCCCCGAGACCCCGGCCGAGAAGGCGGGGCTGCAGGAAGGGGACATCTTCGTGAAGCTGGACGGGAAGGATCTGGAGTCGGTCGAGGCGCTGATCGGGGCCGTCCAGGAGGCTGGCGCCGGCGCGAAGCTCAAGGTGACGGTGCGCCGCGGCGGCGAGGAGATGGACATCACGATCAAGCTCGACGAGCGTCCGGAGCAGCCCGAGATGCCGATGGAGCCCGAGGACGAGGGCGAGGACCTGGGGGAGGACGAGAAGTAGCATGACCCGCGTCATCACGGCCCTGGCCGCGGCGATCCTCATCGCCGCGGTCGGGTGCGACAGCAAGCCGACCCCGCAGCCGGCGCCGATGCCGACCGCGCCTGCGTCGGGAGCGGCGAAGGTGAAGGACCTCGTGTGCGGGATGGACGTCGCGGCCGATGCGCCGCTGTCCCTCGATCACGAGGGGAAGACCTACCGCTTCTGCGCGCAGGGGTGCCTGGACAAGTTCAAGGCCGAGCCGGCGAAGTACATCCAGAAGTAGAGGGTCGATGAGGCACAGCGTCTGCGCGTGGGTCCTCCTGGCGGCGATCTCGCTCGCGGCGGAGGCGCCGACCGCGGAGGAGGCGGTCCGCCTCGCGAGGGCCGGCGACCTCGAGAACGCCCTCAAGGCTTTCGACGCGATCGTCGCACAGTCGCCCAAGGACGCCCATGCCCGGCAGCAGCGCGCGCTGGTCTGCTATGCGATCGGCGAGTTCGACTGGGCGATCGGCGAGCTGGACGGGGCGATCGAGCTGGAGCCGGCCGCGATCCAGTCCTGGCGCCTCCGAGGCGCCGCGAAGCTCCGCGCCGGCCGCCACGTGGAGGCGGTCTCCGACTTCAACCACGCCCTGGAGATGTCGCCCGGCGACGGGGCGAGCTACGCGGGCCGCATGGCGGCGCGGCTCGGCGCTGGCGACGAGGCCGGCGGGCTGGGCGACTACAAGGCCGCCACGGCCGCCGCGGGGGAGGCGGAGGCCTTCCGACGGCTCCTCTCGGCGCGCGTCGGCGCGCTCCCGAAGCTCGTCGAGGGGGACGACCTCGCACGCGCGGAGCGGCTCGTCTCGGGAGACCTCGACGCGGTCTTCCCGGTCCTCCCGGACCTGGACGGCGCGGAGAACCTCCTCGCGGAAATCGAAGCGAAGGCGAAGGCCGACGGAAACGCATCCCTCCGGGTCCGTTCGGCGGTCCTCCTGGGGAAGGCCCTGGAGCACCCGCACGCGCTGAACGGGCTCGACCCCGAGAAGCAGCAGGACCGGATCCGCGAGGCGCGCGCGGCCTACCTGCGCGCCATCGAGGCGGACGGCAAGAACCAGGACGGGTACCTCGCCTGGGCGGAGTCGTTCCTCGTGGCGCACCGTCAGAACGAGCAGGGGCGCGACCCGTTCAAGGGGGCGCTCGACTACCTGGACGAGGCCCAGGAGCTTCTCGAGTCGGCGCTGGAGGAATGCGGCGAGGGTGCGACCCTCCATCGGCTCCTCGGCTCGGTCCTGGAGGCGAGGGTCGGCCCCGACGCGGCGGCCGCGGAGTACGAGAAGGCCATCGCCCTCGCGCCGAAGGACCGCCTCGCGTACGCCGCCCTCGCCGGGCTCCGGCTCCGCAGGGAGAACTCCCCGGAGAAGGCGCTGGTCGAGATCGACCGGGAGATCCAGGCCTGCGGCGACGACGACGAGACGCTGCTCTCCCGCGCCTTCTGCCTCGCGCGCCTGGGCAAGAAGGACGAGGCCGCGGGGATCCTCCGGTTCATCCTCCACCGCGTGGCGCTGACCCACCCGATTTCGGCCGACGGCGACCTCGCGCAACTCATGCGCGAGACTGGACTTCTCCCGGCGAAGTAGCCCAATCGCTTGACGCCCATTCCGGGGCCGGTACACTACCCGGTTCCTGTAGGCGTTTCCGAATGAAGTGCCCCTTCTGCAAACAGAACAAGGACCGCGTGATCGACTCCCGCTCCGCCGGGAACGGCCACTCGATCCGCCGTCGGCGCCTGTGCCTCGCGTGCAAGCGCCGCTACACGACGTACGAGCGCGCCGAGGAGAGGCCCCTCCGCGTCGTGAAGAAGGACGGCACGCGCCAGCCGTTCACGCGGGTGAAGATCCTCGCCGGCCTCGAGCGCGCCTGCGAGAAGCGGCCCGTCTCGATGGCCCACCTGGAGGAGATCGTCGACCGCATCGAGATGGAAATCTACGAGCGCTACGACCGCGAGGTCGCCTCCAAGCACATCGGCGAGCTGGTCATGAAGGAGCTGAGGGAGCTGGACCAGGTCGCCTACGTGCGGTTCGCGAGCGTCTACCGCGCGTTCAAGGACGTCAGCGAGTTCATCACCGAGCTCCAGCCGATGCTGAAGTAGCGGCCGCATGCGCAAGATCGAACAGGTCCGGAAGCGCGACGGCCGGGTCGTCTCCTACGACGAGGCGAAGATCGCCGGCGCCATCTTCAAAGCCGCCCAGGCGGTCGGGGGGGAGGACCGCTACCTCTCGACCGAGCTCGCGCGCGTCGTGACGATGTTCCTCGAGCGGTACTACGCCAAGGACGTCCCGGAGATCGAGGACATCCACGACATGGTCGAGAAGGTCCTCATCGAGACAGGCCACGCCCGCACGGCGAAGGCGTACATCCTCTACCGCGTGAACAAGGCGCGGAGACGCGAGCGGCCGAGGACGCAGGCCGCCGCCCCGCCGCTCCTCGTGATCGACCCCGCGAGCCGCGAGGCGATCCAGCCGTGGGAGCGCGAGCGCCTGCGCCGCTCCCTGGAGCGCGACGGGGCGTGCCCCGCGCAGCTCTCCGCCGAGGTCGCCCGCGCCGTCGAGGAGCGCCTCCTCGCCAGCGGCCTGCGCCGCGTCGCGCCCTCTCTCGTGCGCGAGTTCGCCGCGAACCTCCTGTTCGAGCGAGGACTCCTCCCCGCCCCGGCCCCCGCGGGATCCGAGGCCCCCGACGGCGTGTTCGAGTCGGTGTTCCGCCCCGCGGAAGGCGGCGTACGCACGCCGGCCGTGGTCGCGCGCGAGGTGGGGGAGAGATGCCTGGCCCGCTTCGCCCGCGAGCACGTCTACCTCCCCGACGTCGTGGCGGCCCATCAGGAGGGACGCATCCACCTCTGGCCGTACGAGGAGCCGCTGCGAGTCGACACGCTTCCGCTCCCACGGGAAGGGGACCCCGCCGAGCGGGCGACGTGGCTTGCCGAGCATGTCGCGGGAGGCTTGATCGCCTCCGCGTCGGCGTGGACGCGCGAGGGCGCCGCGAGGCTCCGCGACGTCCTCGCCGGGATGCGCCAGGCGAGGCACGTGGTCCGCATCCCCGCCGGGATGGCGGGCGAGACCGCCCTGGGGATCGCCGAGGCCGCCGTGCAGGACGGCGCGCTGGCCGTCGAAGTCGTCCTGACGCCCGCCGACCTGGCGGACACGGGCCGCGTGGAGGCCCTCTCGCGCCTCCCCGGCGCCCGCCTGCTCTTCGAGCGCGCCATCGCGGTCCCGGCCGTCGCCCAGGGCGCCGCACTCGACCTCGCCCGGCTCGCCTCGGAAGGGGACGGCGAGGAGGCCTTCTTCCGGAACCTCGACGGGCTGCTCGCCGTGGCCGTCCGCGCCCACCTCGATCGCCGCGACCTCGTGCGGAGGCTCTCCTCGGGGCCCGGGCTGCCGCTCTCGGGCCTCTGCGTCCCGGGGCGGACCGGCCTCGCCGACGGGCAAGGCCAGCTCGCCGGGCCGTTCCCCGACGGAATGGCCTACGCCGTCGTCCCGTGCGGCCTGGCCCAGGCCGTCTCGTCGATCGTCGGCCGCGAGATGCACGACGACGAGGGGGCGCAGGCGCTCGGCCTCCGCGTCGCGGCGTGGCTCGACTTCCGCCTCAAGGAGGAGTCGCAGCGGAACCGGATCCGCCTCGTGCTCTCGGCGGAGGCCCCGTCGGAAGCGCTCGACCGGTTCACCGCGTCGGACGGCGGCCAGGCCGTGCTCGCCGGCGGACGCGTGCGACGGGGCGCCCCGGGCGACGTGCGCTCCCTGGCGCGCATCGAGGGGCGCTTCCACTCGCTCTTCGCGGGGTCCAGGCTCCTCCTCGACCCAGCAAGCTGGCCTTGCCAGGGCCCGTCGACGTCGCCTCGCGAGTTCCTGGCCTGGGCGCACGGGGAGACCTCCGCGGCCGGCGCCGAGTGGACGGTGCGCGCATGAGCGAGCGCATCGAGGGGACCGTGCTCAAGCGGAAGGGCTCGACGCTCCAGGTCGCCATCCCCGGCGGCGTCCTCGAGTGCGGCCTCTCGGGGAAGCTGCGCCACGACCGCCAGCTTGCCATCGCGCCCGCGGTCGTGGGCGACCGCGTGGAGGTAACGCAGGGGGAGGGAGGCACGGGGGTCATCGAGAAGGTCCTCCCGCGCAAGTCGCGCCTCTCGCGCCCCGACACGCAGGACCCGAAGCGCGAGTCGGTAATCGTCGCGAATGCCGACCTCCTCCTGATCATCCAGGCGGTCGCGGCGCCCGAATTCGACGCGCACATCGTCGACCGCAGCCTCGTCATGGCGCGGATCGGGGGCCTCGAGGCCGCGATCGTCGTGAACAAGTGGGACCTGTCGAACCCGCCCGAGATCGAGCGGACCGTCGAGGTCTACGGCGCGCTCGGCTACCGCACGCTGAAGACGAGCGCGCGGACCGGGGAGGGCCTCCCCGCGCTCCGCGACCTCCTGGCGGGGCGGACGACGGTCCTCTTCGGCCCCTCGGGGGTCGGGAAGTCGAGCCTGCTGAACGCGGTCGACCCCGCGATCCACCTGAAGGTCGGGGAGTTGTCCGAGAAGACGCAGGAAGGAAAGCACACGACCACGTGGGCGGAGCTGATGCCCCTGCCGGGGGGCGGCCACGTCATCGACACGCCGGGGATCGAGGTGTTCGGCCTCTGGGGCATTGAGGTGGAGGACCTCGTGGAGTGCTTCCCCGAGTTCGTCGAGAGGATCGGGACGTGCCGCTTCAACGACTGCTATCACGACGCCGAGCCCGGATGCCGGATCCGGGACGCGGTGGGCTCCGGGATCGACCCGGGGCGATACCAAAGCTACCTCAAGATCCTGCGGGGCCTGCGGAAGGGCCGGCGCTGAAATGTCGATAAAGGATTATCCGGCGACCCGGGCAGGACGGCGGGGAAACTGCAACTTAAGTGGGGCGAGGAGACTGACTTGCAACTCCACAAACTAGAGCTGCACGGATTCAAGTCGTTCGCCGACAAGACCGAATTCCAGTTCGACCCTGGAATCACGGGACTCGTCGGCCCGAACGGGTGCGGAAAGTCGAACGTCGTCGACTGCATCAAGTGGGCGCTCGGGACGCAGAGCGCGAAGACGATGCGCGGCGAGGAGATGCTCGACGTCATCTTCAACGGCTCTTCCACCAGGCCGGCTTCGGGGTTCGCGGAGGTCAGCATGACCTTCACGAACGAGGACCGTCGCCTGCCGATCGACTACAGCGAGGTCACGGTCACGCGGCGGCTCTACCGCTCCGGCGAGAGCGAGTACCTGCTCAACCGCCAGGGGTGCCGCCTGAAGGACATCCGCGAGCTGTTCCTGGACACGGGGATCGGCGTCCAGTCGTACTCCATCATCGAGCAGGGCAAGATCGACCTGCTGATCCAGTCGAGCGCGAAGGAGCGCCGCGCGGTCTTCGAGGAGGCCGCGGGGATCTCGAAGTACAAGGCGCGCCGCAAGGAGGCGGAGGGGAAGCTCGACCGCGTCCGCCAGGACCTGCTGCGGATCGGGGACATCCTCCGCGAGCTGAACCGCGAGATCCGCTCGCTCCGCATCCAGGCGGGCCGCGCGGCGAGGTGGGTGACGCTCTCGAGGCAGTGGAAGGAGAAGCGTCTCGCGCTCGCGCGGATCCAGTACAACGCGCTCATGGCGCAGCGGGCGGAGACGCTCGGCCGCATCGCCGACCTGGAGCGGCTGCAGGCGGAGACGCAGAAACGGATCCGTTCGCTGTCCGAGGAGGTCGTCCTCCACGAGGCGAGGCTCTCGGAGCTGGCCGCGCGGTCCAGCGTGGTGGAGTCGGCGCGGGCCGCCGCGGAGGCGCGCGCGAGGGGACTCGAGGACCGCGAGCGGAGCGAGACGCAGCGCCTCGCGGAGCTCGCGGAGGAAGGGCGCCGCCTCGCGCACGACGAGGAGCGCGCGAAGGAGGAGATCCAGGCGGTCACGGGGCGCCGAGCGGAGAACGCGGAGCAGCTCAGGCAGGTGCAGGAGGAGCTGGCGCGGGTGACCGAGGACCTGGCGCGCGAGGAGCAGCTCCTCGTGGAGTTCTCGCGCGGCTGCGCGGAGCTGTCGACGGCGATCGAGGCGAAGAAGGCCGAGGCGCTGGAGGTGGTGCACCGCCGCGCCGGGTACCAGAACGAGCTGACGGAGGTCGCGAGCGACCGACGGAACCTCCTCGGGCGGCGCGAGCGCGTCCAGCAGCGGTCGGCGGAGATCGCCGCGGAGCTCGCGCGGATCGCGGAGCAGGGCGCGGCGGTCCGAGGCGAGCTGGACCGGGCTCAGGCGGGCATCCGGACGCTCGACGAGCGGCGCGAGGCGGCCGAGGCGGCCTACGAGGCGGCCACGCGCGAGCTGGCGACGCGCGAGACCGCGATCCAGGCGCTGCGCGAGGAGCTGGCGAAGAAGACCTCGCGGCGCGACCTGCTGATGGACCTGGAGCGGCATCGCGAGGGGATGGGGACCGCGGTCAAGGAGGTCCTCGCACGGGTCCAGGCCGGCCCGACCGACGGGTGGGAGGGGGGCGTACGCGGCCTCCTCGCGGACTTCCTGGAGGTCCCGACGGACGCGGTGGCGATCGTGGAGGCGGCGCTCGGCGATCGGGCCGAGCTGGTCATCTGCGGGCGGCACGAGGACGCGCTTGGCGTGGTCTCCTTCGCGCGCGGCCTCGGGAAGGGCCGAGTCTCGGCGATGGCGCCCGACGTAGCGCTCCTGACCGCGACGCGCCACGAGGGACCGCGCGCCTCCGACCTGATCCGCTGCGACGCATCGGTCGCGCCCGTCGTCGAGATGCTCCTCGGACGGTTCCTGGTCGTGGAGACGCTCCACGAGGCCCTCGAGAGGCTCCGCGCCTGCCCCTCCGAGGGGCCGTGGGTGACTCGCGCGGGCGAGCTGGTCGAGCGCGAGGGGATGATCTCCGGCGGCTCGCAGGCCGGAAGCGCGGGGATCATCGGCCGTCGCACCGAGTTGCGCACGCTGACGGACGAGATCGCCGTGATCGAGGCCTCTCTCGCCGACCACGTCGTCGCGCGGAACGCGGCGGCGACGGCAAAGGCGACGCACGACGCGGACCTGAAGCGCCTCCGGACGGCGCTCTACGAGACGAACGTCGTCGTCCTCGAGCGCAAGAACGAGGCTGAGGGCCTCTCGAAGCGCGAGACGGCGCTCCGCGACGAGCAGGAGGTGAACGCCCTCGACCTCTCCGACATCGCCAAGCAGATCGTCCTGCTCGACGAGCGGGAGGAGGGTGCGAAGCGGGTCCTGGCGGAGCTCGCGGAGCTGCACGCCACGATCCAGGCGGAGATCGAGCGCTCCACGCAGGAGCTGGCGAAGGCGGAAGAGCGTCGCCAGGGGATGCAGCACCGCGTGACGGACCTGAAGATTGCGCGCGCGAAGGCGGCGGAAGGCATGGACCACCTCGCGGACGCGGCCGAGCGGCTTGCGCGCGAGGAGGGGCTCGCGCGGGAGCGCCTGGCGGGCCTCGGGCGCCGCGGAGAGGAGCTGGCGGAACGCCGTGCGCGTGCGCAGGCGGCCCTCGAGGAGGTGGCGCGAGAGATCCAGACGGCGCGCGAGGAGCTGGGCGCGCGGGAGCGCGAGTCGGGGGAGATCCTGGTCGCGAAGGACGCGGCGGCGGGGCTGCTGAAGGACGTCCGCGAGCGCTCAGGAGCGCTCGAGAGGGAGCTTGGCGCACGGGCGGGGCATGTGCAGGAGTTGAGGCTCGACGAGAGCCGCCAGACGGCGAACCTGGAAAACCTGCGCCAGCGGGTGCGGGACGACCTGGGGCTGGACCTGGAGGCGCCGGTGACGATCGAGGGCGCTGACCCGAACGCCGCGGAGATCGCGGCCCTCGCGGCGGAAGCTGAAGAGGGTGCAGCGCCGGCATCGGGCGAGCAGCCTCCGGTCGCCGGCGAACAGTCGCCGGCCGCGGGCGAGCCGACCGTCGCGAGCGAGAAGCCCGCCGAGATCGAGGCCCCCGCGGCGGCGCCTGACCCCGTGGCGCTCCAGGCGGAGATCGACGAGCTCAAGAGGAAGCTCGACGCGATGGGGAACGTCAATATGGCGGCCCTGACCGAGCTGAAGGAGCGGATGGGGCGCCTCGAGGTCCTCTCGCGGCAGGAGAAGGACCTGCAGGAGGCGATGAAGGAGCTGGAGGAGCTGATCCGCAAGCTGAACCGGGAGAGCCGCGAGCGCTTCGACGCGACGCTGGCGCTGGTGCGCGAGAACTTCAACTCGCTCTTCCGGAAGCTGTTCGGCGGCGGGAAGGCGGACCTGGTGCTCGAGGACGGCGTGGACGTCCTGGAGACTGGGATCGAGATCGTGGCGAAGCCGCCTGGCAAGGAGCTGAACAGCATCTCGCTCCTCTCGGGCGGCGAGAAGGCGCTGACGACGCTGGCGCTGGTGATGTCGATCTTCCTCCTGAAGCCGAGCCCGTTCTGCGTCCTCGACGAGGTGGACGCGCCGTTGGACGAGAAGAACATCGACCGCTTCCTGGGGATGCTCCAGGAGTTCGCCTCGGAGACTCAGTTCCTCGTCATCACGCACAACAAGCGGACGATGGCGATGACGCGGATCCTCTACGGCGTGACGATGCAGGAGCCGGGCGTCTCGCGGAAGATCAGCGTGAAGATGGTCGACGAGGTCGACCCGCTCCTGGCCTCCGCCCCCGGCAGCCCGAACGGCTACGCTCGATAGCCCTTGGTGTCGCGCCCGTCAGGGTGCCTCGGAGTAGCGCCCGTCAGGGCGCCTCGGAGTTGCGCCCGTCAAGGCGCCGTGGAATGCCCCCACCACGGACGAATACTCTCAGAGGCCCCGCTGTGCTAGAATCCGAGCGTCGTCGATGGGGGCGAAGCACATGAGCTTGAGAAAGAAGGAAGTCCTCGACATGGTCCGTCGGATGCCCGAGAAGGTCGACGTCGAGGAGCTCATCTACCGCCTGTACCTTCGCGAGAAGCTGGAGCGCGCTGAGCAGGACATTGCCGCGGGCCGCACGTACTCGACCGCAGAAGTACGGAGGCATATCCGCAAGTGGCAAAAGTAAGGTGGACGCGTCGAGCGCTCGACGATCTCTCTGAGATCCACTCGTTCATTGCGAAGGACTCCCGTCGCGCAGCAGAGTCGCTCTCCGAGCGGATCGTGGCGACCGCGGACCACCTCGGATCCTTCCCGGAGCTTGGGCGCAGAGTGCCGGAGTTCCCCGACTCCCCTTATCGCGAGTTGATCGTCACGGGCTATCGGATTCTCTACCGCGCTACCCCCGAAGCCGTCTGGATCGCCGCCATCGTCCACGGTCGGCGGCAGCTTGAGCGAGCGTTTCATCCCGACCCGGCCTAGCACTGCGAGAACGAGGTGCTGGAGCACCGCGAGTAAATCGGCTCCTCTCCTGCGCTCCGGACAGGTTCCCCTGCAGGTTCCCGACCTCGTGGTGGTCTCGGACCCCGGCGATCGCAACGGCCTCGCGCGCTGATCCGCGACCCGCCTCTTCCGAGCGGGGGCGACACTACCCGTTGCGGACCCAGCGAGCGAAGTCGCGCACGCTTTCTGCGGAGTTGGCCACCTCGTTCTGGCGGGCGATTTCCTCGTAGTACTCGAGTTCGTGGATCAGGATGGGTACACCGCGTCCGAGGACGCGCTCCAATACAGCTTCCTTGTGCAGGCGCTGAACCACGCGCACGGCGATCCACACAAACTCGGCAGTAAGCGGCCTCACGCGATCCAGCGCGGCGTCGAAGTCGGCCGCCTCCTCCTCATCCGAGAACCACCAACCATGCTGCTTTGCCCACGCGAGGAGGAGCTCGGCGCCTGCTCGGTCGCACTCCTCGTCGCAGACCACGGAGAGGTCATTCTGCAACCAGAAGGCGTAGTTCCAGCGCGCCTCGTCGGAATCGCTGGCCGTGGGGAAGTGGGGGCTCTCTCCGGGACCTGGAGTGCAGGCCGCAACCTGCGCCTCTGTGTTGTAGCCCACTGTGAGCGTGGGCCTGCGCGGATCGTCATCCGCATCGTAGACAAACAGCGACAGCGCGTAGATGTCTGAACGATCCTCCGGAGGGATTCTCTCCAGCGCCCGCAGCACCTCCCCGAAAACGTGCTCTTCAAGTCTCATTCTCTGGGTCCGTGCGGAGGAGATTCACTGACGATTCGCGAGACCTGGCGGACGCTTCGAGCGACGGTAGGCCTTGCCGAGGCGGACAATCTCCTCGAAGACCTGGTCATCCGCGAATCGGCCCGCGTCCTCGATCCACCAGCGGCGCTTCGCGGGCAAGCTCAGCACGAGGGAGGCCTTGATGCGTGCGACTTCCCGCTCGAGCGTTGCCAGACGACGCGATACCTGTGAAGAGCTCAAGAGGGCCATCCTCCCATGTGCGCTGAGGTCGAGCGAACCCACACAGTCGTAGAGGAGTCCCGGGGCCGGCGCAAGCCGGGGATGGGCGTTGGGGACCCTCTCTACCCGAGGGCGTCCTCGAGCGCCTTGCAGGCGGTCTTGAGGACCTTGGCGCGCGCCCAGAGCTTGTCGTTCCCCTCGACAAGCACCCAGGGGGCGTGGCGCGTGCTCGTCCGCTCGATCATCTCGCAGGCCGCCGCCTCGTAGGCGTCCCACTTCGAGCGGTTCCGCCAGTCGTCGGGGCCGATCTTGTACTGCTTGTACGGCGTCGTTTCCCTGTCCTTGAACCGCTTGAGCTGCTCCTCGGGGCTGATCGCGATCCAGAACTTCAGGATCACCACGCCGCTCTCCGCGAGCTGCGCCTCGAACTCGTCGATCTCCGAGTACGCCCTCCGCCAATCCGCCTGCGCGCAGAACCCCTCCAGGCGCTCCACCAGCACCCGCCCGTACCACGAGCGGTCGTAGATCGTCACCCTCCCCTGGCGCGGCAGAAACCTCCAGAACCGCCAGAGGTACGGGTGCTGCCTCTCCTCGTCCGTCGGCGCCGCCACGGAGATCACCTGGTACGCCCGCGCGTCCATCGAGCGCTGAAGGCGGCGGATCGCCCCGCCCTTGCCCGCCGCGTCCGGCCCCTCGAAGACGATCGCCATCGAACGGCGGTCCGTGTAGAGCTTCCGCGTCAGCCTCCCGAACCGCCCCTGCAGACGGTCCATCCGGTCGTCGTATTCACCGGGCTCGATCGCCTTGTCGAGGTCGAGACGGTTGATCAGGTTCGAACGCCGCGGCTTCGGCGCCTCGGGGGTCGGCTTCGCATTCTCCCCCGCGGCACGGTCCCGCTCGACCCCCTCACGGATCGCGTCCAGCACGATCCGCCCGACGGTGAGGTCACGGTAGCGCCGGTCCGCCGCCTCCACGATCCGCCACGGAGCCTGCGCCGAGGACGTCTTCGAGATCGCCGTCTCGCAGATGTCCCGGAACTCGTCGTACCGCTTCGCGAACTTCCAGTCCCGCTTCGTCACCCGCCAGCTCGTCGCGGGGTCGTCGTCCAGGTCCTTGAGGCGCTTGTGCTGGGCCTCCTTGGAGAGGTGGAGCCACACCTTCACGACCACCGTCCGCTCGTTCGACAGCATCGTCTCGAACGCCACGGCGCGGTCCATCATCTCGTCGAATCGCGAGTCGCCGCCCTTCCCGAAGGCGTGCTCGATGATCGGCTCCGAGTACCACGAGCCGACGAACACCGCCATCCGTCCGGTCGGGGGGAGGCGACGCCAGAACCTCCAGTAGAACGGCCGCTCGGCCTCTTCGTCGGTCGGCTCGCCGATCGCGTGGACCTGCACGCCGCGCGCATCCACCCACTCGAGGAGCTCGTTGACCACCTCCGCCTTCCCGGCCCCCTCCACGCCGCCGACCACGAGGACCACGGAGAGACGGGACGCGGCGAGCTCCCGCTGCGCCGCGAGCAGCGCCGCCCGCAGCTTGGGCACCTCGCGCTCCCAGGTCTTCTTGTCGATCGCGCTCCCGACTTCGGCCGCCTCGAACATCGCTCACCTCTCTGGAGCTTGCGCCACCGGTCGCGGGCCCGCTATCATACGGACTAGACGGCAGGGGAGGGAAGCCTTGGCGGACGGCATCCCGACAACGCTTAACGGCCAGGGGGTCCTGGCGCTCTCTCAGCTCCTTAGGGGCTTCGGGACGCTCCAGACGTTCCGGCCGGTTCCCCAGATCGTGACCGACGGCGTCGGGGACCAGCAGGCCGCCGCGCGCCCCAAGGAGGTCTCCGCTCAACCCATCGTCCGACGGACGCAGCCGCAAGGGGCCCTGGGCGCCGCGCAGGCGCCGCCCACGCCGCCCCCCGAGAGCCCGGACCTCCAGCTCGGAAGGAACCTCGACCTCCTCGCGTGATGCCCCTCCTGAGAGTCCTCCTTGCCCTCCTCGCCCCCGCGCTCCTCCTCGCGCAGGACCCGCCCAAGGACCCGGGCGTCACCGTCGACCAGCTCCTCGATCGCCTGAAGAGCCCCGACAAGGCCCCGCGCGCCAGCGCGATGCGGGCGCTCGGGCAGAGAAAGGCCTCCGCGGCCGTCTCGCCGATCGTCGCGTGCCTCGCCGACCCGGACGAGCAGATCCGCGTGGCCGCGCTGGAGGCCCTGGGCGACATCGGCGACGCCGCGGCCGTGCCCGCGGTCGTGGGGTGCCTCGGCGACCCCTCGGCAAGCGTCGTCATCGCCGCGATCCGCGCCTCCTCGCGGTTTCCGGCCAGGGAGGTCGTCCCCTCGCTCATCGGCGTCCTCGACCACCCGCAGGCGGGGATCCGCCAGAACGCCTTCGAGACGCTCCGCGAGCTCACGAACCTCGACTTCGGCTACGAGCCCGAGGCGCCGACGGAGGACCGCGCGAAGCGCGTGGGGAGCTGGCGCGCCTGGTGGGCCAAGGCGGGCGGCCGCGAGCCCGTCGACTGGTGGCGCGGGGAGCTCGGCAGCTCGCTCGCGTCGCACCGCGCCTCGTGCGCGAGGGCGCTCGGCGGGGCCACTTCCGTCGACGCGGTCCAGGACCTCCTCCCACTCCTCGAGGACCCCGAGACGCCGGTCCGCTTCGAGGCGGGGCGCGCCCTGGTGGCGATCACCTCGTTCGACCTCTCCTTCGACGCGTACGCCTCCCCGCAGGAGCGCCAGCTCTCCGTGGAGCGCTGGAAACGCTGGTGGCAGGATCACCAGGGGAAGCCGCGGAGGGAGTGGCTCGAGGCGGGCCTCCGTGACCCGCTGCCGCGGAATCGCCTCGCCGCGATCCGCGGCCTGCAGTCGCTCGCCACCGCGGACGCGGTCCCCGGTCTGATGGCCGCGCTTGAGGACAGGGAGGAAGGGGTGCGCGCCGGGGCGAACGCGGCCCTCCTCGAGGTCACCGGACGGGACGACGGGTTCGACCCCTCGGCCAGCGAGCAGGAGCGGCTCGTGGCAGTCTCGCGGTGGGAGGCGTGGTGGGCGGAGAACAAGGGGCGCCGCCCGATGGACTGGTGGGAGGCGGCCCTCCTCTCGGACGAGGTTCCCGCGAACCGCGCCGAGGCGGCCCGGCGCCTGGGGAAGATCAAGGACTGGGAGGCGATCCGCTACCTGGTCCAGGGGCTTGAAGACGAGGCGCCGGGCGTGCGGGCGGCTGCGCTCCAGGCCCTCTCCGGCCTCACGGGCGAGACGCACGAGTTCGACGCGGACGCCGCGGATGCCGACCGCGACGCCGCGGTCGCGCGGTGGCAACGCTGGATGACGGACCACCGGGACTCGTGGCAACCTCCGAAGTAGTCGTGGGCTCCGTGATTTGACGATCGTCCCCCGGGCGGGATAGACTCATGCAGACACGCCCACCGAGGGGGACCCTTTCAAGGGACGACTCACCATGCCATCCACCGCTCGGTCATACTCCATCCTCACCGCCAGCCTCGTGCTCGCCCTCCTGTGCGGGCCCGCGGCGGCGGACCACGCGGAATCCTGGTACCTGCTCAAGGTCCTCTCCGGCTTCGACTCCCCCAACAACACGGGAGGGGTCACCTACGAGGTCGTGAGGGCCGATGGCGCGGGGGGCGAGATCCGCGTGCGCCTGAAGTGCCGCCACTCGCAGCGCCACGACGTGGTGTACCTCTACACCTGGAAGTTCGCGGAGGACATCAGCCGGATCCGCCCCGGCCAGCGGATCCTCGTGCAGGCCTCCGCCCGACGGGAGGACACGCTCGGGGCGCAGTGCCGCCCCGGAGAGTGGACGCCCTGCCTCGGCCTCGATCAAGGGGTCGCCGCCTCACGGACCGCCCTCGTCCAGGGCGTGCTCTCCGACATCGGCGACGCCTTGACCACGTGGAAGGCCTTCAACACGCGGCACCGCGGGCGCATCTACCCTGAGGACGTTGGACACGGCGAGCCCACGACAGGGGAGGCTGAGCTCCGCGTCTACGCGAACGCGGCGTGCAACGCGGCGGTCCAGTTCCGCATCGAGACGGGCGCGAGCCCCATCTCGGTGGTCTACGTGTTCAAGGCCCTCGAACAGGGCGAGGAGCCGCCCGTGGAGGCCGGTCCGGGCGGGAGGGTCCCCGGCGAACGCGTCCAGATCCCGGCGGGCGAGACGAGCGAGCCGTTCGCGCGCGCGCGGAGGACGACACTCCAGGTGGGGCAGCGGCGGGTGAAGCCGGGCGAAATCGTGAGCCTCCCCGTCTACATCGTCAACGCGCGCGGTCTCTCCAACATGGACTTCGAGGTGCAGTTCGACCCGAGCGTCCTCGAGCCGGCGGGCGAGGTGGCGCAGGGGCCGATGATCGAGGGGTACATCTTCGCGGCGAACGTCTCGCGCGGCACGGAGCCCGTGGTGCGCGTCGCGTTCGCGTCCACGGACGGCATCTCGGGATCGGGGCCGATCGCCGCGATCCCGTTCCGCGTCATCGGCCGGCCGGGCGCGGTCGGAGGCGTCGCGGTGGCGGTCACGCAGGCGAACGAGCCGAGCGGCGCCGTCCCGACCGTGGACGTCATCTTCGGCGGCGTCCTGGTCCTCGACGAGTCCGGCGGGATGAAGGGGGACGGCAACGGGGACGGGTGCGTGGACGAGCTTGACGCGCGGATCGCGCTCAGGATGACCGTGGGCCAGCGCGCGCAGAACCCGCTCCTCGACATGGACGGCGACGGGAAGGTCTCCTCGTTCGACGCGATGCAGATCCTCCAGTACGCCTCCGGGAGGCGGTGATGCGCACACTCATCGCGTTCTGGGCCGCGGCGCTCGCGGCCCCCGCGCTCTTCGCGGCGGGGATCACGCTGAAGGCGTCCTCCGCCGAGGCCCAGCCCGGCGGGGGCGCCTCAGTCACGATCGACGTGGCCGGCGACCAGGGGATCGGCGCCATGCACGTCGAGCTGACGTACGATGCCACCGTGCTTTCCGTCGAAGGGGTCGACGCCGGTCCGGCGGTCCAGGGGGCGAGCCTCAAGGAGAACCACGACGCCGCGGGGCGCGTCGTCCTCTCCATCGCCACCGACAAGAGCCTCAAGGGAGGCGGTCCTCTGGCGACCGTTCGGTTCAAGGTCGTCGGACGGGGCGGGCAGGAGAGTCCGCTGACGCTCGAGAAGTGCAAGGCCTGGAGCGACGACGAGACGGAGATGCCCCTGCCGATCGAGACGACCGCCGGGAGGCTCCGCGTGGCGGGGCCGGCGCCCGTTGGCGGGAAACCGACGGATGCGCGCTCGGTGCCGTGGCTCCCGATCGGCATCGGCGCGGGGGTCCTGGCCGTGCTCCTCCTGGTCGTCGCGACACGGGGAAGCAAGGCGCCGACGGGGACGGCCTGCCCTCACTGCGGCGCGGCCGTGACCGGCGGGTCGCAGTTCTGTCCGAAGTGCGGAAAGCCGCGGGTCGCGGCGGTGACGTGCCCCAAGTGCGGCACGCCGTTGCAGGGGGATGCGCGGTTCTGCGACAAGTGCGGGACCCCGCGGAGCTGAAAGGGCGCTTCGATGCACCGCCTCGCCATCCTTCTCGGCATCCTCCTCTCCGCCCCGGCCTGGTGCCAGGACGGGGCCGCGTGGCGGCTCGAAGGGGTCGTCAGCGGAGACGCCCTCGAGGGCGACGCCGCGAGCGGCGTCACGCGCGGCCAGGTGAGATTCACCGTCGACCGCGCCGACGCCACGGGGGGACAAGCGACCTTCGAGGTCGCCTGCGGGGAGACGGGCCGCCCGTCTCCGCGCGCGCACACGCACCGGTACGAGTGCGCGTGGAGCTTCGACGCCGACGTAACGCAGATCGGCAACGGACAGGCGATCACGGTGGCAGGGTCGGTCCGCCGCATCGACCGAACGCGGTGCCGCGAGGTCGTCGAGGGGGCGCCGATCTTCGACGTGCTCGCCGGCGGCCCGGAGGCCGTCCTGGACGACGGCCGTCGCAGGGCGCCGTTCGACCTGGGGGTGTTTCCCGACTCGACGACGCCGCCCCTCGCGCGACGCATGGGGGCGCGAAACCTCACCGGGGAGTCGTCCGGCTCCCTCGAGGTCCGAGTCGGGGGCGTGGAGCCGGAGCCTGGACGGCGCGGGTTCTTCAACGTGGTCCTCGCTTCGACGCTGAACGCCACGCTTCATGTGATCTACGTCTACGAGGCGGTCGAGGCCGCGCCCGAGCCTCCGCCGATCGAGGACGCCATCGCGGCCGCGGAGGGGATCCTGGGGATGTCGGTCGGCCGCGGCCGGCCAGACGCCGCCTTTGACCTGGATCGAGACGGCCGAGTGAACTCGCGGGACGCCGTGCTGGTCCTCCAGGCGGCTGAAGCGGCCGAGGCCGAGGCGTCGCGCCATCCTCATCACCCCGGCGGCCCCCCGCCGGCGGCCAGGGAGGTCTCCGTCCCACGCGTGACAGGCCTCACAGCGCTCGACGTCAAGACAACCCTGCTGCGGGCGAGGCTGGAGGCGGTGATCGAGCCCCCGCGCGGGACGGCCCCAGCCGACATGCAGGCCCTCTCCGCGAGCCAGTCGCCGGAGGCCGGAAAGAGGGCCCCACGAGGCGCCCTCGTCGCGGTGCGCATGGACGTGCCGCACGAAGAGCCTCCTGTGGTCGTGCCGCAGCCCCCCGAGCCCGAACACCCCCACGAACACGCCGAAATGCCCCAGCTCATCGCCGTGCCCGACGTGGCGGGGCTGAAGGAGGCCGATGCGCGAGCACGGCTCGGGGCCGAGTTCCAGGTCGAGATCGCCGCGGACCGGCCCGCGTCGCCGGACCACGACCACGAGCACACGGTCCTCTCGCAGGCCCCCGCCGCGGGGACAAGCGTCGAGCGCGGCGCGAGGGTCGTCCTGACCCTCTACGGCGAGCACCACGAGGAGCAGTTCGTCGTCGCGGACGTCATCGGTCTCACCGAAGCGGACGCACGCGCGAAGCTCGGGGAGCACTTTCAGATCGAGATCGCGCCGCAACAGCCCGCCCCGCCAATCGCCGAGGCGGAGCACAAGGTCGCCTCGCAGGACCCCGCCGCGGAGACGAGCGGTCCTCACGGCACCCGCGTCGTCCTCTCCCTCTACGGCCACTACGAGCCGCCCGTGGTGATGGTCACGGTTCCCGACGTGGTCGGCATGAAGGCGAGGGACGCGAAGGCGGCCCTCTCGGACGGGCTGACCGTGAAGTTCCACGTGGCGCCCGTCGAGCCTCCCGACGAGGCGCGCGAATTCACGATCGCGTCGCAGGCCCCGGCCGCGGGCGCGAGCGTGGAGAAGGGGAGCGTGGTCGTCCTCAAGGTCTACCGCAAGCTCCCGCCCCGCGAGGAGCCTCCCGCGGAGGAGCCGCCGCACGTCGAGCCCGAACCTCCGCACGAGGAGCACCCCGAGGAGCCGCCGCACGTCGAGCCCGAACCTCCGCACGAGGAGCACCCCGAGGAGC